>DASXXS010000284.1:0-3817 GCA_036502925.1 Xanthobacteraceae bacterium
GGCTTCACCCAGATGGGCGGCGAAGGCGCCAACTGGATTGGCGAAGCCCCGTTCTCCAAGCGCCCGCACGTGTTCCAGAACCTGGGCGACGGCACCTACAATCACTCCGGCTACATGGCGATCCGCGCCGCCATCGCGGCCGGCGTGAGCATGACCTACAAGATCCTGTTCAACGACGCGGTCGCCATGACGGGCGGCCAGCCCAATGACGGCGGGCTCACGGTGCCGCAGGTGGCGCGCCAGGTCGCGGCCGAAGGCGCCGCGGCGGTCGTGGTGGTCAGCGACGAGCCGAAGAAATACGCGCCCGACGAGCGCTGGCCGGCCGGTCTCACCATTCATCACCGCGACGAGCTGATGCGGGTGCAGGAGGATCTCGCCAAGATTCCGGGCGTCACGGTGCTGATCTACGACCAGACCTGCGCGGCCGAGAAGCGCCGCCGCCGCAAGCGCCACACCTATCCGGATCCGGACAAGCGCGTGATCATCAACGAGCTGGTCTGCGAGGGCTGCGGGGACTGCGGGGTGCAATCAAATTGCGTTTCGGTGCAGCCGCTCGAGACCGAATGGGGGCGCAAGCGCACCATCGATCAGTCGAGCTGCAACAAGGATTTTTCCTGCCTCAAGGGGTTCTGTCCCTCCTTCGTCACCGTCCATGGCGGCAAGCCGAAACGCTCCGCCGCTATTTCCGGGCCGGCGGCGTTTCCGGTCCTCGCCGATCCCGAGCTGCCGGCGATCGACCAGACCTACGGCATCATCGTAACCGGCATCGGCGGCACCGGCATCGTCACCATCGGGGCGATCCTCGGCATGGCGGCGCATCTCGAGGGCAAGGCGGTCGGGGTGCTCGACATGGCGGGCCTCGCCCAGAAGGGCGGCGCGGTGGCGAGCCACATCCGCATCGCCGAGAGGCCCGAGGACATTCATGCCATCCGCATCGCGGCGCGCGGGGCCGATCTCGTGCTCGGCGGCGATATCGTGGTGGCCGGCAGCAAGAAGGTGCTGGCCGCCGTCGAGCCCGGCGTCACCACCATGGTGGTGAACCGCGCCGAGGTCCTGCCCGGCGAGTTCACCCGCAATGCGGATTTCTCGCTGCCCAGCGAGCGGCTCAAGCGCGCGATCGCGGCCGCCACCGGCGGTCCCGGCTCGCATTTCGTCGATGCCTCGCGGATCGCGGCCGCAGTTGCCGGGGAGACCATCGCGGCCAATATGGTCATGCTCGGCTACGCCTATCAGCTCGGCGCGCTGCCGCTCTCGGCCGAGGCGATCGAAACCGCGATCGAGCTCAATGGCGCGGCGGCGGCCATGAACAAAGCCGCGTTCCGCTGGGGACGTTGCGCCGCCGCTGATCCGGCCGCGGTCGAGAAGCTCGCGGCGCCGGCGGCCGGCACGCTCACCGATGCGCGCGCGCTGTCGCAATCCTTCGACGAGATGCTGGCGCGCCGGGTCGAATACCTGACCGCCTACCAGAACGCCGCCTACGCGGTGCGCTATCGCGATCGGGTCGAAGCCGCCAAGGCGGCGGAAGCCGCCAAGGCGCCAGGCAAATGCGGGCTGGCGGAGGCGGTCGCCCGCAATCTCTTCAAGCTGATGGCCTACAAGGACGAGTACGAGGTGGCGCGGCTCTACGGCAATGGCGAGTTCTTGCGTCAGGTGGCGCAGGAGTTCGACGGCGAGCGGCTGCGCTTCGAGTTTCATCTCGCCCCGCCGCTCCTGGCGCGGCGCGATCGCCGCACCGGGCAGCCGCGCAAGATCACCTTCGGGCCGTGGCTGATGACGGGCTTCCGGCTGCTGAGGCGGCTCAAGTTCCTGCGCGGCACCGCGGTGGATCCGTTCGGCTATGGGGCCGAGCGCCGCACCGAGCGCAAGCTCATCGCCGACTACGAGGCGACCTTGTCGGAGGTGCTGGGCAGGCTCAATGCCGACAACCATCATCTGGCGGTCGGCATCGCGGCGATCCCGGAGAAGATCCGCGGCTTCGGCCACGTCAAGATGCGCCATCTCGCGGCCGCCAAGGCCGACGAGGCAACGCTGCTGGACCAGCTGCGCTCAGGCGGCCCGCACTATCTCAAGGCCGCCGAGTAGCGGCACCTTCGCGATTCCGGGCGGGACACGGTTTAGGCCGCGTCCCGCGCAGGGTCGCGCAGCGTCTTCCGATCGCCTATGTTGGTGCCATGAACGAAGCCTCGCCCATCACCCCGGCCGCAACGCCAGTGCAGCATGTCGATGCTCCTGCGTCGCCGGCCGCCCACAAGATCGGCGTGCTGCTGGTCAATCTCGGCACGCCCGAGGGCCATGATCCGGGCTCGGTGCGCCGCTACCTGCGGGAGTTTCTGTCCGATCCGCGGGTGATCGAGAACCAGGGCATCGTGTGGAAGCTCGTGCTCAACGGCATCATCCTGCCGGTGCGGCCGCGCCGCAAAGCCCCCGACTACAAGAAAATCTGGAACCACGCGAAGAACGAATCCCCGCTCAAGACCATCACCCGCTCGCAGGCGCAGATGCTGGCCTCGACGCTGCAGCCGATCGGCCCCCATGTCGTGGTGGATTGGGCGATGCGCTACGGACAGCCCGCGATCGCCGCGCGCCTCGCGGCCCTGGCGGCGCAGGGCTGCGAGCGCATATTGGTCATTCCGCTCTATCCGCAATATTGCGCGGCGACCACCGCGACCGTGGGCGATGAAGTCTTTCGGGCGCTCACCCGCATGCGGGCGCAGCCGGCGGTGCGGATCGCGGCCCCTTATTACGACGACCCGGTCTATATCGAGGCGCTGGCCTCCTCCACCAGCGTCGAGCTCTCCCGGCTCGATTTCGAGCCCGAGGTCATCCTGGCTTCGTTCCACGGCATCCCGCAGTCCTTCGTGGATAACGGCGATCCCTATTACGACCAATGCGTCGAGACCATGCGGTTGCTGCGCCGGCAGATCAAGCTCGACGAAAGCAAGCTGATGCTGACCTTCCAGTCGCGCTTCGGCCTCGGCAAATGGCTCGAGCCCGCCACCGCCGCCACGGTCGAGAAGCTCGCCCGGGCGGGCGTGAAGCGGGTGGCGGTGATCACGCCGGGATTTTCCGCCGACTGCCTGGAGACATTGGAAGAGATCGCGGTCGAGAACGCCGAGATCTTCAAGCATCACGGCGGCGAGAAATTTGCCGCCATCCCCTGCCTCAACGACAGCGGGCCCGGCATGCTGGTGATCTGGCAGATGGCGCTGCGCGAGCTCAAAGGCTGGATATGACAGGTATCAGTAATCAGCGATCAGTAATCAGAGCCACCGTTACCTTTTCTGATTACTGAGCGCTGATTACTGCCCCCTGGTCACGCCACCCCAGCGCGCAACAAATCGTGGAAATGCACGATGCCGACCGGCTTGCCGGCCTCGGCCACGATCAACGCGGTGATCTTCGACGAGTTGATGATCTCGAGCGCTTCGCTGGCGAGCTGATCGGGCCGCACGGTTTTCGGGCTGCGCGTCATCACGGTCTCCACCCGCGCATCGAGCAGGTCGGGGCGCATGTGCCGGCGCAGGTCGCCGTCGGTGACGATCCCGACCAGCCTGCCGTCGGCGTCCGCGATGCCGACGCAGCCGAAGCCCTTGGCCGACATCTCCACCACCGCCTCCGACATCCGCGTGCCGACGGTGGCGAGCGGAATGGCTGCGCCCGTATGCATGACATTGCCGACGAACTTGAGCATGGCGCCGAGCCGGCCGCCCGGATGGAAGACGCGGAAATCCAGCGCCGTGAAGCCGCGGCTCTCCAAGAGCGCGATCGCCAGCGCATCGCCGAGCGCGTGCTGCATCAAGGTCGAGGTGGTGGGCGC
>DASXXS010000285.1:0-5596 GCA_036502925.1 Xanthobacteraceae bacterium
GGGATTTCTCGTCTTTGCGGGGCATCACCTGCTCACGCTTTGGAACGCGTTCGGAAATCCGTTCTTTCCCTATCTCAATCAGATCTTTCGATCGCCGTATTTCGAGCCCACGGCGATTTGGGATCCGCGGTTCATCCCGGACAGCTTTTGGAAGCTGATGGCCTTCCCGTTCTATTGGGCGAAGACCAACACCTATCTGGTCTCGGAGCCGACGTTTCGCGACTGGCGCGCCGCCATCGCCTACGTCGCGCTGGTGATCGGCGTGCTGGCGCTGGCGGCGGGTTGGCTGCGCCAAGCTCGCCGTCCGCAAGACGTATTGGCGCAGACACCCGGCCTCGGTCTCGTCTTCACCTTCGTGGTCGTCTCCTATTTCAGCTGGGCGCTCGAATTCGGCTATTACCGGTACGCCATCCCGCTCGAAATGCTCACCGGCATCGTCGCGATCGGAGCCTTGATCTGGCTCTTCGACGATCGTCGCCTGCGCATCGGCGGGGCGGTCGCGGTGCTGGCGATTGCGCTCACGACCACCGTCTATCTCGACTGGGGCCGCCGTCCCTATACCGACAAATATGTCGAGGTCCACGTTCCGGCGTTGCCGCCGCGCAGCATCGTGCTGATTGCCACCTGGGATCCGGCCGCCTATTTCATTCCTTACGCCGAGCCCTCGGCGCAATATCTCGGTATCGAGAACAATTATCTGGAGCTGTCCCAGACCAACAAGCTCGCTTCGGAGGTGAAGCGCTTGATGCGCGTGCCGGGACGGCCGAAATTCGTGGTCAGCGTCGGCGAATTCGATGCCGACAAGCTGAACAAGCTGTTGAGCAATTTCAATCTGCGGCTGGGCGCCTCGCCGTGCGCGCCGATCCACTCGAACCTGGAAGACCAGGCGCTGAGCCTGTGTCCGGCGCAGTGACCTGGTTGTTCGGACAGAAGATTGACCGGTTGGCTGGCTGCCGGTGATCTAGTGACTTCCGTCGAGCGCCGCGAGCTCTGAATTGGCGGCGGGCCCTTCGACGAATTCGCGCGGGCAACCGGCCGCCGCGAGCCGGAACAGGCGCTCCGCTTCCGCCTTGGCGCCCTGCTGCAGCGCCAATTCCGCGCTGTAGAAATTGGCCTCGCAGACCTGGCCTGCTTTTGTCTTGGCGTCAGGATCGTCGGCGGCGGCGGCGAGCACGGCTGCCGGCGTGGCCTGGCCGAGGAACATGCGGATCACCGGCGCCGGCCATTTCGTCATGTCGACATGCGCGATCGCCTGCGCGAGGCGGCTCGCCGCGTTGCCGCGCCTGTCGACGATGTCGATCCACAGCGCGTAATAGGCGTATTCGGGGTCGAGCCTGCTCGCCTGGCTGAGATCGGCCAGCGCCTGCGGGATGGCGCCGGCGTAGAAGTTCGCGATGCCGCGGTGGAAATAGGCGTCGTCGTCATTGGGATCGTGCTTGATGGCCGTGTTGTAGTAGACGATGATCTGGTTGAGCTCGCTCTTGGTCTGTTCCTTGGTGCCGCGGTTGTAGCGGGTACCAGGGTCTTTGGGATCGAGCCTGACCATCTCGACGGTATCGGGGAAGCGGTCGGCGACGGCCGCCTGGGCGGACGCGAGGCCAGGATTGTCCCGATCCTGTTCGCCGGCAGCGAGCACCGGGCTTGCAACCGCGACCAGCAGGGCCGCTGAGATTACCGTCGCGGAAAAGCGCATCGTTGCCATCCTTATCGGCCGGAGTGCCGGAACCGTCAGACTGCATATGGGAGGTGAAGCCCGGGTTAAAAGCCGCAATAACGCGCTTGCTTGTATGATTCGCCCGGCTGCTCACGATCAAATGATGGAATAACGCGTTCCGGTCAAGCAGCGGGGCCCGGATCTTCGCAACTTGTCAAACAAATCTCACGCTTTCTCAACCAAAGTTATATCAAAGTTCGCCTCAAGGCGCGGAAGTTTACATCGATTTTATACGGCGTCAGGCAGCCCGCCGCAGGCGCGTCAAACACTTGAATGTGATCAAAGCAAACAAATATGTTTTGTTTCCCTTCAGTCTGCCGGTGGCGGTGCTGGTCGCGGATTCGCTGCTGATGCAGACGGCCGCAACGGTAAGAGAGCCCACGATGGGAATCACGAAAACTGCGCTTCTGGTCATCGGCATTCTCGCCGTTGTGATCGGCTTGATCTGGATCGGGCAGGGGACCGGCTATTTCCCTTATCCGGCCACGAGCTTCATGATCAATCAGATGCCGTGGGTGTATTGGGGCGCACTGCTGGCCGCCGTGGGCCTCGCCGCGATCGTGGTTTCTCGATGGATCTGAGGAGAGCGGCGCATAACGTGCGCGCGTAGCGGGCTATTGCTGCCGCGCGCGATATGATGCGTTGGCGAACCGGCCGGCGCGCGGATCGAGGCCGGCGAATCTGGTAATTTGAGCTTTGTGATTGCGCGCTTCGTGACTATGAGTGAAGCGGTGCGATGCGCTGCATCGCCGTCAACCGTGAACATGCGGAAAGAGCATATTATCAATGACAAATGTCTTTCATTGGATCGGCGTGGCACTTGGTTTCCTGGTGATCGTCGGCGGAATACGCTTTTTCCTGCGCGGCCTGTCGGCAAAGCCGGGCGACCCCTCGCCGCGCGTGCCCGGGAAGGGGCGGAGATAGGGGAGCTGCGCGTTTATTGTCCGCAGGTCGAGTTGGCTCGCCTCATCTGGCGCTGGCGCGTGGCCGCTGCCGCGTCAGCCGGCCTCGTGTCCGGTGAGGACGGCCTGGGTGGTGCTGTCGGGTCCCATGTCGTGGGCGTTCTCGATCGCGAGGAGCTCGGCGAGGCGCGTGCGCGCGCGGTTGACCCGGCTCTTGATCGTGCCCACGGCGCTGCCGCAGATCTGCGCGGCTTCCTCGTAGGAGAAGCCGGAGGCGCCGACCAGGACCAGCGCCTCGCGCTGGTCGGGAGGGAGTTGCGCCAGCGCGGCGCGGAACTCCTCGAATTCCATGTGGCCCGGCTGCGCCGGCTGCGATTTGAGGGTGGCGGAGAATCGCCCGTCGCCGTCTTCCACCTCGCGCCGGCGCTTGCGGTATTCGGAGCGGAACAGATTGCGCAGGATGGTGAATAGCCAGGCCGACATATTGGTGCCGGGCTCAAACGAGTCGATGTTGGTGAGCGCCCGCAGCAGCGTCTCCTGGACCAGGTCGTCGGCATGATCGATCTTGCCGCAGAGCGACATGGCGAATGCCCGCAGACCGGGCACTGCCGCAAGCATGCTCTCGCGGACGGCGGAATCAACCTTCATCGGTGGGCCCTTTGCCGCCCGGCTTGTCCAATGCGCGCAAAAGCTCGACGAAACGCTCCGGCGTCGGCTCGATCAGGCCGGCGTAATAGGCGCGAAGCTGCTTGCCGATCTTTGCTTGGATTTCGGGGCCGAGATTGGCCGAGTTTCTCCCCCGTTTGGTCGCGGTCGCGTCCGCCAGCGGTGCCGGTATAGCTGACTTGCGGTCCCTCATATGATCCCTCTGCCGCGCGCCGCCGCGCCTATCCCGTCCCGGGGTACATCGGGCCTAAACGCTCGGTAGGTCAAACGGTTCCATCAAAATGGAACTTTTTTTGGGGACGGGCGTTTTCTGGCGGTCGCCCCCATATATGACGGGCGCAGTAGGGGAGGGCCAAGTGCCGAATTCACAACTGGTAGCTGAATACCTACCGTTCATGCGCCGCTACGCGCGGGCGCTGTCCGGACGGCAGAGTTCGGGCGACGCCTATGTGATGGCGGCCCTGGAGGCGATCCTGGCCGACCCGAGCGCCATCGAGGGCGCTCACCGCCCGCGCGCGGCGCTCTACAAGGTCCTCACCAAGATTTGGAACTCCGTCGATTTGAACGGTGCCAGCGACCCCCGCGACCCCCAATTGCCGGTCGAGCGGCGCCTTGCCCATATCACCCGGCTGCCACGCCAGGCGTTCCTTTTGGTGTCGCTCGAAGGTTTCTCGGAGGACGCGGCCGCCGAAATTCTCGACACCGACGTGCCGACGCTGCGCGGTCTCGTGCAGGAAGCGGGCCATGAGCTCGCCGCCGAGATTGCGACCGACGTTCTCATCATCGAGGACGAGGCCTTGATTGCCATGGACCTCGAGCATCTGGTCGAAGACCTCGGTCATCGCGTGATCGGCGTCGCGCGCACCCACAGCAAGGCGGTATCGATCGCCAAGGCGCATGCGCCGGGCCTTATTCTCGCCGACATCCATCTGGCCGACAACAGCTCGGGCCTCGATGCCGTCAATGAGCTGCTGCGCATGTTCCAGGTCCCGGTCATCTTCATCACCGCCTATCCGGAGCGTTTCCTCACCGGCGAGCGGCCGGAGCCCGCCTTCCTGATCGCCAAGCCGTTTCAGCCCACCGCCGTTTCCGCCGTCATCAGCCAAGCGCTGTTTTTCGAGCGCAACGCCCGGCGCAGCGACCACCGCGCGACCGCGTAGAGTGGCGCTCGTGATTGCGCGCGGAGCCGCGCAATCTTGTCCACGACGCTGATGCAACCAAAACCGGAGCCGCGCGTTGCCATGCGCGGGCACGCGTTTGCATGCGCGGGCATCCGCATTCTCACCCAGCAGCAGCGTATTCTTGCGTACCGACCTTCTTGAATATCGAGATGGTTTCGAGCCGAGTCCAGACACGTTGGCGTCCCGAATGGAGATCGAAACATGGCCAACATTTTCAGGTTCGGGATCGAGGAGGAGTTTTTCCTGGTCGACGCCGATACCAAGTCGGCGGCTTGCGCCATGCCGGCGGCGTTCCTCGCAGCCGCCCAAAAGGCGACCGGCGGGCAGGTCAGCGGCGAGCTGCTGCAGGCGCAGGTCGAGATCGCAACGCTGCCGCATACCGACATGGCGACCGCGCGGGAGGAGCTGCGGTTCCTGCGCCAGACCGTGGCCGGGATTGCGGCCGAGCACGGGCTGGCGATCCTCGCCGCCGGCACCCATCCGACGGCGGCGTGGCGCGACATGCAACAGACCGAATCCGAGCGCTATGACACCGTGATGGATGACCTGCAGATGATCGGCCAGCGCAACATGCTGTGCGGGATGCACGTGCATGTCGAGCTGCCGGATCCCGACGAGCGCGTCGACGTGATGACCCGCATGCTGCCCTATCTGCCGTTGTTCGTGGCCTTGGCGACGTCGTCGCCGTTCTGGAACTCGCGGCCGACCGGGCTCAAGGGCTATCGGCTCGCCGCCTACGACGAGCTGCCGCGCACCGGTGTGCCTGAGCTGTTCCGCACCAAGGAGGAATTCGACGCCTATGTGGCGGCATTGGTGCGCGCCGGCGTGATGGAGGATGCGAGCTTCGTGTGGTGGGCGATCCGCCCTTCGCTCGAGCATCCCACGCTTGAGTTGCGCGCGCCCGATTGCTGCACGCTGGTCGAGGATACCATCGCCATCGCGGCGCTCTACCGGGTGCTGACGCGCTACCTCACCCGCAATCCGCTCATCAATCACGACATCGACGCGGTGGGGCGCGCGATCGTGGTCGAGAACAAATGGCGGGCGCAACGCTACGGCGTGCGCGGCACGCTGGTGAGCGACATCGGCGCCGTCAGCGTCGCCGAGATGCTCGATCAGGTGATCGAGGTGAT
>DASXXS010000286.1:0-3312 GCA_036502925.1 Xanthobacteraceae bacterium
GCAGAGGAATCCATGGCCATGCGTACGGTCCCGCTCAATTGCCGTGCGCCTTGGCGGGCGCCGCGCGCTGCGGAAACGTGTTCGCCAGCGCGGCGCGGCTCGGCGCGATCACCCCGCGCTCGGTGATGAGCCCGGTGACGAGCCGCGCCGGCGTCACGTCGAAGCCGTAGTTCCTGACCGGCGTGCCGTCCGGCACCACCCGCACGGTCTCGATTCCCCCGTCGGCAGTGCGGCCGGTGATGGCGGCGACCTCGTCCCCGTCGCGTTCCTCGATGGGAATTGCAATCCCGTCCGTGACCGAGAAATCGATGCTGGGCGAGGGCAGCGCCACATAGAACGGAACGTCATTATCCTTGGCGGCGAGCGCCTTGAGATAAGTGCCGATCTTGTTGCAGACGTCGCCATTGGCGGCCACCCGGTCGGTGCCCACGATCGCCATATCGACCATGGCGTGCTGCATCAGATGGCCGCCGGTATTGTCGGGGATCACCGTGTGGGGCACGCCGTGCTGGCCGAGCTCCCAGGCGGTCAGCGACGCGCCCTGATTGCGCGGACGCGTCTCGTCGACCCAGACATGGACCGGCAGCCCGCGATCATGCGCCAGATAGATCGGCGCCGTGGCGGTGCCGACATCGACGGTGGCGAGCCAGCCGGCATTGCAATGGGTGAGCAGGTTGACCCGCTCGCCGGCTTTTTTCGCCGCGATCGCCTCGATCAGCGGCAGGCCGTGGCGGCCGATCGCCTGATTGATGGCAATGTCCTGCTCGCAGATTTCCGCTGCTCGGCGGTAGGCGGCATCGACGCGCGCCGCCCGCGCCTGGTTGCGCACCGCCGCCGCCATCTCGTCGAGCGCCCATTTGAGATTGATGGCGGTCGGGCGCGTACGGCGCAGCGTCGCGGCGGCGCGCTCGAGCCCCTCGTCGGAGGCATCCTGGCGCAACGCCAGGCAAATGCCGTAAGCCGCCGCGGCCCCGATCAGCGGGGCGCCGCGCACCTGCATGGCGCGGATCGCGTGCGCGGCGTCATCGAGCGAGATGAGGCGAGCCACACTGAAGCGGTGGGGCAGCAACGTCTGATCGACGATGCCGACCGACCAACCGTCGGGTTCGAGCCAGATGCTGCGGGTGGGCTTGCCGTCGACCTTCATGGCGGCCAGTCATAACGCCGTTCGCGCTGCCCGCAAAGCGAGGCGCAACTTTGTCCCGGGCTCGACCCGGGACCGTTCCAGGCGCTGGAGATTGGAACGGTCCCGGCTCAAGGCCGGGACAAATGCTCCGTGACGCCGGGCGCGCGCCCTTCAACAGAACGCCTGAATGCCCGTAATGGCGCGGCCCAGGATCAGCGCGTGGATGTCGCTCGTGCCTTCATAGGTGTTCACGGTCTCGAGATTGGCGAGCACGCGCATGACGTGGAACTCGTCGGAAATGCCGTTGCCGCCGTGCATATCGCGGGCCATGCGGGCGATCTCGAGCGCCTTGGCGCAATTGTTGCGCTTCATCAGGGAAATCGCCGGCGGCGCCGCCCGGCCGGCTTCCATCAGGCGGCCGAGTCGCAGCGCGCCGGCGAGCCCGAGCGCGATCTCGGTCTGCATGTCGGCGAGCTTCTTCTGGATCAGCTGGTTGGCGGCGAGCGGCCGCCCGAACTGCTTGCGGTCCAGCACATATTGGCGGGCGCGGTGCCAGCAGAATTCGGCCGCCCCCATGGCGCCCCAGACGATGCCGTAGCGCGCGCTGTTGAGACAGCCGAACGGGCCCGCCAGCCCCTCGGCATCGGGCAGCAGATTCTCTTCCGGCACCACGACGCCGGCCAGCACCACCTCGCCGGTGAGCGAGGTGCGCAGGCTGAGCTTGCCTTCGATCGGGGGGGTGGAGAATCCCTTGGCGCCGCGCTCGACGATAAAGCCGCGGATCACGCCGTCGAGCTTGGCCCAGATCAGGGCGATGTCGGCGATCGGCGCATTGGAGATCCAGGTCTTGGTGCCGGTGAGGCGATAGCCGCCGGCGACCCGCTCGGCCCGTGTCGTCATGGCGCCCGGATCGGAGCCGTGGTCGGGCTCGGTCAGGCCGAAGCAGCCGACGATCTCGCCGGTCGCGAGCCGGGCCAGGTATTTGCGCCGCTGCGCCTCGCTCCCATAGGCGTAGATCGGCTGCATCACCAGCGAGGACTGCACCGAGAGCACCGAACGGTAGCCGGAATCGACGCGCTCGATCTCGCGCGCGATCAGCCCATAGGCCACCTGGCCGAGGCCGGCGCCGCCATACTCCTCCGGGAGCGTCGCGCCCAGGAGCCCGAGCGCCCCCATCTCGGTCATGATCTCGCGATCGAAGCGCTCTTCCCGAAAGGCCGTGAGCACGCGCGGAAACAGCCGATCCTGCGCGTAGCCGCGCGCGGTCGCTTGCACCATGCGCTCGTCTGGCGTCAGCTCGCCCTCAAGCGCGAGCGGGTCCTGCCAGTCGTATCCGGCGCCCGGCGGCGCCGACCGGGTCTCGGCGCTCGTCGTCTCGGCACCTTTTCGCTTGGCGCCCTTGGCGGCAGGTCGCGGCGTATTCTGGCTCATCGGACGTTCTTTATAGGACGCCGGCGGGATACGACGCCAGCGGGCGGAGCCATAAGGCGCCCGCCCGCTCCGTCCCGGCAACGCGACGCGGCTGGCGGCGCGGTTGCGGCTGCGGTAGGGTTCCGTTATCTAGAGCGAACGCGCCCGTAGCTCAGCTGGATAGAGCGTTGCCCTCCGAAGGCAAAGGTCAGAGGTTCGAATCCCCTCGGGCGCGCCAGCAAAATCAATCAGTTACGTTTTAGCGCGCATTTCAGTCGCTCTGCGGGTAAGCGGCGGGTAAGCAGCCGGACCCGACTTGGGCTCGCCCGCAGCCTTGTCACCGCGGCCAATTGCGGTGATCATTTTGACATGTCGCAACCCAAGAGCGCCAACGCGATACCAACCGCCGATGAGCCCATCCGACTATAAGCGATCACTTCAGCCACCGTTTTCAAGCACCTGGCAACCATTTCTGCTTTTGGGTGCTGCTGTCTTGGCCTACGAGCATTCATCTTGGGGCCTTATGGCGATCTTCCTCGTTGGCGCTGTTACTTTTGTTTGGAGCAAGGTTCGAGCAGCGAAAACGGACCGAGTTCGCAGGCGATCAACAACCTCTCCGGGGTCACGATCACGAACGCGAACCTCACCGCCTCTGAAATCCCGGCCAACATCGTGCTGGAGGGAACTGTCACCGGAGCAGGGAACACCGCTACCTCCACCTCACCCGCTCAAACCTCCACGACCACACCGACCGTGACAGCAGCCTCTTCCACCAA
>DASXXS010000287.1:0-3586 GCA_036502925.1 Xanthobacteraceae bacterium
CCGGCGTTCAGGTCGGCCCGTTCGGATTTGGGGTCGGCCCGCGCTATGGCTACGGCTATGGCTATCGGGACTACAATTATGACTACGCTTACGAATGTCCATTGGTGCGGGAACGCATCGTCACCCCGAGGGGAAATGTCGTCTATAGGATGCGCCGCGAGTGCTATTGACGAGCCGCGATGCGCGGCGGATGGCCCCGGAAATTCCGGGGCCATTTTTTGTTGGAAGGTGTGAGCGGCCGTGCGCCTCTCTCGCAAAGCAAATTTCTTCACACGCTCCTTCGTGGGAACGGGACGACGCGGTGCGGTTAGGGGTATCGCTCAACCCGGCGTGTTTTTCCGCGGCCTCTTCGCGCGCGGTCCCATGGGCTCGGGCTGGAACGGGCCGTCGCGCATTTCCAGGTAGGCCTTGACGCCTTGCGTGCGGTGCACCTCGAACAGCTTTTCGCGATATTCGTTGTGCGATGCTTGGGCGAGCGTCCCGAGCGTGCCTTCGACCAGCAGGGCGGAATAGAGGCCGGCGGCCTGGATGCCCTGCATGGCGATCGCCTTGTTGAGGCGCACCGAGGGCTCCGGCACCAGGGCGATCCGGTGCGCCAGCGCGCGTGCCGCCTCCATCAACCGATCGTGCGGGACGACCTCGTTGACCATGCCGATGCGCAGCGCCTCGCGGGCATCGAAGTGATCGCCGGTGAGCGCCCACCGGTTGGCGACCTTCCACCCGCAGAGCGCGGTGAGCAGGTAGCTCGAGGCGGAAATGTGCCGCACCTCGGGCTGCGCGAACACGGCCTCCTCCGATGCAATGGTGATGTCGGCGGCGAGCTGATACCAGAAGCCCGCCCCCATCGCCCAGCCGTTGACCGCCGCGATGATGGGCTTGCCCAGACGCCACATATGCGCCCAGTCGGCCACCCGCTTGCCGTGCCGGCGGTGACAATATTCGATGAATTCGGCAATCGACTTGCCGGCCGGATCCGAATTGCGTCGGCCGGATTTGTTGGGTCCCTGGTCGAAGCCGGCGCAGAAGGCGGCGCCGCTCCCGGTCATGATGATGACCCGCACGGCGCGATCGGCATCGGCTTCATCGAAGGCGCGATGCAGCTCCTCTTCCAGGTTCGGCGACAGCGCGTTCATCCGCGCCGGACGGTTGAGCGTGATGGTCGCGATGGCTTGGTCGACGCCGTAGATCAGGTCCTGGTAGCTCATCGGTCTTTCCTTTATTCGTTTCCCGATTTGGCGCCCGGAAGGCTCACCGCATTCTTCGGCTGGATCGCGAGCTTGACCCGTTCGCGCAGCTCGGCCGGGGTTTCGATCACCTGCCGGATCAGGTCGGCCAGCTGTGCGCCCCCCATGGCGCGGATCTCGAGCCGCTCCTTGGCGGCGGCCGCGATGAAAGCGGGATCGCGCAACGTCTCGTCGAAGGCCTTGCGCAAGGCGGCCACCCGATCGGCCGGGACGCCGGGCGCGGTGGCGATCGGCCGTCCGATCGCGACTGCGAGCGACATGAAATCCAGGATCTGCCGTTCTGGCGCCGTCTTGGCGAGCTCACGCAGCAGCGGAACGTTCGGCAGATCCGGCTCCTTCTCCAGGCCCACCTGGACGATCGGCGTGATGAGCTTGTCGAGCACGTAGTGCGGGGTTGCCGCCAGATAGCTCGGCCACGGACTCGAGCAGCGGCCTTCGACCTCGCCGCGTTCCATGGCGAGATTGACGTCGTTGCCGTCCGGATAGCCGACCACCAGCTTGAACCTGGTGCCGATCACGTTGTTGAGCACGGCGCCGAGCTGCACCGAGATCGATCCGGCGCCGGTCACGCCGATCACGGTCGTGCGGGCCATCGCGTCGCCGAGACTCTTGGTAGGCGAGGTGTGCCAAGTCACCACCACCTGGCCGGCCGAGCTCATATTGCCGATCCAGTTGAATTCACGCAGGTCGGCCCGAAAGCCGGGATTGAGCCCGAGACCCTGGTCGGCCGCGAGACCCTGGCTGACGATGGTGAGGACGGTCCCGTCCCGCGGCGCCAGCTCCGCCACATACATCGCGGCCTTGATCCCGCCCGCGCCCGACATGTTGACGGGCAGGATGGCGGGATTGCCCGGGATGTGCGCCGCCATATGCCGGCCCAAAAGCCGCGCGTAGAGATCGTAGGTGCCGCCCACCCCGGCGCGAATGATGAACCTGATCTGCTTGCCCTTGTAGAAATCGGCGACCGCGTCGGCGCAGACCGGGCCGCTCGCAAGCGACAACATCAACGCACCCCTCATCGCTACCCGCAGCATCGTCGGACCCCGTTGGCGCCAATCGGCACCGTCACGCCGGCGAATTTTGTAGGACGATTGCGTCAACGTGACAATGCTGGCCATTCCCGATCCGTTGCGCCGCTCATTGCGTCTGCGGATCGACCAACATTTCGTTCATCGCCATGGGGCCCGCAAGCAGCCCCTGCTGCAGCGCATAGGTCGCGAGCGCTTCGATGCTCGCCCTGTTGGCGGCAAGTCCATACGGCAACGGATCGCCGACCAAAGCAGACAGCGCGCGATAGCGCCGATCATCGGGCGCATCGGCTTCCCCGCCGATCAGGCGGCGCAGATAGGCGTTCTTGGCCTCCAGGAAGGCGTTGAACAGCGACCGCGCGATGCGCGGATGGCGGGCAAGCACCTCGGTCTTGACCACCACCATGCCGTGGATCGGATAAATGCCGGTACGGGCAAACCACGCGGCCTCGGCTTTGGCCGCATCGGGAATGAGCTCCGGATAGCTCGCCGCGTCGCTCGGGCCGCTCTGCTCCCATCCGGCGACCGGCGGTCCGGCGCGGCCGATGCCGGCATTTCCCGTGAAGCCCGCCTGCAACTCGCCGCTCGCCATCATGCCGGCGAGCGATCGGCCGCGGGGCGCATGGATCACATTGGGCGGCAGCTTGAGCGAGGTCACATGCTCCTCGTCGTCGACCACCCAGGTGACCCTGCCGGAGTCGAGCCCGTATTCGTTGACGAAGATGCCGCGGGTCCACACGCCGGTGGTCACCGAATAGGCCCGCACCCCGACGTGCTTGCCTTCGAGCTCCCGGGGTTCGCGGATGCCGGCATCCGGCCGAACCACGAAACCCGAATGATGGAAGCGCCGCATCAGGAAGATCGGCAGCCCGATGAAGGAAGCCCCAAGGGCGCGCGCGATCAGATAGGTGGTCGGCGCCATCTCGCAGACGTCGAACTCCAGGCCGCGCACCATCCGGCGGTAGGCCGCGACGATCGGCGCGACCTCGACGAAATCCGGCGCGACGCCTTCGATCCGCACGCTGCCATCTTTCAGCGCGGCCGTGTGCCCGTAGCTGGCGACCGCGATCTTCAGATTGATGTCGGGCATGTTCATCTCCACCGCGGCAGCAGCCGCAGCGCGTTCTCGCGATCGATCTTGCGCAGGTCGTCGGCGCCAAAGCCGAATTCGCCCAGGCCCTTTACGTATTCCAGCCCGAACCGGAACGGGAAATCGGTGCCCCACAGGATCTGCGAGATCGGCACCAGCCGGGTCAGCGCCGCGAGCGCCATCGGATGGGCGATCTGCGCCACGTCATAGTGGAAGCGTTGCAG
>DASXXS010000288.1:0-3350 GCA_036502925.1 Xanthobacteraceae bacterium
ACCGCCGATTTTGGATTCGCTTCGAGTATCCGGGCGAAGACCTTGAAGCCGGCGCCGCGAAAGACGTCGGAAACGTCCTGCATCTCGATCGGATTGCGCAGGTCCGGCTTGTCGGTGCCGTACTTCAGCATGGCTTGCGCATAGGGAATGAGCGGGAATCTCGCCGTCACCGGCTTGCCGCCACCGAACTCCTCGAACACGCCACGCAGCACCGGCTCGACCGCGGCAAAGACGTCCTCCTGGGTCACGAAGCTCATCTCGATGTCGAGCTGATAGAACTCGCCCGGTGAGCGGTCGGCGCGGGCATCCTCGTCGCGAAAGCATGGCGCGATCTGGAAATAGCGATCGAAGCCTGCCACCATGATCAATTGCTTGAACTGCTGGGGCGCCTGCGGCAGCGCGTAGAACTTGCCGGGATGGAGCCGCGACGGCACCAGATAGTCGCGCGCGCCCTCCGGGCTCGAAGCGGTCAGAATGGGCGTCTGGAACTCGAAGAAACCCTGTTCCTTCATCCGCCGCCGCAGCGAATCAATGATCTCGCCGCGCTTCATGATATTTTGGTGGAGATGCTCGCGACGCAGGTCGAGGAAACGGTACTTAAGCCTTATATCCTCGGGATAATCATGCTCGCCGAAGACCGGCATGGGGAGCTCGGCGGCCGGCCCCAGCACCTCCATCCCGCTGATGAAGAGCTCGACCTCACCGGTCGGCAGCTCCGGATTTTTGGTGCCTTCGGGGCGCGGCCTCACCTTGCCGTCGAGCCGCACCACCCATTCGGAGCGCAGCTTCTCGATGTCCTTGAAGACCGGCGAATCGGGATCGGCCACGCATTGGGTGATCCCGTAATGATCGCGCAGATCGATGAACAGGAGGCCGCCATGGTCGCGGATGCGGTGGCACCAGCCCGAAAGCCGCGCTTGCCGGCCGATATCGGCCGCGCGCAGCTCGCCGCAGGTATGGGAGCGATAGCGGTGCATGGTGTTGATCGGGGGTCCGTAATGTCGCGCGGAAAGGCACATGCAGGGGGCTGCTTGTCAAGGCGCGCACGCAGTTGAGGAAAGGCGCTCTCGACACGCTGCCGCCGATCTGCACACTCGGCCGCTTCGATCCACCGCCGGTTCGAGTCTGAAAGCCCATATTGAAAGCCCAAATTGAGATGCAAATGCGCAGATGACCGCCGTAACCACATCGGCTCCGCCGACCGACGTTCCGAAAACCGCCCTTCCGATGACCAACGTTCCCGTGACCACCGTTCCCATGACCACGGCCGAGGCGACGGTGGCGGCGCTCATCGCCCATGGGCTTGATACCGTCTATGCGCTGCCCGGCGTCCACAACGATGTCCTGTTCGATGCCCTGTTCACTGCCGCCGACCGTATCCGCACCGTGCACACCCGCCATGAGCAGGGAGCCGCCTATATGGCGCTGGGCGCCGCGCTCGCCACCGGCCGCACCCAGGCCTATTCGGTGGTGCCGGGGCCGGGCCTGCTCAATTCGGCGGCGGCGCTCTTGACCGCCTATGGGACCAATGCCCCGGTCCTGGCGCTGATCGGCCACATTCCGCAGGCCGCAATCGGCCGCATGTTCGCCCATTTGCACGAAATTCGCGATCAGGCCGGCATCATCAAACGGCTGGTCGATTTCTACGCCCGCATCCAGGCGCCCGCAGAAGCGCCCGGTCTCGTTGCCGCCGCGATCGCGTCCATGCGCAGCGGCCGGCCCGGCCCGGCGGCGCTCGAATGCGCCATTGACGTTTGGGGCCTGCGGGCGCCGGTGCCCGTGATCGCGCCGCCTGTCCCCTTGGCGCCGGCCCTGATCGACGAGGATGCGATCCGCGCCGCCGCCAAGCGGCTGGGCGGTGCGGCACGCCCGCTGATCGTCGTGGGCGGCGGCGCGCAAGAGGCGGCCGCCGAGGTCGCGGAGCTCTCGCGCCTTCTGCAGGCTCCGGTCCTCGCCTTCCGGCGGGGCCGCGGCGTGCTCGACGCCCGCGATCCCCTGAGCGTGACGCTCCCGCTTGGACATGAGCTGTGGGGCAAGGCGGACGCGGTGCTCGGGGTCGGCACCCACTTGCACATTCCGTTCAACCAATGGGGCGTGGACGACGATCTCGCCGTGATCCGCGTCGAGGCCGATCCCGAGGAGCCGACGCGCTGGCAGCCGCCGGCGGTCGCGCTGGTGGGCGATGCCAAGCCGGTCCTGCGCCGCCTGATCGACCTCATCCCGCAACACAATCAGCCGCGCCCCTCGCGCCGCGCGGACATGGCGGCGCGGCAGGCCAGGCTGCGGCTCGAGCTGGCCCGGCTCGGCCCCCAGCTCGGGTTTCTCGACGCCATCCGCGCCGCGCTGCCCGAGGACGGCATTCTTGTGGAAGATGTGACCCAGATGGCCTTCGCGGCCCGGGTGGCCTATCCGGTCTATCGGCCGCGCACCTACATCTCGCCCGGCTACCAGGATAATCTCGGCTGGGGCTTTGCGACGGCGCTCGGCGTCCAGGACGCCCGTCGTGACGTGCCGGTCCTCTCGATCAGCGGCGATGGCGGCTTCATGTTCACGGGGAGCGAGCTTGCCACCGCCATCCGCCACCGCATTCCCCTCACCACCGTCATATTCGCGGATGGGGCCTTCGGGAACGTGCGGCGCAACCAGGAGGAGCGCTATGGCAACCGCCTGATCGCCAGCGATCTGGCCAATCCCGATTTCGTGCGATTTGCGGAAAGCTTCGGCGCCGCCGCCGAGCGCGCCCGCACGCCGCCGGAGTTCGCCGGCGCGCTGGCGCGTGCGTTCAAGCGCCGCGACGGCCCGACCCTGATCGAGGTCCCGGTCGGGCCGCTGCCTTCGCCCTGGGAATTTATCCGCCTGCCCCGCCTGCGCGGCCGCTCCCCGCCCTGACAAGAACAAATGCCTGAGCTATCAATCCCATCCATGCAGCCGATTACCACCACCAAAAAGCTCGCTGAAGCCTGTACCCGGCTGGCGAAGTATCCGTTCGTGACGGTCGACACCGAATTCCAGCGCGAGACCACCTACTATCCGAAGCTGTGCATTGCCCAGATTGCGAGCAGCGACGAGGCCGTGGTGATCGATGCCCTGGCCGAGGACATCGACTTGGCCCCGTTCTTCGCGCTCATGGCCAACGAGCGGGTCATCAAGGTCTTTCATGCTGCCCGGCAGGACATCGAAATCTGCTGGCACGAGGCGGAAGTCATTCCGACCCCGCTGGTCGATACCCAGGTCGCCGCCATGGTGCTCGGCTATGGGGATTCGATTTCCTACGAGCAGCTGGTCCAGCGCATCACCGGCGACAGTCTCGACAAGTCGCATCGCTTCACCGATTGGACGCGGCGGCCGCT
>DASXXS010000289.1:0-9176 GCA_036502925.1 Xanthobacteraceae bacterium
ACGGAAACGTTCCCATTCCTCGAACTTCAGTGGGCGGTTGTCGATACAGGACGGCAGGCGGAAGCCGAACTCCGAAAGGATGCTTTTACGGGCAAAGTCGCCGCGATACATGCCGCCCAGTTGCGGCACCGTGACGTGGCACTCGTCGACAAAGATCAGCGTCTCCGGCGGCAGGTATTCGAAGAGCGTCGGCGGCGGCTCGCCGGGCCGGCGGCCCGTGAGGTAGCGCGAATAGTTCTCGATGCCGGCGCAGCTGCCGGTCGCCATCATCATCTCGACGTCGAAGGTGGTGCGCTGCTCCAGCCGCTGCGCCTCCAGCAACTTGCCGAGCTGGTTGAACTCGGCCAGGCGCAGCTTGAGGTCGCGCTTGATCTCCTCGATCGCCTGCAGGAGCGTTGGCTTCGGTGTGACGTAATGGCTGTTGGCGTAGATCTTGACCCACTGCAACGTAGCGGTCTTCTCGCCGGTCAACGGGTCGATTTCGTGGATCGCCTCGATCTCGTCGCCGAACAGGCGCACGCGCCAAGCGCGATCCTCATAGTGCGCGGGGAAAATGTCGACCGTGTCGCCGCGCACCCGGAAGGTGCCGCGGGTGAAATCGCCGCCGGTGCGCTTGTATTGCAGCGCCACTAGGTCGGCGATGAGCTGCCGCTGGTTGATGCGCTCGCCGCGCTTGAGCGCAAAGGTCATGGCCGAATAGGTCTCGACCGAGCCGATGCCGTAGATGCACGACACCGAAGCCACGATGATCACGTCGTCGCGCTCGAGCAGCGCGCGCGTCGCCGAATGGCGCATGCGGTCGATCTGCTCGTTGATCGAGGATTCCTTCTCGATATAGGTGTCGGTGCGCGGCACATAGGCTTCGGGCTGGTAGTAGTCGTAGTAGCTCACGAAATACTCGACCGCATTGTCGGGGAAGAAGCCGCGGAACTCGCCGTAGAGCTGGGCGGCGAGCGTCTTGTTGGGCGCCAGGATCAGGGCCGGGCGCTGGGTGGCCTCGATGACCTTGGCCATGGTGAAGGTCTTGCCGGAGCCGGTGACGCCGAGCAGCACCTGGTTGCGGTCGTGGCGGCGGACGCCCTCGACCAGCTGCGCGATCGCCTGCGGCTGGTCGCCCTCGGGCTCGAAATCGGATTTGATCACCAGCGCGCGGCCGCCTTCGGACTTCTCCGGTCGCGGCGGCCGGTGCGGGATCCAGGGCTTCTCGTTGAATTCCCGCCGCCCTTCGCGCAGCAGGCTCTCGAGCGCATGGGCGGTCGCCGCCACGCCGAGGCTCTCGCCATGCTTGCCGCGCAACAGGGCCGGCGCGCCCGGCGTTTCCCCGGACGGCGGCGCCTCGTCCTCGACGGGATCGAGCTCGGCCGGCGATGCCGGGGTTTTGGCCTCGAAGTCGCTCTGCGGCGCCTCCCCGAATCCTTGCTGGGTCGAGCGCCGCGCCGTATGGGCCTTGGAAAAATCCGCCCGCCGGTCCCACGAATTGTCGGGCGGCGGCTGCAATCCGCTGGTCCGGTCGTCGCCCCGCTGTCGCGGGGCGTGGCCGGTCTGCGAGCCGATGCCGGCGGTGCCCTGGCGGATGCCGGGATTGAGCAGCTCCGCCAGCGCCGGATCGGTCGGCGCCGAATCCGGCCGGTTGGCCTTGGCGCGCGTCGGCTTGGCCGGGTCCTTCTTGGAATGCTTGGCCGGGTCGCGCTTCGGCCCGCGTCGGGGCCGCGGTGCGTCAGGCTGGTCGGGGGATTTCGCCATCGCCCCAATATGGGGCGAGAGCTGCGAGGAGGGAAGCGTGCGGCGCCCTGCGCTTCACTTGTCCCGGCCTTGAGCCGGGACCGTTCCAGATGCCGAGGTTGGTACGGTCCCGGGTCAAGCCCGGGACAAGTGGGCCGCGCGCTGCGCCGCATCCGCCACCCGCGCTGTCATCAAGCCGACAGCGAATCGCTGGTATCCGGGCCGCGATGAATGCTTGGCTCATCGATGCGATCGGGGCCGCCGCTGCGCTGCTCACCACCTTCTGCTGGCTGCCCCAGGTGGTGAAGATCATGCGCGAGCGCGACACCCGCGCGATCTCGTTCCCGGCCAACCTGGCCTGCGCGGCCGGGGTCGGCTGCTGGCTCATCTACGGCGCGGCGCTGCCGGACTGGCCGTTGATCGGCTCGAGCGCGATCACGCTCGCCCTCATGCTGCTGATCCTCGCCCTCAAGCTGCGGCACGGGTGATGATACGAACGCGGCGAAATTGACCCTGCCGGCGCCGTGGCCGTACAGTGACGACCGTCCTGAGCAGCACGAATGGGGGATGTCATGTCGGTCGCGTCTCTGCGGACCACGGCGGGTTTCGCCGCCGGCCTGCTGACATTCCTTGCGGCCAGCGCTTTCGCGCAAGGCTACCCGACGATGCTGCAAGTCTCGCCGCAAGGCGGCGGCCGATGCATCGAGGTTGCCAATGGCGATTTCATCCAGGACCGGGGATTGCAAATGGCGGACTGCAACAGCAGCGCGGCCCAGATCTTCGTCTACGAGCCGGCCGGCATGCATCTGACGATCGGCGGTCTCTGCGTCGATGCCAACGGCGGCAAGCCGGGCGATCTCGTCAAGCTCCAGGCCTGCGCGGCGGGCCCCAATCAAATCTGGAAGTCGCAGCCGAAGGGCAACTTCACCAAGCTGGTGGGCGAGAGCGGACTCTGCCTCGACATTCGCTACGGCTCGAAGGAAAGCGGCGCGCCGGTGCAGAGCTGGACCTGCGGCGACAGCGAGCCGAACCAGCTTTGGATCTTTCAACGTGAGTGAGCCGCCCCGATTGTCATCACCGGGCTTGTCCCGGTGATCTCGCCCAGGGACGCACCGCAATGCCCCTATTGTCAGGACCACCGGGACAAGCCCGGTGGTGACACGGAATAAATGGCTGGCGCCTGCTCGAAATTCACCCTCACGCCAGATGCGGGATCTTCGGACGCTCGCCGCTGGCCTTGCCGGTGATCGGCGGCCGCGGCAGCCGGGCGCTGCCCGGCTCCATCACGAACGTATGGTCGAGCGAGTACCACGGGCCGGCGACATCGGGCGCCGGCGGGCGCTCGTTCTCGTGCTTGACGTAATTGCCGACGAGATGGCGGGTGACGCCGAACTGGACGTCGCTGTCGAGGAATTTGTCGTCGTTGACATAGACCTGCGAGACCAGCGTCTTGCAGCCGTTCTTGACGGCGAGGAAATGCAGATGCGCGGGCCGCATATTGTGGCGGCCTTGCGCGCGCAACAGCTCGCCGACCGGGCCGTCGACCGGGATCGGATAGCCGGCCGGCTTGACGCTGCGGAACGCGATATGGCCGTCGCGGTCGGTGGTGAACTTGCCGCGCAGGTTCATGTCCGCCTGCACCGGGTCCTGGTTCTCGTAGAAGCCTTCCGGCGAGGAATGCCACACGTCGACCTCGGCGCCGGCGATCGGCCGGCCGCTGCGGTCGCGGAACCAGGCGTTGACGAACAGCGCCGGCCCGGGCGTCGGCGAGCGCACGATCGAGCCGCCGTTCGGGGTGGCGGGCGAGTGCATGCGCCAGAACGGGCCGAGCAGGTTGGCGGAAGTCTCGGTCTGACCGTCGTCGCCGTTGTTGAGGAGGCAGACGAGAGTGGAGAGGCCGAGCGAGCCCGACATCAGCACCGCCTCGTTATGGGTCTCGGTGGTATGTTTGCCGAGCGCGATGATGTAGCCGATCGCCGCCTGGAACTCCGCCTCGGTCAGCTTCACCTCGCGGGTGAAGTCATGCAGGTGGCGCACGAAGGCCGACATGATCTCCTTGAACCGGCCGTCGGGCGCGCGTTGCAGCTCGGCCAACACCGCCTTGGTGACGTCGTTCTGGTTCTTGATGATCATGTTCGGCTCCGGCACTCAGTGAGCGCAGCGCATCATTCAAAGAAAATGCACGCGCGCGTCAAGCCCGGAGCGACAGCGTTCAACGGCCGCAATGTCAGACGGTATGGTGTACTCGTAGGGGCGCCCCTTGTGGGCGCCCGCGCAGCAAGGGGCGGCCACGAGGGCCGCCCCTACGCGCCTTCGGCGTTACTGCGCCGCGATGAAGCCGGCGATCTTCCAGGCGTTGCCTTCCTTGACGTAGCACAATTGCTCGTTGCCCAGCGACAAGAGCTGGTCGCCCGCCACGTAGCCGGTCTTGCCGGACGGCAGCACGATGCGGATGAAATCCGACCCCTGGACCGCCGCGGCCGGGGAGTCGTCCGGATAGACGCGCACCAGATAGAGGCCGAGCTTGTCGGTGATCGGGGCGTCCGGCTTGCCGGTCGAGCGCACCTCGACGCCGTCCTTGACCGGATAGCCCCACTCGCCGGGATCGGTTTGGGTCTGCTTGGCGAGCGCCTCGGCGGCGTTTTCGTCGAAGGCCGGATCGGCCGGGGCACACAGCACGCCTTTGTGGTCCTGGTCGGCCTCGGCGGTGGGCTCCTTGGCGTATTCGCCGAGCGTCGCCCAGCCGGCGGCGGCGTCCTTGCCGTCCAGGCTGAGCGCCTTGGCGAGGTTGTCGATGCCGGGCTTTTTCTTGTCGGCCGCATCCTTCTCGCCGTTGACGAAGAAGAAGCTCGACGCCACCAGCTTGGCCAGCGCGGCCCGGTCCTTTTTCTGCGCGATGTCGCCGAGCTGCTTGCGGAACGCCACGAAGCTCGGGTCGGCCACCGGAACCGGCAGCTTGATGGTGACCGGCTTATAGGGCTTGGGCGCCGCCGGCGCTGGCTGGTGGCCGGGAGCGGGCGGTTGGCCGGGAGCGGGCGGTTGCGCCGGTTGCTGCGCCGCCACGGGCGCGGCGGCAAGGGTGCCGAGGATCACGAAGGCGGCGGCGAGGGCGGTCAGGCTCGATCGGTGGATGCGCATCTCTTTCTCCGGAATTTGAGCCATTGAATGGACAGCAAATTGAAGCAAAACCGGGGCTGGGCGCCGCGCGCAAACCAGCGGTCATCCACACACCGGAGCGGGCGGCCCCGACCGTTCGCCCGCCCGCATCGCAAGGATAACACGCCGGGCGCCGCCCGGCTCCCGCTCCGGCGCAAAAAAAGATCGGCCGCCAAGCAGGTGTCGAGGTGCCGGTGCTGCGTCCTGGCGCTCGAGCGCGGGGCATTGCCGGCCGCCCGGCAGGCCCAAGCACGATTCGATTCCGGGGAGTGCGAGTCGCCGCATTCGATTCCGCGAACAGAACGATGCCGCAGAAGAACCCGGCAACTTTGAATCCGACAACAATAAATCCGCCGATAGAAAGCGGCTCCAGCTCGGGGCAGACCGATGGCTGGAGCCGCAAAAGTCAATGACGCTCAACGCGACGCAATACAAACAATGCGCAGTCACCACGCGACGTGTCAGGCGATGCCATCTCTATCCGTTCCGTGTTACACGGCCGTGACGTTGCCGTGTCTCTCGTCTCTTGTCGCACTCGTCTTTGGTCGCATCAGAGTGTGATCGCCGTCACGCGTTGTCGCCACAACATGTTTTGACCGGATTGACGAGCCGGCGGCGAACAACAAAAGCTCGACAGCGAAGCGCCGCCGCTGTGGATGATCGCAGTTCGTGCCCATTTTTAAGGCTTCGGTTTCTCGCCGCAGTGCAAACAGTCGTCAAACTGTCAATTTATTCATTGGGCTCCTTACCAAAATGAAATGTTGATGCCTCACTGTCGACATGACTTTGTCGGAAGCTCTGCGTGTGGGCGTTGTTCGAGTTGTTCAGTCTTGATTCAGGATCGTTGAACTAGATTCGCTTGAACCACATGGCGCTTCATCCGCATGAGCCCTGGTCCCCATGGCCCTTGATCCGCAGACGCAAGCCGCGCTGGCGTTGCATCGCTTCGGCTTCGGCCCGCGCGCCGAGGCGATCGCCAGGATCGCATCGGATCCTCGCGGCGCATTGCTGGCCGAGCTCGAGCGCCCGGGCGCCGGCGCGATCGGCGATCCCGATCTGCTGACCAGCGCGGAGGCCGCGCAGGCCGGGCGCGATTTCCGCCAGGTCCGCAAGGCGGCGCGGCTGGCGCAAAACATCGAGCGCGAGGCCGATCAACAAGCGGCGCGCAACGCCGTCCAAGCGGGGGCGCGCGCCACTTCCAAAGCCGCCGCGGACGCGCCGCCCGCTCCCGACATGAGCCCCGGCCCGGACATGAAGGCGGGTGCGGAGACGAAGCCGCCTGCCGCGGCCGCCGCGCGCGATCCCGGCCCCGGCATCCCGCAACAGATTTTCCTCGAAGAGGCGAAGGCGCGGCTCAGCGCCGCCGCCGGCGCCGACATCGGCTTTGCGGAGCGGCTGGTCTGGTTCTGGTCGAACCATTTCTGCATTTCCGCCGCCAAGGGCGGCGGCGTGGCCCAGCTCGCCGGCGCCTACGAGCGCGAGGCGATCCGGCCGCATGTGCTGGGCCATTTCGGCGACATGCTGCTCGCGGTCGAGACCCATCCGGCGATGCTGCTCTATCTCGACAATGCGCGCTCGATCGGCCCGAATTCGCCGGCCGGCCGCGCCGGCGGCAAGGGCCTCAACGAGAATCTCGCGCGCGAAATCCTCGAGCTGCATACGCTCGGCGTGCGCACCGTCTACAGCCAGGCCGACGTGACGCGTTTCGCCGATGTCATCACCGGCTGGACCATCGTGCCGCCGCGCGCCGACCTGCCGCATGCCGGAGAGTTCACCTTCAATCCGCGCATGCACGAGCCGGCAGCCGAGAAAGTGATCGACAAGGTCTACCCCGATACGGGTTTCGAGCAGGGGCGCGCGGTGCTGCAGGCGCTGGCGCGCCATCCGGCGACCGCCCGGCATGTCGCCACCAAGCTGGCGCGCCACTTCGTGGCCGACGATCCGCCGCTGGCCTTGGTCGACAAGCTGTCCAGGCGCTTTCTCGAGACCCAGGGCAATCTCAAGGAGATGGCCAAGACGCTCATCGCGGCGCCGGAAAGCTGGGCGGCGCCGCCGCGCAAGCTCAAGCGTCCGGGCGAATGGTTGATCGGCATGCTGCGCGCCGCCAACAGCGATCCGCCCGACGTCAGGCCGATCATGCAGGCGCAGAACCTCCTGGGCGAGCCGCTGTGGCGGCCGCCGGCACCCAACGGCTTTGCCGACAAGGACGAAGCCTGGATCGACGGCATGGCGCAGCGGCTCGATATCGCCACCCAGGCGGCGCGCCGGTTCGGCAACCAGATCGATCCGAAGGCGGTGCTCGATCAGGCGCTCGGGCCGCTCGCCTCGGCGGATACGCGCCAGACCATCAATCGCGCGGAGAGCCGGCCGCAGGCCTTGGCGCTCCTGTTCATGGCGCCCGAATTCCAACGCAGGTGAGACCATGAGCCGCGATCTCCGTGTCCATGCCGCGAGTCGCCGCGAGCTGCTGCTGGCCTCCGGAACGCTGTTCGCCTGGGCGTTCGCGCCGAAGCTCGCGCGGGCCGAAGGCCGCGACCCGCGGCTCTTGACCATCGTGCTGCGCGGCGCGCTCGACGGGCTGGCGGCGGTGGCGCCGGTCGGCGATCCCGATTGGGTCGGCCTGCGCGGCGACAAGGCGCTCACCGTGACGGGCGCCATGCCGGGCCTGCCGCTCAATACCTTCTTCGCCCTCAACCCGGCGATGCCGAACCTGCACCGCCTCTACCAAGCCGGCGCCGCCACCATCGTGCATGCGGCCGCGACCCCCTACCGCGAGCGCTCCCATTTCGACGGCCAGGACGTGCTTGAGAGCGGCGTGCTGCGGCCGGGCGCCTCGGAGACCGGCTGGCTCAACCGGGCGCTGAGCACGCTCGCGCCCGACGGGCGCGCCGGCTCCGCCAGGCGCGACGCGTTCGCGGTCGGGCCCATGACCCCGCTGGTGGTGCGCGGCCCCGCCCCGGTCCTGTCGTGGACGCCGCCGCGGCTGCCGCCGGCCAACGACGACACCATGATGCGGCTCCTCGACCTCTATCGCCACACCGATCCGGCGCTGGCGCGCGCCCTCGAGGAAAGGATGGGGCTGGCCGCAATCGCCGGAGCGGGCGGCGGGCAAAAATCCGAGCAGAAGCCGCAGCCCGGCCCGGTCGCGCAGGTGCGCGCCTATTTCGCCGAGTCGGCCGGCATGGCGGCGAAATTCCTGGCGCAGCCCGACGGGCCGCGCATCGGGGCGCTCGCCTTCGACGGCTGGGACACCCATGCGGATGAAGGGGCGCTCAACGGACGGCTGGCGGCGCTGCTCGGCGCGCTCGACGGCGCGCTCGCCGCGATCGAGACCAATATGGGACCGGCCTGGCGCGACACCGTCGTGGTCGTGGTCACCGAGTTCGGCCGCACCGCCCGCATCAACGGCACCGAGGGCACCGATCACGGCACCGCCACGGTCGCGTTCCTGGCCGGCGGGGCGCTCAAGGGCGGCCGCGTGATCGCGGATTGGCCCGGTCTCAAGCCGGCGCAGCTGCAGGACGGGCGCGACCTCAAGCCCACCACCGACCTGCGCGCGGTGGTGAAAGGCCTGCTGCACGAGCACCTGCGCGTGGACGAGGCCGCGCTGTCCGCCAAGGTGTTCCCCGGCAGCGGCGCCGTGAAGCCGATGGGCGGTTTGTTGGCTTAGGCCTCTCCATTGTCATCGTCCGCGAAGGCGGACGATCCAGTAACCACCGATTGACGTTTGCGATTACTGGGTGCTCCGCCGGAGCTTATCATCAGGCCGGCCGCAGGCCGGACCCGGTGGCGGAGCATGACAGGCAGAGATTACGGGCATCGCTCCAGCCTTCCTGACCGCCCGCTCAAAGGTCGCGACCGCATTGCGCTAGCGGCCTATACTCGCCGCGTCCGGTGCGGGAGGGCAGCATGCGCTATGTCCGTTCATTGTTGTTGTTGGTCGCCGTCGCGGCAGCGGCATCGTCGAACACTTGGGGCCAGGCCTATCCGACGCGTGCGGTGCGCGTGATCGTGTCGGCGGCGGCGGGCGGTCCGAGCGACGTGATCGGGCGCATCGTGGCGCAGAAGCTGAGCGAGCGCCTCGGGCAGCAGTTCTATGTCGAGAACATTCCGACCGGCGCCGGCAATGTGGCGGTCGGCATGGTCGCGAAGGCGGCGCCGGACGGCTACACGCTGCTGAGCCCCACCAGCGCGGTGGTCATCAATCCAAGCCTCTATGCCAACCTGCCTTACGATACGCTGCGCGACTTCGCCCCGGTCACGCTGGCAGCGGCCTCGCCGCATGTGCTGACGGTCAA
>DASXXS010000290.1:0-8154 GCA_036502925.1 Xanthobacteraceae bacterium
CTTCCGGCCCTTTGCCTCAAACAACCTGCGCCACGATCGCGCGGAATTCCTGGTCCGTCACCAGCCGCTTTTCTGCCGTTCCTTTCGATTTGACCTTCTCGAGAATGGCGGCGTGTTTTTGGGCTGGCGCATCGAGACCGAGCTCATCGAGCTTGATCTTGATGTTGGCAAGTCCGCTCTTCTTGCCCAGCGCGATCTTACGGTCCGCGCCAACGACAGTGGCCGAATAAGGTTCGATCGCCGAGGGCATATGGAACTGGCTGGCGACACCCCCGCTCTCGCGCGTGAAGATGAACTTGCCGACGACGGGTTTCCAGGTGTCGACCGTGTAATTCCCGCACTTCTGCACCAACTGGGAAACTTCGCGCGCCTTTCTCAAATCCATTTCCACCGGAACGTGGTAGAGGAACTGCAAGGCGAGGGCGACTTCGCAAATGTCGGCGTTGCCGGCCCGCTCGCCCATGCCGTTGATGGTGCCTTGGATCCAGTCGGCGCCGCCCCGGACTGCGCCGATGGCCGCGGCCGTAGCCAAACCCATATCGTTGTGGCCGTGCCAGTGTATGGGCACGGATTGTCCCACCCATGACCTGACCTGACGCATCAGATATTCAGCGGTTTCCGGCGCGCACACGCCGATCGTATCGACCATGGAGACTTCATCGGCGCCGGCTTCCAGGGCCCCGCTGTAGACATCGCGCAAGAATCCCAAATCGCTGCGCGTGCTGTCCACGGCAAAAAAGTTGACGCGTTCGATCCCTTTGTCTTTTGCGTATTTGATGGAATCGATGACGCTGTTCATGACCTTTTCGCGGGTAAAGCCAAAGGCCTTCATCTTCATGTCGCTGGTTGTTATTTCGAGCAGGGTATAGCGTGTACCCAACTCGACATGAGCGTCGATGTCGCCCCGAACGCAGCGCGCAAAGCCCCAGATTTCAGAGCTCAGATTTGCCGCGAGGATGCGCTTGACGGCCTCCGTGTCTTCTTCAGAAACACGGGGAAAGCCCGATTCAATTCGTCCAATCCCGAGTTCGGCGAGCTTGCACGCGATTTCGAACTTGTCCTTGGCGGAAAAGCAGATGCCGGTCGACTGCTCGCCGTCGCGAAGCGTCGTGTCGTAAAAACGAACGGTCTTGCTGCGGTCGAATCCCTTCTGAACGCCATCCATCTCGTTGAGTGGGGTAGTCCAAATCTGATCTGCCTGGATGTTGTTCATGCTCTTTCTCCTACTGGCCTCGGCACCCCAACAGAGTGCCGGAACCGGCCATATCTGTGTTTGATGCGCCCGATTCCAGTATCATGAACCGGGTCAACTCGGGCCGCCTTATACCCCGTCCCGGCACCGAGTGGAAGGTCATGGTCTGCCCTGGGAGAGAGCGTCCTGGCGAAGAACGGAACAGTGGAGATGTGATGTTCATTCCAACGATGGTGGGTGCACCGAATCAAGATGGCCCTCCTCAGTTGCGACCTTGAATCACATTCGCGCGAGTCGGAGGGAATCCCTCTAATGTCCACAGGACCTGGATTCCCGCTTGCGCGGGAATAGGCGGAGGGTGCAATTCTCCGACACGGTCTCAGGACGAGGTCGTTGATTGATGCGAGGAGGCCATGATGCCTGGCAAGAACCTGAGCGTGATCAGCATTTGCGGCTCGCTCCGAAGCGGCTCCTATAACGGCATCGTGCAGCGAGCGCTGCCGGCGCTCGCACCCGAAGGCCTCATGGTGCGGCCGGCGCCCTCGTTTTCGCAGTTCCCGCTCTATAACGCCGATGTGCAGGCCGCGAGCGGGTTCCCGGCAGCCGTCAATGTGCTGGCGGACGCGATCCGGGCCGCCGATGGCGTGATCATCGTTTCGCCTGAGTACAATTTCTCGATCCCGGGCGGGCTCAAGAATGCCATCGACTGGGTCTCACGCCTGCCGAACCAGCCGTTTGCCGGCAGGCCGATCGCGCTCCAATCGGCATCGCCGGGGCCGCTCGGCGGCGCGCGCGTGCAATACGACCTGCGCCGGGCGATGGTGTTCCTCGACGCGTTCGTGCTCAACAAGCCGGAGATTTTCATCGGCTCCTGCGCGTCCAAGCTCGACGAGAAGACCGGCGAGATCAAGGACGAGACCACGCGCAATTTGATCAAGCAGCAGCTTGCCGCCTTCGCGACCTTCATCGACCGCGTTGCGGTCAAGGCATAAGGGAAAGCCGGAAAAAGGGCGGGGGAAAATGGCCGACAAGCAACTCGACGTGCTGGTGATCTGCGGCTCGCTGCGCAAGGGCTCCTACAACGCGGCGCTGGCACGCAGCCTGCCGGCGCTGGCGCCGTCCGGCATGACGCTGCGGGCAGCACCCTCTTTCGCGGGGCTGGCGGTCTATAATTACGACGAGCATCAGGCGAGCGGCATTCCCCAGGTCGCGCTCGCCTGGGCGGACGCGATCCGCGCCGCCGATGGCGTGATCATTGTCTCGCCCGAATACAACTGGTCGATTCCGGGCGGGCTGAAGAACGCCATCGACTGGGCCTCGCGGCTGAAGGACCAGGATCAGCCGTTCGCCGGCAAGCCGGTCGCCCTGCAATCGGCGGCGACCGGTCTCCTGGGCGGCTCGCGCATGCAGTATCACCTGCGGCAGTCGCTGACCTCGATCGATGCGCTGATGTTTCCCAGGCCGGAAGTGATCGTCACGTTTGCGGCCAAGAAGTTCGACGCGGCGACGCTCGAGCTCACCGACCAGCCGACCCGCGACATGATCAAGCTGCAGCTCGCAGGGTTCGAGAAATTCGCCCGGATGGTCGCCGCCAAGGGCTAAGTAAACTTGTCCCAGCCTCGAGCCGGGACCGTTCCAAATGCCAGAGACTGGGACAGTCCCGGCTCAAGGCCGGGACACGGTTGGGCAAGGGAAAATTCCCGTGCCTGGCGCTTCTTTCGGGCAGATAGTTACATTATATACTAGTTCTTCGGCCTGGATTATTCTGGTCCGACGAGCGCCGGATCGGGCCGAAATCAGCAGCTGATCCGAAGCGCTGCACCCAAGGAGAATGCCATGGCGGGCGCGACTGCGGGCAAGCGGGCTCGAGGCAAGAGCAACGGCGGGCCGCCAGGCCCCAAGCACAACGTCGATGCGGTCCGGGAAGCCTATTACGACCGCATCTCGAAATTCGACATGGCGCCGCTCTGGAAGGTCATGAAATCGGTGGTGACCAAGGAGCCGGTCACGCGTTGCACGCCGGTGATCTGGCATTACGACGACGTGAGATCGCTGGTCATGGAATCGGGCGGCTTGATCTCGGCCGAGGAGGCCCAGCGCCGGGTGCTGATCCTGGAGAACCCGGCGATGCGCGGCGAATCGCGCGCCACCAACACGCTGTTCGCCGGCATCCAGATGATCCTGCCGGGCGAGGTCGCGCCGGTCCACCGCCACGTATCTTCCGCGATCCGCTTCGTGCTCGACGGCGAGGGCGCCTATACGGCGGTCGAGGGCGAGAAGGCCTTCATGTCGCCCGGCGACTTCGTGATCACCGCGAACTGGGCGCCGCACGACCACGGCAATCCGTCGAAGAAGCCCATGCTGTGGCTCGACGTGCTCGATTTCCCGGCGGTCAATTTCTATGAAGCCTCGTTCGCGGACTATTTCGAGGAAGGCATGCAGAACACCACCCGGCAGGACGGGGATTCGCTGACCTTCTACGGCTCCGGCGTGCTGCCCGACGGCGCCCCGGTCGCGCTCAACCGCAGCCCCGTCATCAACTATACCTATGCGCGGACGCGGCCGATTCTCGAGCGCCTGAAGAAATCCGGCGAGGTCGATCCGCGGCACGGCGCCCGCGTGCATTACGTCAATCCGATCAATGGCGGCCCGGTACTGCCCACCATGGGGGCTTCGCTCGCGCTCTTGCCGAAGGGCTTCAAGGGCGAAGACTATCGTTCGACCGACGGCACCATCTTGGTTTGCGTCGAAGGGCAGGGGACCACCCGGGTCGGCGAGCAGGTCTTCGAATGGCGCCCGAACGATATCTTCGTTGTGCCGCCCTGGAAGCACTATTCCCATGCGGCCGGCAAGGACTCGGTGCTGTTCTCGATCTCCGACCGTCCGGCCCAGCAGGCGCTCGGCATCTGGCGCGAGGACAGAGGCGCCAAGGATCTGGGCGCCAAGGATCTAGGCGCCAAGGATTTGGGCGCCAAGGATCTGGGCGCGAACTGAAGCCTTACTCCGGCTGCCGCTCCGGCCATGGCCGCGTCACGCCATCGGGGTGCCGCGCTTCTTGTTGTAGCCGTGGATTTGGACCGTCTCCCACACCCGGTTGACGTGGTAGGGATCGCTGCGGGCGAAGGCATCCACGGCGGCACGGTTCTGCGCGTCGATGACGAAGACGCTGCCGACCGGCGTCTCGCCGTCGTCCGCCACCAGGGTTCCGGCCGTCACCACGTTCACGTCATGGTCTTCCGCCTGGTCGAGGTGGATGCGGTGCGCGCGGTAGAATTTGGCCCGCGTCGCCATTCCATCCTTCTTGTCGGTCGCGTGGATCACGAACAGCATGGCCGACTCCTTCGCGAGCACACTTACAATCTCGGGGACCTCATCCTAACCGATCCGCCTCGACGGTTCGACCCTGCGGCGCGCCGGCTCGACCGCGGCCGGATCTTTTGCTAACGCGGCTCTATGCCCCGCTTCGCCGCCAATCTCGCCTATCTGTTCACCGAGCGGCCGTTCATGGAGCGGTTTGCGGCGGCCGCGGCGGCCGGTTTCAAGGCGGTCGAGCTGCAATTCCCCTATGAATTCGCGCCGTCCGCCGTGAAGGCCGAGCTCGAGCGGCACGGCCTCGCCATGCTCGGCATCAACACCGCGCCGGGTCGGCGGGAAGCGGGCGAATTCGGCCTGGCCGCGGTGAGCGGGCGCGAGGCCGATTTTGCCGCCCTGTTTCGTCAGGCGCTCGATTATGTGGTCGCCATCGGGGGCCGGCAAATCCATTGCCTGGCCGGCAAGATGCCGCCGGAAGCGCGGCCGGCGGCGGAGAAGGTCTTCATCGGCAATCTCCTGCGCGCGGCGGATGCCGCGGCCGCGCACAACATCACGTTGCTGATTGAGCCCATCAATTCGCGCGACCGGCCGGACTATTTCCTGGCGCGCGCCGAGCACGCCGCCGACATCATCGCCAAGGTGGAGCGGCGCAACGTGCGCATCCAGTTCGACTTCTATCACGCCCAGATCGTGGGCGGCGATCTCATCCGCCGGTTCGAGAAATACCTGCCGGTGATCGGTCACGTCCAGATCGCCGCGGTGCCCTCGCGCCACGAGCCGGACGAAGGCGAGGTGAGCTATCCCGCCGTTTTTTCCGCCCTCGACCGGCTCGGCTATGGGGGTTGGATCGGCTGCGAATACAATCCCCGGGCGAAAACCGAGGACGGTCTCGCCTGGGCCCGCCCGTTCGGGGTGCCGCCGCCGAATGACTGAAGCGCCGCCCCGCCCTGCGCCCATGGGATGCCCCTGAGGAGGGTACGGGCGGAGGCTAGCTGCGGCCGGACCGGGGCCCTGAGGGTCCGGGATATCGGCGGCGGCTTTGCGCGGGGCTGCGGCGCTTGCTAATCTGCCTCACATGTGGGGACGTAAACGCCAGGCTGCCGAAGAGGCCAAGCCTGAAGAACCGCGGCCGCAGCGCCTCAAGGACGCTTTACGCAAGGCGCGCGTCGAGTCGGCCGAGCGCACCGGCATCGTGGTCGACCTGCATGACGCGGAGGTCGCCCGGCTGGAGCTCTTGAACGAGGCCATCGAGCCGCTGTTTCGCGAAATCTCCGCCGAGGCGGACCTGTTCGACCTCGGCATCAGCCGTGGCGAGACGCCGAAGTTGTGGATCGACGCCATCGCGCATGTGGCCATGGGGCGCGACAAGCGGGTCTACCGGTTCGTGCAGGACACCCGCTATGGCCGCAAGGTGCTGGCCGAGAGCTTGCACATTCCCGAAATCGTCCAGGCGGTGACGAAATATCTGGCGCAGCGGCTGGTCGAGCGGGAGCGGGCGCTGGTCGGCATCGGCACGCCGCTCTTCGGGGATTTGCGGCGTGAAGCCAGGTTCGAGCGCCGAAAACGACGCCGGCACGCCATCGAGATTTTCGTGCTCGGCCTGCTGGCGGGGGTTGCGGCCCTGATCGCGGTTGTCCTGTTGCTTGGTCCCTGACCAGGCGAGACGATCACGAGCTGCCGATGATGATGCCGGCAATAAACACCAGCACGCCGCCGACCACGACCTGAAACGCCGCCGACAGCAATGGCGTATCCATGAATCGGTGGCGGATGAAGGAGATGACGCCGAGCTCCACCGCGACGACGCATCCGGCCACGATGAGGGCAACGGAAAAATCAGGAATGAGAAACGGCAGCGTGTGACCAAGCCCGCCGATGGCCGTCATCGTGCCGGTGACCGAGCCGCGCAGCACGGGCGCGCCGCGGCCGGTGAGCGATCCGTCGTCGGACAGCGCCTCGGCGAACGCCATGGAGATGCCGGCCCCCACCGACGCGGCGAGGCCGACCAGGAAGGTCTGCCAGGTGCTGTGGGTGGCGAAGGCCGCCGCGAACAGCGGCGCCAGCGTCGAGACCGAGCCGTCCATCAGCCCGGCGAGCCCCGGCTGCACGTATTGCAGCACGAACATGCGGCGGGCCGTCTCGTCCTCGTGCTCCCGCGCGGTCTTGGTCAGGATGGTCTGGCCGAGCTTGTGGGCCAGGTTCTCGTGCACGTCCTCGGCTTCGGCCAGGTGATCCAGCAGCTCCCGGATCGAGGCGTCGCGCGCCGATTGCGCGGCCTTGCGATAAAATCGCGCCGTCTCATATTCCATGGTCTCGGCGTATTTCCGCACCTCCTCGAGGCCGAGAGGGCGCACCAGCCACAACGGCTTGGTGTGCTGCACGAAGCCCTTGACGTCCTGGCGGCGGATCAGCGGCAGGTAGTCGCCGAACTTCGAGCGATAGAGATCGAACAGCATGGTGCGATGGTGCACCTCCTCTTCCGCCATCTCGTCGAACACCTTGGCCGAGGCGCCGTATTGGGCGCGCAGGCCTTCGGCAAAGCCGCGGTAGATGCGGCTGTCCTCCTCCTCGTTGGAAATGGCGAGCGCGAGAATCTCTTGCTCGGTGAGCTCGGCAAAGCGCTTCACGTCGGCCTCTTCGTTGCGAATTTGCGGCCCAGGCTTGCGGGCCATGATTAGAAGTATTCTAAATAGTAGTAATCGGGTTCCTTTGACAACCCGCTCCAATGGCGTCACGTCAGAATTCAGCCGGACGAGCTGTCGGGTGGCGACACAGGGATGATCGGGACCTACTTGAAAGCTGTCCGGCACGCGATCGAGATGACGCTGCAGCGCATGGCGGACGTGCTCGGCCGCATGACCCGCGGCATGACGCTGGGCGTGCGCGCCCTGGTGATCGACCCGGACGGCCGCATCTTCCTGGTCAAGCACAGCTACGTGAGCGGCTGGCATCTGCCGGGCGGCGGCGTCGAGCCGGGCGAGACGCTGATCGACGCGCTCATCCGCGAGCTGCGCGAGGAGGGCAATCTCGAACCCACCGGCCCGCCCTTGCTGCATGGAATGTTCTTCAACGACAGTCTCTCGCCGCGCAACCACGTGGCGGTCTTCGTGGTGCGGAATTTTCGCCAGCTCGGGGACCCGGTGCCGGACTACGAGATCATCGCGCACGGATTCTTCGGTCTCGAGGAGCTCCCGAACGACACCACGGCGGCGACGCGCGCCCGTATCATCGAAGTCCTCGGTGGCGCGCCGGTCACGGAGCGGTGGTAGTCGCGCCCGCAGACAATGGACCCCGCGCCGACCGGATGCTAATCGGCGGCGGCGATCCCGGACTTGTGGCGGTCGGCTGGCGATTGAGACAATGACCGAACCTTCCATCACGATCCGGCCCGAGACCGCGGACGATGCGGCGGCGATCGAGCGGCTGCACGAGCGCACCTTCGGGCCCGGCCGGCTCGCCAAGACCGCCTATCGCATTCGCGAAAGTGCCGAGCATCGACTGGAGCTTTCGTTCACCGCGCGCATCGGCACGCTCATGATCGGATCGGTGCGCCTTACTCCGGTGCGCATCGGCAACGCCAAGGCGCTGCTGCTGGGTCCGCTCACGGTCGAGCCGCCGTTCCGCGCGCGCGGCATCGGCCACGCGCTGAT
>DASXXS010000291.1:0-4504 GCA_036502925.1 Xanthobacteraceae bacterium
CGCCTACGCGGCCGCGGCCTTGCCCTTGGGCCGCACCTCGGCGCTGTAGTCGTCCATGAGCTGCTTGCTGATGGGGCCCGGCGTGAATTTCCAGTGGGCGATCTCGGAGACGGCCGTCACCTCCGCGGCGCTGCCGGTGATGAAGCATTCCGGCAAGCCGGTCAGCTCGTCCGGCATGATGCGGCGTTCGATCACCTCGATGCCGCGCCGCTTCGCCAGCTCGATGACCGTGCGGCGGGTGATCCCGTCGAGGAAGCAATCGGCGATCGGCGTGTGAATCTTGCCGTCCTTCACGAAGAAGATATTGGCGCCGGTGCATTCGGCCACGCGGCCCTGCCAGTCCAGCATCATGGCATCCGCATAGCCTTTGCGTTCGGCCCGGTGCTTGGAGATCGTGCAGATCATGTAGAGGCCGGCCGCCTTGGCCTGGGTCGGGGCGGTCGCCGGATCCGGGCGGCGGTACTCGGCGAGATCGAGGCGGATGCCCTTGAGCCGCTGCGCCGGGTCGAAATAGCTCGGCCACTGCCAGGTCGCGATCGCGAGATGGATTTTGTTGTTCTGCGCCGACACCCCCATCTGCTCGGAGCCGCGCCAGGCGATCGGCCGGACATAGGCGTCCTGCTGCCCGTTCCGCTCCAGCACCAGCCGCTTGGCGGCATCGATCTCGGCCGCCGAATAGGGAATCTCGAAATCGAGAACCTGGGCCGATCGCTTCAGCCGTTCCGAGTGCTCGCTGCACTTGAAGATCTCGCCCCCATAGGCGCGCTCGCCTTCGAAGACGCAGCTCGCATAATGCAGGCCGTGGGAGAGGACGTGGAGATTGGCCTCGCTCCAGGCCACCAGTTTGCCGTCGTACCAGATGACGCCGTCGAGCCGGTCATAAGGTTTATCCATGGCATTTTCTCCTGGGTGTCCGGCCGGTTCGCTGGTACCGGAATGCCAGCGTCCGGACGTTTAAATTCCGGACGCTTTTAAGGTCCCGGACGCTTTTGCGTCGCGCGCCAACACCCGTTATGTTTCGTCGGCCCTATGAGAGCGCGCTTGCGCCGCCAGCGCAATGACGGTTCCGGTGGCGGGGCCGGCAGACAGAAATCCGCTCGCACGAGAGCCGTGGTCAGCAAGCGTCCTTTCGGTAACGACCAGTGGGAAATATGTCAATATGGCTGACATAAATTTTCCGGCCATCGATGCGCCCCCCGCCGCCCCCGCGGGCGGGCGCGCGGTGCGTGCGCACGACTCGGTATGGGACATCATCGAGCTCCTGTTCTTCGCCTACCGTGACTTCGTCAGCGACCCCGACGACGCCCTCGCCAAGTTCAACTTCGGGCGCGCCCATCATCGGGTGCTGCACTTCGTCAACCGGGATCCGGGCATGAAGGTTGCGGAGCTGCTCGATATCTTGAAGATCACCAAGCAATCGCTCGGCCGGGTGCTCAAGCAGCTCATCGACCAGGGCTACGTGCTGCAGAAGGAGGGCGCCAACGACCGGCGCCAACGGCTGTTGTTTGTCACCCCCAAGGGTGAGGCGCTCGCCATGAAGCTTGCCGGGCTGCAGTCCGCGCGCATTGCGCGCGCCCTCTCCGAGCTCGGGCCGCACGCCCACGAGGAGGCTTGCCGGTTCCTGCTCGCCATGATCGACCTCGACAATCGCGATGGTGTGCTGCGGTTCATTGCGCGCGCCGGCCGCGCGCGCCGGCCACGCTCTTGAGAGCATGATCCCGAAAGGCTTGCGCCCGCGTCGACGGGGGTGGTGCCGGTTTTCGGAAAAGATCATGCTCCCACAATAAAGAGATGCAAGACCGATGGGGGCCATGAACACCGAATCCGCAGTGCTGGCGGACGACGCGCCGCACCTGCTCGTGGTCGACGATGATCGTCGCATTCGCGATCTGTTGTCGCGGTTCCTGTCGTCCGAGGGCTACCGGGTCACCACGGCGGAATCGGCCGCGGAGGCGCGCGCTAAGCTTGCCGGCCTGCGCTTCGACCTGATGATCCTCGACGTGATGATGCCGGGCGAGACCGGCTTCGAATTCGCGCGCGCGCTGCGCACCTCCTCCAATGTGCCGATCCTGATGTTGACCGCGCGCGACGAGGCGGTGAGCCGCATCGAAGGCCTCGAGAGCGGTGCCGATGACTACGTCGGCAAGCCGTTCGAGCCGCGCGAGCTGTCGCTGCGCATCGCCAATATCCTCAAGCGCGCCAGCCCGCCGGCGGCGCCGGCGGCGGAAAGTGTCAGGTTCGGCAATTTCGTGTTCCATTTCGCGCGCGGCGAGCTGCGTCGCGGCGAGGACATCATCCGCCTGACCGATCGCGAGCGCGAGATGATGCGGGTGCTGGCGGCCTGCCCGGGCGACACGGTGCCGCGCCTGGCGCTCGCCGGCAATGGCGGCTCGATCGGCGAACGCGCGGTCGACGTTCAAGTCAACCGGCTGCGGCGCAAGATCGAGCGCGATCCCAGCAACCCGTTGCTCATCCAGACCGTGCGCGGCATCGGTTATCGGCTGGTGACGACGCCATGATCAGCATCGGCACGGGCGGCGATCCATGACGGGCAGCGATCCATGACGAGCAGCGATATCGGCTTGGCGGCGCTGCGCACCGCCGCGGTTCGCCTTTACGACTTCTACGACCGCATCGGCGCCTGGCTCAGGAGCATGATGCCCAAAGGGCTCTATGCCCGGGCGCTGCTCATCATCATCGTGCCGATGGTCTTGCTGCAGTCGGTCGTGGCCTTCGTGTTCATGGAGCGGCACTGGAACCTGGTCACGCAGCGGCTGTCCGCCGGCGTGGTGCAGGATATCGCCGCCCTGATCGAGATCTACAAGGGTTATCCGCAGGACGCCGACCGCACGCTGCTGCGGCGGATCGCGCAGGAGCGGCTCGATCTGATCGTCGATTTTCTGCCCGAGAACGAGCTGCCGCCGCCCGGCCCGAAGCCCTTCTTCTCGCTGCTCGATCAATCGCTGTCGGAGGAGCTCGGCCGGCAGATCGGCCGGCCGTTCTGGATCGACACCGTCGGCCGCTCGGCGCTGGTGGAAATCCGCATCAGGCTCGACGACACGGTCATGCGCATCTTCGCCCGCCGCAGCGCCGCCTATGCGTCGAATTCCGAAATCTTCCTGATGTGGATGGTGGGCACCTCGCTGGTGCTGCTCACCGTCGCCATCCTGTTCCTGCGCAACCAGATTCGCCCGATCCTGCGGCTCGCCGACGCCGCCGAGAGCTTCGGCAAGGGTCGCGAGGTGCCCAATTTCCGTCCCCGCGGCGCGCGCGAGGTGCGGCGTGCGGCGGCGGCTTTCATCGAGATGAAAAGCCGCATAGAGCGGGCGATGGAGCAGCGCACCGCCATGCTGGCAGGGGTCAGCCACGATCTGCGCACCATCCTCACCCGCTTCAAGCTCGAGCTCGCCCTGATCGGCGACAGCCCCGAGATCGAAGCGATGAAGAGGGATGTCGACGAGATGGGCCGGATGCTGGAGGCCTATCTGGCTTTTGCGCGCGGCGACACCGGCGAGCAGTCGGCGCCGACCGACATGGCGGCGTTCCTCCACGAGCTCAAGGGCGATGTGGAACGCAACGGCCACAACGCCAGCGTGGTGTTCCACGGCCAGCCGATCGTGACGGTGCGCCCGGCCGCCTTCAAGCGCTGTCTTGGGAACCTGGTGTCGAACGCGGCCCGCCACGCCGCCTCGGTCGCCATCACCGGCCATCGCGATCACCGCTGGCTGACCGTGACGGTGGATGACAATGGCCCCGGCATTCCGCCGCACCTGCGCGAGGAGGTGTTCAAGCCGTTCCTGCGCCTCGACGATGCGCGCAACCAGGACGAGGGCGGCACCGGGCTCGGCCTGGCGATCGCCCGCGACATCGCGCGCTCGCACGGCGGCGACATCTCGCTCTCCGACAGCCCGCTCGGCGGCCTGCGCGCCGCCGTCAGGGTGCCGGTTTAGCCACCATACTTGTCCCGGCCTTGAGCCGGGACCGTTCCAGGCTCGGAGATTGGTACGGTCCAGGGTCAAGCCCGGGACAAGGCTTGCATCGCAGGCGCGACTACGCCGCGATCGTGTCCTCGTCGGCATCGCGATGCCGGCGCGGGCGGATGCGGCAGATGCTGGCCGGAATGCGGCAGAGATCGTCGAGCAGGCCGGCGACGCGCTGGCCGCGCGCGAGCGCGCGGTCGAGCGCCGACATTGTGCGGGCGAGGCCCGGGTCCTCGTCGTTCAACCAAGTGCGCAGCACGGACGCAAACAGCAGCGCCAGGCCCTGCGCACGCAGCGTACCCTGCGGCCCGGACGCCGGAATGTCTGCGGCGGTCATCATCCATTGCTGCGAGCGTGCCGCAAATCCGTTGAGCGCGAGCGCCAGGCCGGGATTGCGCCCGGCGGACCGGATGAGCGAGCGCACCGCGGCCTTGTGCGGAGTCAGCGCCTCGATCCGGCGCATGAGCACGTCGAACTGGCGCTCGCGTGGGGGTTCCTGCGCCATGTCGGCATCGATGCCGGCC
>DASXXS010000292.1:0-41304 GCA_036502925.1 Xanthobacteraceae bacterium
GAGATCCTGAACGCCCATGACTATCCGGCGCCGGTTGCCAAGCTGCTGGGTGAAGCGATCGTGCTCACGGTGCTGCTCGGCTCGGCGCTGAAGATCGAAGGCCGCTTCATCCTGCAGACCCAAAGCGACGGCCCGGTGCGCATGCTGGTCGTCGATTTCACGACCCCCGGCAAGGTGCGGGCCTGCGCCCGCTTCGACGCCGCCCGCGTCGATGCCGCCGTGGCGGCGAGCCGCGATGCCGCCGGGGCGCTGCTTGGCCGCGGGCATCTGGCCATGACCATCGACCAGGGACCGGACATGAGCCGCTACCAGGGTCTGGTCGCGCTCGAAGGCCGCGACCTCGAACATGCAGCGCATGAATATTTCATGCGCTCCGAGCAGATCCCCACGCGCATACGCATGGCGGTCGGCGAGAAATTCTCGGCCGGCCGCGACGGCGCCCGCCACCGCTGGCGGGCCGGCGGCATCCTGCTGCAATTCCTGCCCAAGGCGCCGGAGCGGGCGCGCCAGGCGGATCTCGACCCGGGCGACGCGCCGCAGGGCGCGGCGCCCCACCAAGTGCCTGAGGACGACGCCTGGGTGGAGGGCCGTTCGCTGTTCGCGACCGTCGAGGATGTCGAGTTGATCGATCCCGCAGTCTCGGCCGAGCGCCTGGTCTATCGGCTGTTCCACGAGCGCGGAGTGCGCGTCTTTCGCAGCAAGGCGGTCACCGCCCAGTGCTCCTGCTCGCGCGCGGGCGTCGCCGACATGCTCAGAAGCTTTTCGCAGGACGACCGCGACCACATGATCGAGAATGGGGTCATCACGGTCACCTGCGAGTTCTGCAATTCAAGCTACGTGTTCCAGCCTTCAGAGATCAGTAATCAGTAATCAGAGATCAGTTTTGAGACTCTTCTGATCACTGACTACTGATCACTGTTCCCTGGCCTCAGTTGATCGTGCGCCCGCCTTGCGGGGTGTCGAGGGAAAAGGCCGGAATGTCGATGTCGAATGGCTCGCCCGCCTCGGTCACCATGCCGTAGGTCCCGGTCATGAACCCGGAGGCGGTCGGCAGCGGTACGCCGCTGGTATATTCGAAATCCTCGCCGGGTCGAAGCACCGGCTCCTTGCCGATGACGCCGGCGCCGCGTACCTCCTGCAGCCGGCCGAGCGCATCGGTGATGCGCCAATGGCGCGTCTTGAGCTGGACCGTCTCGCGGCTGAGATTGGTGAGGGTGATGGTATAGGCCCAGAAATAGTAGCCGTTCTCGGGGGACGACCGGTCAGGCAGGAAACGCGGCGTCACCTTGACCTCGATTCCGCGGGAAACAGTGCGATACATGATTGAGCTTTCAGCCTAATTGTGGGCACTTTGACGCGCAATGCTCGCGCGGTAAACGGGCAGTGAGACGGCTTGAACTTGTCGTGATGACCTCATTTCCGGGCTGCCGCGGGCCGTGGCCGCAATTTATGCTGACCCGGGGGTCGTAAGAAAGATCGTCAGGAATGCTTGCCCCCGCGGTGACGACCGGACGCGATCTGCGGCTCGATCTGTTCCGCGGGATCGCGCTCTGGCTCATTTATCTCGACCATATCCCCTCCAACGTCGTGAGCTGGATTACGATCCGCAACTACGGCTTTAGCGACGCGACCGAGATCTTCATCTTTATTTCCGGCTATACGGCGGCCTTCGTCTACGGCCGAGCCATGCGCGAGCGCGGCTTCGTGGTCTCCGGCGCCCGTATCCTGCGCCGGGCCTGGCAGATCTACGTCGCCCACATCTTTCTGTTCGCCATCTACATGGCCGAAATCTCCTACGTCGCCACCAGCTTCGAAAATCCGCTCTATGCCGAGGAAATGAACATTCTCGATTTCCTGAAGCAGCCCGACATGACCATCGTCCAGGCGCTGCTGCTCAAGTTCAAGCCGGCGAACATGGACGTATTGCCGCTGTATATCATTCTTCTGCTCCTGTTCCCGCCTGTCCTGTGGCTGCTGCTGCGCTGGCCGATGCTGGCGCTCGGCAGCTCGCTTGCGCTCTACGTGCTGACCTGGCAGTTCGGCTGGAACCTCCCGGCCTATCCGGAAGGCTCCTGGTACTTCAATCCCTTTGCCTGGCAGCTTCTGTTCGTGTTCGGCGCCTGGTGCGCGCTCGGCGGGGCAAAGCGGCTGGCGCCCGCCCTGCAATGGCCGGCCACAATGGTCATCGCGATCCTCTATCTGGGATTCGCCTTCGTCATTGCAATGTCGTGGTACCTGCCGGAGCAGATCAGCATCGTTCCGCATTGGCTCGAGGACCTGATCTACCCCATCGACAAGACCAATCTCGACGTCCTGCGCTTCGCCCACTTCCTGGCGCTGGCGGCATTGACGGTGAGGTTCGTGCCGCGCACCTGGCCGATGTTGGGCTCGTGGATACTCTACCCGGCTATCCTGTGCGGGCAGCACTCGCTCGAAGTTTTTTGTCTCGGCGTGTTCTTGTCCTTCGCCGGGCATTTTGCCCTGGTGGAGATTTCCGGCGCCTTCTGGGTGCAGGTGGCGATCAGCCTGTCAGGCATCGCCGCTATGATCGCGACGGCGGCCCTGCTAACATGGTACAAGAACTTAGAAGGACGAAGTCCCGGGCAGCGTTCGAAGTCTCCGGATGCGGACCTCGCGGGAGGAGAGGCATGAAGGCGTTCATCGCGCTCGTGCTGGCGGTCTCGGCGCTCGCCGGACGAGCTTTGGCCGTGGATCCGCCGTCATGCGCGGTGCCGGACAGTTTATTCTTTGTCGACAGCAACTTGAACCGGGTCGCGACAGCGGTCGGCAAGCAGCGCCGGCTGGCCATCGCGGTGTTCGGCACCGGCTCCTCGACGCTGGCGGGCGCCGACGGCCCCAGCCTGGCCTATCCGGCGAGGCTCGAAGTGGCCCTCAACCAGCGGCTGTCCAATGTCATGATCAGGGTCGCGACCCGGACCAAAGTCGGCCAAACCGCCGACGGCATGCGGCGCAATATGAAGGACTTGTTAACCGACGAAAAGCCCGACCTAGTGATATGGCAGACCGGAACCGTGGACGCCATTCGCCGGGCCGAGCTCGACGAGTTCAGGGCCGCCCTCGAGGCCGGCGTGGACACCTTGCATACCGGCGGGGCCGACGTCATGCTGATGAACATGCAATACAGCCCGCGAACCGAATCGATGATTTCCGTCGGTCCTTACGCGGACGAGATGCGCGCCGTGGCCCAGCAGCGGGACATCCCGCTGTTCGATCGTTTCGCGATCATGCGCTACTGGTCCGACGAGGGCGCCTTCGATTTCTATGCGACAGGCAAAGACAACGGCCTGGCGCAGCGTGTCCATGATTGCCTCGGCCGCGCGATCGGAAAGCTCGTGATCGAGGACGGCCATCTTCAAACGTTCGTGAACAAAGCAAGTCAACAATAAACGAGTCAATAAATAGGGACATGGGAAGGCATCAAGGGGCCAGCGCAGGAACATGAGCCAAAATCGATTTCGACGGCCGGCGGCCTTGATCTCGGCAGCGGCCGTGGCGGCGGCAATCGGCCTTGCCGTCACGCCGCTGCTGGTCCCGGGGCAGATGCGATCGGCCGCCGCGGCGCCGGAGGCAATTCCGGGCGGAGCCGCCGCTTCCATGGGCTTGCAGCCTGCCTGCAGGGTTGTCGCCAATCAGGACCGCCTGGATTATCCGCTCGCGCGCGTGTCGCGCCATCTCGAGAGCGACCGGTCGATCAAGATCGTGGCCATCGGTTCCTCATCGACCGCGGGAGCCGGCGCCAGCTCGCCCGAAGCGGCCTATCCGACCCGCCTCGAGGCCGAGCTGACCCAGCATTTTCTCTGGCAGGACATTACGGTCCTCAACCGCGGAACCAATGGCGAAGAGGTGCCCGACATGCTGGCGCGCTTCACCACCAGCGTGATCGACGAAAAGCCCGACCTGGTCATCTGGCAAATGGGGACCAACTCGGTGCTGCGCGACCGTCCGCTCGATCCCAAGGCGACGTTGCTGCATCAGGGTTTGGCGCGCCTGAAGGCCATCCGCGCCGACGTGATCCTGGTCGATCCGCAATTTGCCCCGAAGGTCATCGCCAGGCCTGAAGCCGAAGGCATGGTGGCGCAGATCGCGGCCACCGCCAAGGAGCAGAATGTCGATCTGTTTCACCGTTTTGCGATGATGAGGCGCTGGTACCAAACCGACCACATGCCGTTCGACGCGTTCGTGTCGCCCGACGGGCTGCATATGAACGATTGGAGCTACGGCTGCTTCGCCAAGTGGCTCGGCGCCGCGATCGTGGAGGCGGCCACGCGCCCGACCACGACCGCCAGCCGACCCGCGCATTGAGCTTTCCGGGAAAATCCGATCGGCCTACGGGCTTTGAGGCCGCTGTTCGGCGGGGACGCGGCCAGGAGGGAATCGTCCATGGGCGGTAGATTTAAATCGAGCGCCCGCGCAGCGCTGGCGGGGCTGGTCGGTCTCTCGGTTCTGGCGCTCGCCGATATCCGGCCCGTCGCGGCGCAAGCTGCCGCGCCGACTTGGGCCGACCCCGAGCTGGTGCGGGCCGCGCGCGCCGAGGCCGGCAGCGTGACGGTCTATTCCTCGGTGAACGAGCAGGAAGCGTTGCCGTTCTGGAAGCTGTTCGAGGACGCGACCGGGATCAAGGTCGAATATGTGCGCGCCAGCGACGTGGTCCTCATCGGGCGCATCGCCATCGAGCAGCGGGCGCGCCAGCGGTCGTGGGACCTGCTGTTGAGTCCCGCGGTCGGCCGGTTGCCACGTGATTTCATGCAGCCGATCGATCTGCCGGAGGCCAAGAATCTCATCCCGCAGGCGCGCGATCCGGACCGGCGCTGGTACGGGGTCTATGCCAATTACGATGTTCCCTCCTACAACAGCAAGCTCGTCAATTCGTCCGATCTGCCGGCGAGCTACGAGGAATTCCTCAATCACAAGGAATGGGCCGGCCGGGTCGCGGTCGAGCAAACCGACGTGCAGTGGCTGAGCGCCCTGTTCACGCATTACGGCGAGGAGCGCGCCCGCAAGCTCATCGGCGATATCGTCGCCGCCCTCAAGCCGGTCGTGATCGACGGCCATCTGGCGCTGGCCCGCGCCGTCGCCGCCGGCGAATACGCCGTGACGCTGAACAACTATCTCAACCTGACCGTGAACATGCGGCTGACCGGCGCGCCGACGGACTATTGGGGACTTGATCCGGTCGCGGTCTTCTTCGGTTCGGTCGCCGTCAATCCGCTGGCGCCGCATCCCAGGACGGCGGCGCTGGCCGCCAATTTCGTGCTCAGCAAGGAAGCCCAGCACATGTTGACCACCGCCGGGCGGCTGCCGGTGCGCGCGGACGTGACGCCGAATCCGCCGGACGCGATCGCCCGGCTCGGACAAAGGAAGATTATCGTGGTGGACTTCCCGGGCGACGAAGAGAAGAAGTGGCAGCGGACATTCCAGGATCTGTTCAGGCCGCGATAGGGAACCTGTATACCGATCGTAAGGGCGGCCCTTGTGGCCGCCCTCTTTTGGTCCTGGTCGAGGGCGCCCACAAGGGGCGCCCCTACGGCCCCATTCGTTTGCAAGAAGGAGACATAGATGAAGCTTTGTCGATTTGGCGAGGACCTGCTCGGTGTCGTGATCGGCGACAAGGTCCATGACGTCACCGAGGCGCAGACCCAGATCAGGGCGGGCGCGCGCTATGACATGAAGGGCGACGCCGTGATCGCGGCCCTGCCGGCCTGGCGCAAGCGCATCGAGGACATGGCCGCCAAGGCGCCCGGGATACCGCTCGCGCAGGTCAAGCTGATCTCGCCGGTGGCGCGGCCTTCCAAGACCATGGCGGCGCCCACCAATTACGGCAAGCATATCGAGGAAATGCAGGCGCGGCGCGATATCCCGGATGCCGCCAAACGGCCGTCGCCCAAGATCGGCCAGGCCGGCATCTTCCTCAAGTCGAACTCGGCGATCGTCGGCCCCTCGGAGGGAATTCCGCTGCGGTTTCTCGACCGGCTCAACGAGCACGAGGTGGAACTCGTGGTCATCATCGGCAAGCAGGGAAGCGACATTCCGCGCGACCGGGCCAAGGACTATATCGCCGGCTACACGCTCGGCCTCGACATGACGGTGCGCGGTCCGGAAGACCGCAGCTTCCGCAAATCGGTCGATGGCTATGCGGTGCTCGGCCCCTGGATGGTGACCGCCGACGAAATCCCCAACCCCGACGATGTGACGATCACGCTTCATCTCAACAACGAGCTCAAGCAGACCGCCGACACCAAGGACCTGATCTACGACGTCGGCCGGCTGATCGAGTTCGCCTCTTCGTTCTACACCCTCTATCCGGGCGACGTGTACTATACCGGCACGCCGCACGGGGTCAGTCCGGTCAAGCCCGGCGACGTGCTGCGAATCAATTCGGCTCCGATAGGCGCGTTCGACATCAAGCTCAGGGCGCACCAGATCGGCGGTGCCTAGAACGGTCACGAAAGTTGTAGCCCGCATGTAGCCACTAGGGCGTGAACGCGCTGATGACTCCATCCGGGCTACTGGAGCGCGGCCGGGGTCGATGATTTGATTGATGCGCAAGTCATGAGCGGGGACGTCGTTGTTGTCGGGGCCGGACAGGCCGCCGCCCAGCTGTGCCTGAGCTTGCGCGCCGGCGGGTTTCGCGACCGCATCCTGATGATCGGCGCCGAGCGGTTTCCGCCCTATCAGCGCCCGCCGCTGTCGAAGAAATTCCTGACCGAGCGGCGCGCGCCCGAGACGCTGCTGTTGCGGCCGCAGACGCTCTGGCGCGACCAAGGCGTCGAGCTCATGCTCGCCACCGAGGTGGTCGCGCTGGATCTGAAACGGCGCACCCTGTCGACCGTGGACGGCAACGGGCGGACGGCGGAGCTGACCTACGGCACACTCGTGCTGGCCACCGGCACACGCGCGCGCGCGCTGAGCGTTGCGGGCGCGGCGCTCGCCGGCGTGTTCTCGTTGCGCGCGATCGACGACGTGCAGCGCCTGCGTCCCGCCCTCGACGCGGCCAGCCGAATCGTCATCGTGGGCGGCGGATATATCGGGCTCGAGGTCGCTGCCGTCATGCGCCAGGAAGGCCGCGCGGTGACAGTGCTCGAGGCCGAGAGCCGCGTCCTCAAGCGGGTGACCGGGACGGAAATGTCGGCGTTCTTCGAGATGCTGCATCGCGAGCGCGGCGTCGACCTTCGGCTCGGCGCGCGACTGGCGGCCATCACCGGGGAGGGCGCCGTGTCCGGTGTTCGCCTCGCCGACGGAACCGCCGTTGCGGCCGACGTCGTCCTGCTCGCGATCGGAGCGCAGGCCAACGACGATCTCGGCCGCCGCGCCGGGCTCCGGTGCAGCGATGGCATCCTGGTTGACGCGCTGGCGCGCACCCCGGCGCCGGGAGTCTATGCGATCGGGGATTGCACACGGTTCCCCAGCGGTCGCTTCGGCCGACAAGTTCGCTTGGAAAGCGTGCAGAACGCCATCGATCAGGCCAAGGCCGCCGCCGGCGCCATCCTCGGCACGCCGCGGCCTTATGACCCGGTGCCCTGGTTCTGGTCGGATCAATACGAGATCAAGCTGCAGATGGCCGGTCTCTCCGACGGCTACGATAGCGCCGAGGCGGTCGGCGACCGCGCCGCGCCGCGGTTTTCGGTGGAGTACCGGCAGAACGGAAGATTGATCGCCGTCGATGCCGTCAACGACGCCCGCGCCCACATGACCGCACGCCGGCGCATTGCCGATGAATGCGTACCGGGCGGGGCGGCGCAAGTCGTGTGACTCCCCGACCAAAGTCGGGTTTACCCGACTTTGCCACTTAAAGAAGGATCGAAATCGGCAATAGCCGATTTCGATTGCGGGGCGAGGGAAGCCTTGCTCCTCGGCAATCGCTGAAAGCGTAATCTCTCCGGTGGCCGCTGGCAGCGGGATATGCAACAATTTCCGGCGGGTGGTTGCCGGCGTGTGTCCGACATCCGTCCGGCAAATCGTGCGGCTCGTCTTGCAATTCACGCGATTCGATCATGATGGAGGCGGTCATGCTTTTCCGGAGCTCGATCGGTTCAATCTTGCTGGCGGCGGCGATGCTGGCGACGATCGCGGGCGTGCAAGCCTCGGATGAAACCAAATATCCGGACTGGCGGGGCCAGTGGACCCGGATCTCCGGCGCCAGCGGCCCGGCCTCGTTCGACCCGACCAAGACCGTCGGACCCGGACAACAGGCTCCGCTGACGCCCGAATATCAGGCCATCCATGCGGCCGGCCTGGCCGACATGGCGGCAGGCGGATTTGGCGACGATCGGACCAATTCATGCTTCTCGCCCGGCATGCCGCGAATCATGAACGTGTATACCGCGATGGAGATCCTGATCACCCCGGAGGCCATCCATATCCTGATCAACAATATCCGCGACAACCGTCGAATTTACACCGACGGCCGCGACTGGCCCGACGAGATCGATCCGTCCTATGCGGGCTACTCGATCGGCAAATGGATCGATACCGCCGGGGCGGGACGCTACGACGTGCTCGAGGTCGAGACCCGCGGTTTCAAAGGTCCCCGTTTCTACGACGATACCGGCCTGCCGCTGCACCGGGACAACCAGGCGATCGTCAAGGAGCGGATCTATGGCGACCGCGCCGACCGCAACATCCTGCATGACGAGATCACCGTCATCGACCACGCCTTGACGCGTCCCTGGTCGGCGACCAAGAACTACCGCCGCGGCCAGCAGGCGCGCCCGGTGTGGCCGGAGAACAGCTGCGTCGAGGAGAACCAGCACGTCCGCATCGGCAGGGAGAGCTATATGCTCAGCGCCGATGGCCTGCTGATGCCGGTCAAGAAGGACCAGGCCCCGCCGGATTTGCGATACTTCAAGCCGACGAAATGATACGCTCGCGGACGCGGCAGGGCGGCCACCACCAGGGCGTTTACGCCCGTCTTCGACGGGCTGTGGGCCGCCCTACGAAATCGGGGCGATGATCGTAGGGGCGCCCCTTGTGGGCGCCCGCGTGGACGGTGGCGACGGGCGGCCCGGTTGGGCTTAGGATTGGTAGGAGCAAGGACAGCGACATGATCAAAGTCAGAAGGCTCGGCCACGCGACGCTGGCGACGCCCGACCTCGACCAGCAGGTCGATTATTACAGCCGGATCCTCGGGCTGAGCATCATCGAAAAGAGCAAGGATCGGGTCTTCCTCGGCAGCAAGCAGGGCTTCGAGGCGATCGAGCTGGTGCGCGGGGAGGCCGGCGCCCTCAAGCGGCTGTCGTTCCAGATCGCGCCGGGCAGCGATCTCGGCGAGGTCGCCAGAGAGCTGCAGAAGGACGGCTTCAAATGCGAGCGCCGCAAAGGCGTGTCGCCGGGCATCGCGGAGGCGGTGACGTTCGAGGATCCCAAGGGGACGCCGATCGACCTTTACGCCGAATACCAGTTCGCCAAGCCGGACGGGATTGCGAGCGTCTTCAACATCCTCAAGCTCGGCCATGTCGCCTACCGGGTTCTCGACGTGCAGAAGATCGTCAAGTTCTACTGCGATGTCCTGGGGTTCCGGGTGTCCGACTGGCGCGGCGACTTTTTCGTGTTCCTGCGCTGCAACACCGATCACCACACGCTCAATTTCATCATCGATGACAAGCCGCAGCTGCACCACATTGCCTTCGAGGTCCTCGACTGGTCGGAGATCCACAAGGCCGTCGACTATCTGGCGCACAACAAGGTCCACCTGGTATGGGGCCCGGGCCGCCATGTCATCGGCCACAACGTGGCGACCTATCATCGCAACGCCGACCTGGTGCGCGTCGAGATCTTCACCGAGATGGACCAGATGAAGGACGAGGAGCTCGGCTATTTCGATCCGCGGCCCTGGCACCAGGAGTTTCCGCTCTATCCGAAGATGCACGGCCCGGAGACCTTGCGGAATTATTGGGGCTATGGCTCGGAGCGGGTCATCCGCGGCTATCAGACCAACGAGATACCGAGCTACGAGCCGATCCGGTCGTAGGGGCGGCCCTTGTGGCCGCCCCTGCCGGCGCCTCATCACGGGCGCCCACGAGGGGCGCCCCTACGATTGAGAGGATGTTGGTAGGGGCGGCCCTTGCGGCCGCCCCTGCCGGCGCCTCATCACGGGCGCCCACGAGGGGCGCCCCTACGATCAGGCGTTGCCCCTACCCATCCAATGTCGGATCGAGCACGATCTTGCCGGTTACCTCGCCCGACTCGATCAGCCGGTGGGCTTCCGCGGCGCGCGACAGCGGCAACAGCTTCTCGATCTGCGCCTTGATCTTGCCTTGCGCCGCCGCCGCGAAGCATTTCTCGCGGTCGGGCGGATGGTAGCCGGACCGTCCCTTGATGGTGATCTGCTGGTGGTAGAGGTGGGAAAAGTCGATGGTCACGTGCGGGCCGGCGTGGGCGCCGGCGGTGACCAGGCGCCCGCGCAAGCCGATGGCGGTGAACGCCTGGGGCAGCACTTTGGGATTGGCGATATTGTCGTAGAGCACGTCGACCCCTTTGCCGCCGGTGAATTTCATCACCTCCGCGCGAATGTCGTGGGTGTTGTAGTTGATGCCGAAGTCGGCGCCGAGCGCGAGCCCGTGCCCGACCCGGTCGTCCGATCCGGCGGCGGCGATGACCTTCGCGCCGATCACGTTCTTGGCGATCTGGATGCCGGTCAGCCCGAGATTGCCGCCGGCCCCCATGATGAGAACGGTCTCGCCGCGCGCCAGTTTTGCGGTATTGACCAGCAGGTTCCAGGCGGTGGGAGCGTGCCGCATGATCACGGCGGCATCGTGGAAGGCAAGGCCCGACGGCACCGCGACCGCCATGCAGGCCGGCACCGCCACCAGCTGCGCAAAGCCGCCCGGCCGCTTGATGCCCATCATGCCGGTCGGCCCGGCATAATCGTCGCATTTCTCGGAGCAGGGATCGAGCGGCATGGTGCCGGCGGCCGCGACCCGGGCGCCGGCCTGCCAGCGGGTGACGCCGGGCCCCACCGCATCCACGATGCCGGCGCAATCGACGCCGGGGATCAGCGGCAGCACCGGCTGCCGGCGCGGTTCCTTGCCGGCACGCAGGCTCACGTCGAGGACGCGGTTGACGGTTGCGGCGTGAACTCTGACGCGGATCTCGCCCCGCCGTGGAACAGGATCCGGAACATCCTCGTATTGGAGAACTTCAGGCGGCCCAAAATTGTGAATCACGATTGCCTTCATGCGCAACCTGTCTCCGCTCGAATATCTTCGCGGCCATCACTCGATCCGGAGCATTTGCAGGAAAGCCTGCTCCGGCGCAAGCGCCAGGGCGCGCACGCGTGGTGGGTTGAGCCGACCGCGCGGCGCGATAGACTTGCCCGCCCATCACCCTCCGGCGAGGACCCCGTTCCATGACCATTTCCATGTACAAGGTGTCGGTTCCGATCTTCGTGCAGCTCTTGACCGCGCTCTCGACCGTGCTCGACAAGGGCGCCGCCCATGCGCAAGCCAAGCAGATCGATCCCGCTTTCCTGCTCGGCATGCGGCTCTATCCCGATATGTATCCGCTGGTGCGGCAGGTGCAGCAGGCCACCGCCCACCCGATCCGGGCTTGCAGCGCGCTCGCCGGCAAGGAACCGCTCAGCTTGCCCAACACCGAAACGAGCTTCGCGGAGCTCGAGAGCCGCTTGGCCAACACCATCGACTACATCAAGGGCTTCGAGCCGGGTGAGATCGACGGCACCGAGGACAAGGAGATCACGCTGAAATTCGGCGCCAATGAGCGCAAGTTCAGCGGGCAGGGGCTGCTGCTCAACCATGTCCTGCCGAATTTCTATTTCCACTGCACCACCGCCTACGACATCCTGCGCCACTGCGGGGTCGAACTCGGCAAGCGCGATTTCATGGGAACGCCGGTGAATTTGTGAGGGCGGTGCATCGTAGGGGCGCCCCTTGTGGGCGCCCGCGCTGCTGCTGGTGGCGACGTTAGGGCGGCCACGAGGGCCACCCCTACGAGGCTGGCTTGGTGCAAACGCCGAAATGCCGGTCATTCTCCAAGACGGCCCCAAAAGAGGAGGGCCCGTGGAACGCGAAGCCGCCAATCAACGTCGCCGTTCGCTTCGTTTGAAGGGATACGACTACGCGCAGGCGGGGGCATATTTCGTCACCCGTGTGCACGCAGGATCGGGCCTGCCTCTTCGGTGACGTGGCAGGCGACACGGTCTGCCTGAATGCCGCAGGGCGGTTGGCGGCGACCTTATGGAGCGCGATGCCGACGCGTTTTCCCGAGATCGAGCTGGATGCTTTCGTCGTCATGCCGAACCACGTGCACGGCGTCATCGTCTTGCCGGACCGTGCAGAGACCGTAGGGGCGCCCCTTGTGGGCGCCCACGCTGATGATGGTGGCGAGAGGGCGGCCACGAGGGCCGCCCCTGCGGTTGGCAATGTCGTCGGCGCGTTCAAATCGTTGTTCACCGTCGAATACATTCAGGGTGTGAAGGAAGGCCGATGGCCGAGATTTCAAGGTCGAGTCTGGCAACGCAACTACTATGAGCACGTGATTCGAGATGAGCCGGACTTAGCTCGGGTCCGCCGTTACATCGACGAAAACCCGTTGAGCTGGGCATTCGATGATGAAAACCCGCAGCGGACAAAATCGTGATTATCCCTTGCTGGACGTGGGGGCGCCCCTCGTGGGCGCCCGTGATGAGGCACCGGCAGGGGCGGCCACAAGGGCCGCCCCTACCAACATCCTCTCAATCGTAGGGGCGCCCCTCGTGGGCGCCCGCGATGATGAGGGCGGCCACGAGGGCCGCCCCTACTGCAAACCGGCGGCCTTGAGATATTGCAGGTCGACGAAACGCGCCGCGGCGGGGAGCGGTGGCTTGAGCTCGCCGGTGCCGCCCAGGAGCTCGATCACCTTGGCGACCCCCGCCATGTCGATCTCGCCTTGCCGCGGCATCACGCCGCGGTCGGGCTCGTAATAGAATGCGAGCACCGCCTGCATCACGTCGATCGGCGCGCCGGTCATCTCGGTGGCGAGCCCGGCGACCTCGTCGCGATTGGCCTTGTCGCGCATGAATTTGTAGGCGCCGCCGATGGCGCGGGTAAGCCGCATGACCGCGTCGGAGTTCGCCTGCGCCCAGTCGCGGCGCGCCGCGATGACGCTGAATTGCAGCGCCGGGATCACCTCGAGCGAGTCTCCGAGCTTGTTGTAGCCCTTGCGCATGAACAGGATGTCGTCGGGCTGGCCGAGCGGAACCGCGTCGCATTCGCCCTTGCTCAGGCAGTCGGCGCGCACCGGCGTGCCGACGAGCTCGCGGGTGCGATAGGCGCCCGCCGGCAGGCCGTGCTTCTCGATGAGCAGGCGGGACGCGATCGAGATGGTGTCGACTTGCAGCGACATCCCGACCATCTTGCCCTTGAGGTCGTCGAACGCCTTGATCTCTGGCTTGGCGATCAGGCTGTAGACCTGGTTGGCCGGCCCGCCCACGATGCCGGCCGAATTGGAGCCCTTGAGCACCGCCTGGATCAGGTAGGGCATCGCGGTGTTGACGACCTCGACGTCGCCCTTGTCCAGCGCCGCGACCTGGAAGCTGGTGCCGCGCAGCCCGACCACCTTGAAGTCGATGCCTTCGCGTTCCAGGAAGCCCTTGCGCTGCGCGATATGGATCGCCACCGCGGACACGCCGCGCGCCGAATTGGCGATCTCGCCGTAGCGCAATGTGATCTTGTCCTCGCCATGCGCGGACGCGATCGATCCCACGCACAAGGCAGCGGCGGCCAGCACCCGAACGCTCGTCGACATTTCTCCCTCCGTGTCTGCCGGCTCATTGCCCCGCATAGTGGCTGGCCTGCTCCACCAGCTCCTTGGGAGTCGCGACCGCGCCGGCGACGATCTTCTGCACCTCCCTGCCGCTCAACGGCTCGACGCCGAGATTGCGCCTGTGCATGTCGGCGACGAATTCGGGGTCTTCCATCGTTTCCATGAAGGCCTTGCGCAACGCCGCGGCGCGTTCGCCCGGGATGCCGGGCTCGGCCACGAGCGAGCGCCCGATATCCGGCCCGCCGCCCATGAGGCCGAGAATTCGGCGTGATTTGTCATCGATCGCCAGCTCGGGCAGGCCCGGGACATCGGGCAGATCCTTGATGCGCTGGGCGCCGTGCGTATAGAGGCCTCTGGCCTTGTTCTCGGCGAGCCAGTCCTGCTTGGTCAATTGGATCGCCTCCCAGCTCATGCCGCCGATGGCATCGACCTCGCCGCGCTCCATCGCCAGCGCCATCGGGGGCGATCCCGGGAAGCCGCGGACGATCTTGAACTTGGTGCCGATGAGATCGTTGAGGGCGGTCGGAATAAACGAGGAGCTGTTGGAGGGCACGCTGGCCGCGATGATGATCGGACGCCGCTTGGCCTCCTCGATCGATTGGACCGCGGAGCTGTGCCAGACCATGGCGAGCGTCGCGGTCGACACGATGCGTCCGATCCATACCAGCTTGACCGGATCAAACTCGCCTGGGCCGCCCAGCACCTTGCCGAGCGTCAAGGTGTCGAGGAAGAGACCAAGCGAGGTGCCGTCCTGCGGCGTGATGGTCGAGATATAGCCGGCCGCCTTGACGCCGCTGCCGCCCTCCATGTTCTTGACCACGATGGCGGGATTACCCGGGATGTGGCGGGTGAAAAACGGCACCAGTACGCGCGCATAAATGTCGTAGCCGCCGCCGGGCGGAAAGCTGACATAAAGATTGATGGTCTTGCCGCGATAGAAATCGGCGACGGCATCCGCCATGGCGGCGGTCGGCGCCAGCAGCGTTGCGCAAGCGAGAGCGATACGCCAAATGGGCTGCAAGAATTTCATCGCACCCTTTCGCCCAGTGCCTGACCAACGCTGCAGCGCGGTCTCCTTCTCCCCGCGTGCCATCAGGGCGTTACGCCCGTCTTCGACGGGCTATGGAGAAGGTCGGGATGAGGGGGCCTTTCCGCGAGTCTGAGCTTGTGGAAACGCCCCCTCACCAGGCCGAGTTCTGGTTTTCCTAAGTGCCGTGCCGCCCTCTCCCCGCAAGCGGGGCGAGGAACGCCGTACCACTCAGCAATCGCAGCAAGAGGTATCACATCTTGGCCGGGTGCGCGCGCAATACGACTTCGTCGATGTCGGTTCCCCAGCCGGGGCCGGCGGGCAGCGCGAAGGTGCCGTCTTGGATCGTGGGCGGATTGGTGAGCAGCTTGGGTTTCCACGGCACCTCGTCGACGTCGAATTCCATGATGCGGAAATTCGGCACCACCGACACGAAATGCGCCGAGATCACCGCCGACAGCGGGCCGCTGAAATTGTGCGAGGCGACATTGACCTCGTAGGCATCCGCCATCGCGGCCATGCGGACCGCTTCCGGAACGCCGTTGTATTGCGGATCGATGATGGCGACGTCGACGCAATGATGGTCGAGATAGGGCTTGAGCGCGCGGCGGCCGAGGATGGTTTCCAGCGATCCGATCGGGGTCGCGGTCGACTGCCGGATCAGGCTCAGGGCCTTGGGCTCGTACAGATCCATCTCGAGCCACATCAGCTCGAACGGCTCGAGCTTCCTGGCGAGCCGCCGGAAGCCTTCCGGCTTGTAGTTGAAGTTGAGGTCGACGATGAGGCGGACCTGCGGCCCGGCGCCTGCGCGCAGCGCCGTGAGCTGCGCGATCAGGGCTTCGACGACCGCTTCCGGAAGATTGAGCTCGGGGTGGCCGTCGCCGCGCGCCGAGCCCGGCGTGTATTGGCGGCCGCCGCGCTCATCGAAGATGAGCACATTGGTCTTGAGCGCCGGAAAGCCGCGCTCGCGCGCCTCGCGGCCGGCGGCCTTGAGATCATCGAGGGAACGCACCGCCGGCGCCTCGATCAACTTGCCGTCGAAGAAGGCGGCGCAACGCGCGCGCATGACGCCGCAGCGCGACCAGTAGACGGGGATGCGCTGGCGCAAGGCGCCGCCGAACAGCTCGTGCACGGGAACGCCGAGCGCCTTGCCCTTGATGTCGAGGCAGGCATTGATGATGGCGCCGACGGCGTTGGATTGCAGCCCGCCCGCGGTGGTGCGGATCTGCGAATAGAGCGCCGCGTCGATGCGGCCGATGGCGCGCGGATCCTCGCCGATCAGGCTCGCGCCCAGGCCATGGATCAAGGCGGCGAGCCCGCGGCGCCGGCTTTCCTTGAATTCCGCCCAGCCGCAGAGCCCCTGGTCGGTGGTGATCTTGAGGAACGAATAGGTGTCCCAGCCGCCGTCGACATGGAAATCCTCGAATTTCGTGATCTGCATTGTGCCCCTCGCGAGCGTGCCCTTGTGATCGTATGCGACTGCATCGTGCCACGTCCGGCGCGGCGCTTCACGCCCCAGGGGACGGGCATGCGGGCACATTCCTATCGTGCGGGAGTGCCGGAACACCCGCCTCCGCCCGCGCCTTTTTCACCAAACGATGGCGCGAAATGTGCTAATCTTTCCACTGCAGATGGGGCCATTGGAGGAGCGCGGCAGGTTTGGGCAAGATCGCATGCCGAGGCGCCGCAGCGTGGACACGGCGCCATAGCGCGTCGAAGACCGACGTGAACGCCCTGTTCGGCGATTTTGCTCACGCGCCGCGGCGCTGCGGCGCGCTTTTGCCCACTCTATCATTGCGCGCCGACGAGGGGATCAGATGAGACGCCGCGCGTTCATCGCGCTGCTTGGCGGCGCGGCCGGTTGGCCGCTTGCGGCGCGCGCGCAGCAGGCCGGCGGGATGCGGCGGATCGGCGTGCTGATGCCGTTCACGCGGGATGATCCGGAAGACCGGGCCCGGGTGGCTGCGCTGCAGGGAGGCCTTGAGCAGCTGGGCTGGGTGGACGGCCAGAATCTCCGCGCCGAATATCGCTGGTATGGCGGCGACGCCGATCGTGCACGCGTGCTGGCGAAAGAGCTGGTCGAGCTGCAGCCCGAGCTGATCCTGGCGGGTGCGACGCCGGCCGCGCTGGCGCTGCGGCAGGAAACCCGCACTATTCCCATGGTGTTCGTGGGCGGCGCCGATCCGGTCGGCCTCGGCCTGGTCGAGGGCCTGGCGCGGCCCGGCGGCAACGCCACGGGGTTGTCCGTGTTCGAGTTCTCGGTCGGCACCAAGCTCCTGGAAGCGCTCAACCAGATGGCACCGCGGGTAGCGCGGGTGGCGGTGTTCTACAACCCGGAGACCGCCGTCTTTGCGCCGTACCTGAAATCGATCGGGACCGCCGCCGCTACGTTCCGGCTGCAGCTGATCCCGGCGCCCGTTCGCGGCGCCGGCGAGATCGAAGCCGCCATCGCGGCGCTCGGGCGCGAGCCGGGCGGCGGGCTCTTATGCCTGCCGGACATCTTCCTCAATGTGCACCGCGAGCTGATCGTGGCGCTGGCCGCCCGCAACGAGCTGCCGGCAGTCTATGCGTTTCGCTTTTTTGCCGTCGGCGGCGGCTTAATGTCCTACGGGGTCGATGTGGCCGATTTGTACCGGCGCGTGGCATCCTATATCGATCGTATTCTCAAGGGCGCCAAGCCGGCCGAGATGCCGGTGCAATCGCCCGACAAGTACGAATTGGTCATCAATCTCAAGACCGCCCAGGCGCTCGGCCTGACCGTGCCACAGACGCTGCTCTACCGCGCCGACGAGGTGATCGAATGAGATGCCGTAGGGTGGGCAAAATCGCGCGTCGCCGCGCCGCTGCGTGGGCACGGCGCGCAGGCGATTTTGCCCACGCGGAGCGACGAAGCCGCGCGCCTTTGCCCACCCTACCATTTCGCGCCGACGAGGTGATCGAATGACTGATCCCTCCGCCAGCATCAGCACGCGCATCGTGGAGAAAAGCGGCTGGCGCGAGATCAGCGGGCCGCTGTTCCGCAAATACGTGGCGCTGTTCCTGGCGGTGGTGTGCGTGGCGCTGCTCAGCAACGGCATATTCGAGATCTGGTTTTCCTATGGCGAGCACAAGGCCTCGCTCATCCGCATCCAGCATGAGCAGGCCGAGGCCGCCGCCGCCAAGATCGGCCAGTTCATCAAGGAGATCGAAAGCCAGGTCGGCTGGACCACGCAACTGCCGTGGTCGGCAGGCACGATCGAGCAGCGGCGCACCGACGGCCAGCGCCTCTTGCGGCAGGTGCCGGCGATCACCGAGCTCGCCCAGCTCGATTCCTCGGGCAAGGAGCAGCTGCGGGTCTCGCGGCTGGCCATGGACGTGGTCGGCAGCCAGACCGACCTCTCCCAGGATCCCAAATTCACCGAAGCGGTGGCCCACAAGGTCTATTACGGCCCGGTCTATTTCCGTCGCGAATCCGAGCCCTATATGACGTTGGCGCTGGCCGGCACGCGGCGCGACGCCGGCGTGAGCGTGGCCGAGGTCAATCTCAAGCTGATCTGGGACGTGATCCTGCAGATCAAGGTCGGTGACCGCGGCCAGGCCTATGTGGTGGACGCGCAAGGCCGCCTGATCGCCCATCCGGACATCAGCCTGGTGCTGCGCAACACCGACATGACGCGGCTTGCCCAGGTGAGCGCGGCGCGCTCGGCGGGAAGCGATCCGAGCGCCGAGCCGATGCAGGAGGCGCAGGACATCCGCGGCCGCAACGTGCTGACCGCCTATGCGCCGGTGACGCCGCTCGGCTGGCTGGTGTTCGCCGAGCTGCCGGTCGACGAGGCCTATGCGCCGCTCTACGTCTCGATCGAGCGCTCGGGCGCGCTGTTGTTGGCCGGGCTCGTCCTGGCATTTCTGTCCGGCCTCTTCCTTGCCCGCCGCATGGTGGGGCCGATCCAGGCGCTGCGCGCCGGCGCCGCGCGCATCGGCAGCGGCGATCTCAGCCAGCGCATCTCGATCAAGACCGGCGACGAGCTCGAGGCGCTGGCCGACCAGTTCAACGACATGGCCGGCCGCCTGCAGGAATCCTATGCCGACTTGGAAAAGAAGGTCGAGCTCCGCACCCGCGAGCTCGGGCAATCGGTCGCGGAGCTGCGCGCGCTCGGCGAGGTCAGCCAGGCGGTCAATTCGACCCTCGATCTGGAGACCGTGCTCAAAACGATCGTCACCAAGGCGGTGCAGCTGTCCGGCACCGATGCCGGCGCGATCTACGTGTTCGACGAATCGCAGAAGCAATTTCGGCTGCGCTCGACCTATGGCATGAGCGACGAGATGATCGCCGGCATCAAGGAGCACACCGTCGGGGTCGGCGACGCCCTGGAGCAGGCGGCCGAACGGCGCGCGCTGGTGCAGATCGCCGACCTGCGCGACCAGCCTCCCTCACCGGTGCATGAGCTGATCCTGAAAGCCGGATATCGGGCGCTGCTGGTCGTTCCGCTGCTCGGCCCCGCCGAGGCCGTGGGCGCGCTGGTGGTCCGCCGCAAGCAACCGGGCGAGTTCCCCAAGCAGACCACTGACTTGCTGCAGACCTTCGCGGCCCAGTCGGTGCTGGCGATCCAGAACGCGCGCCTGTTCCGCGAAATCGAGGACAAGAGCCGGCAACTCGCGGTCGCCAGCGAGCACAAATCGCAATTCCTGGCCAATATGAGCCACGAGCTGCGCACGCCGTTGAACGCGATTCTCGGCTATACCGAGCTGATCCTCGACAGCATCTATGGCGAGGTGCCGGCGAAGATGCGAGGCGTGCTCGACCGGGTGCAGAACAATGGCCGCCACCTCCTCGGCCTCATCAACGACGTTCTCGATCTGTCGAAGATCGAGGCCGGACAGCTCACCCTGACATTGACCGACTATTCGATCACCGATGTGGTGCAGACCGTGCTGACCACCGTCGAGCCGCTGGCGGCCGGGAAGCAGCTCGCCTTGAAGTCGGAGCTGGCGCCGAACCTGCCGCGCGTGCGCGGCGACGAGCGCCGCATCGCCCAGGTTCTGCTCAATCTGGTCGGCAACGCGATCAAGTTCACCGACTCCGGCGAGGTTGCGGTGCGCGCCTCGGCCGCCAATGGAACCTTCACGATCGCGGTGCGCGACACCGGCCCGGGTATCCCGGAGTCCGATCACTGCAAGATATTCGAGGAATTCCAGCAAGCCGACACCTCGAGCACGCGCAAGAAGGGCGGCACCGGGCTCGGCCTTGCGATCGTAAAACGAATCGTTGAAATGCATGGGGGCAGAATAGGGGTCGAGTCCCGCCTGGGGCAGGGCTCCACCTTCGCGTTCACGCTTCCCGTGACCGTCGACAAGCAGGTGGCGCACGCATGAGCAAGCGGGTTTTGGTGGTCGAGGACCAGGAAGACAACCGGCAGATCCTGCGCGACCTGTTGGCGAGCGCCGGCCTCGAGATGATCGAGGCCGGAAACGGGCCGGCAGGGCTCGCGGCCGCGGGCTCCGAGCGGCCCGATCTGATCCTCATGGACATCCAGCTTCCCGGGATGGATGGTTACGAGGTCACGCGCCGCATCAAGGCCGATCCGGCGCTCCGCGCGATCCCGATCATCGCAGTCACCTCCTACGCGCTGAGCGGGGACGAGGACAAGGCGCGCGCCGCGGGTTGCGATGCCTATGTCACCAAGCCGTTCAGCCCGCGCCAGCTGCTGGCCAAGATCCGCGAATACCTGCCGTAAAACCGATCATGCCTGCGTAGCCGCCATGAAGCAGCCTGAACGCATTCTGATCGTGGACGACAACGAGACCAATCGCGACATATTGGAGGCGCGGCTCACTGCGAACGGCTACGAGGTGCTGCATGCCGGCGACGGCGAGCAGGCCTTGGCGATGACGACGCAGCATCGGCCGGATTTGATCCTGCTCGATATCATGATGCCCAAGGTGGACGGCATCGAGGTCTGCCGGCGCATCAAGGCCGATGCCGACCTTGCGTTCACCCCGATTATTCTGGTCACGGCGAAATCCGAGTCCAAGGACGTCGTCGATGGGCTCGACGCCGGGGCCGACGAATATTTGACCAAGCCGATCGATCAGGCCGCGCTCGTCGCCCGCGTCAAGGCGCTGCTGCGCCGCAAGGCCTTGCATGCGGCGAGACAGGATCGCCCGGCGCCACGCCGGCCCGGCGCCACCGATCTGTTCCTGAGCTATTCGCGGCAGGATCTGGTCAAGGTCGAAGCGCTTGCCGGCGTCTTGCAGCAAGCCGGCTGGTCGGTGTGGTGGGATCGCCATATCAAGACCGGAACTTCGTTCGACAAGGTGATCGAGCAGGCGCTCACGAATGCCAGGGCCGTCATCGTGGCGTGGTCGAAGAATTCGGTGGACAGCGATTGGGTGCGGGCCGAGGCGGCCTACGCGCTCGAAAGCAACAAGCTGTTGCCGCTGCGCCTCGACGAGGCCGCGCCGCCGCTGCGTTTCATCAATATGCAGACCGTCAATTTCGCGTGCTGGGACGGCAGCTGCGGCGACCAGGCGTTTCGCACGCTGGTTGCCGATCTCTCGCACATGATCGGGGCGCCGAACGGAAAATAGCTGCGGCGCGATTTCATCCCAGCGCCGGAAGCGTCAACCTGAACGGAGACTGTTTCAGGAGAGGCGCCGACGATCATCGATTTTCACGTTCATGCAGGGCCCGCCGGGAACTCGCCGGCTTTCATCGGATCATGCACCACCAGGCAGGCGCGGCCAGGCGTCAGGGCCCCGAGCCACGCCATGAACTCCGCTCCGCCGATTGCGTTAATCAAACCCAAATACGGTGTTCTGACACCGCAACCTAATTGCCCTCCGTGCGTTGTCTTGGAGTTAAACCTTACGGAGGAGATGAACATGAGGCGAACTCTGTTGGCGATCGGCGCAGCGGCAGCATTGGCCGTTGCCGCTTTGCCGTCCACGGCCAGCGCCCAGTATTGGGGCGGCGGCCACTTCGGCCACCACTACGGATTTGGCGGGCCACGAATCGGGATTGGCTTCGGGGTGGCGCCCTATGCCTACGACGAGGACTATGGGCCGGGCTGCTATCGGGCTCACCGCGTTTGGACCCGGTTCGGCTGGCGCATTCGCCGTGCATGGGTGTGCTGAGATCGGGTTTCAATCGCGTTTGCGTTTGGAGGAGCCGCCGGGCATCATCCCGGCGGCACTTCTTTTTGAGGCTTTGGATAACGGCGCAAACGAACCGGAAAGCGGATTTCAAGCTTTCGGAAAAGAGCATTAATGTTTCCTGAAAATGCATTAATGTTGCTGAACAAGCCCGCGCCGATACTGAACTGCAAATCCACCGCACGCATTTGATGGGGCCGCGGGTCCATTGACCGGCGGGGCCCGGGAGGGGGGCCGATGATCATCGATTTCCATGTGCATGTGCTGCCACCGGAGGACATGCCGGCCTTCACCGGAACCGGATTCCACCGCAACATCGGCACGGTCCGGCGCGGCAACGTCCCCACCACGATCGAGAACGCGCTCGAGGCGGCCAAGATCGGCGGGGTGGACGTCACCGTCATCTCCAACCCGCTGCACAATCTGCGCGACATGGATCGCCAGCAGCAGCTCGAACGCTGCCAGCGGCAAAATCGCTTCAATGCCGCCCAGCAGGCCAAGCATCCCTCGATCGTCGGGATGGCTTCGACGGTTCCTTACGGGGGCGACGCCTTCCTGCGCGAGTTCGAGCGCGCCATCAAGGAGGATGGCCTCAAGGGCGCCTGGATCACCTCGAGCCTCAAGGGCAGCTACCCGGACGACGACGAGGCCATGCCGTTCTTTCAGCTGGCCTGCGAGCTCGACGTGCCGGTGGTGATCCATCCGCCTTCGGTCGGCTTCGGCGAGGAGCGCATGCGGGATTACCGGCTGGCCTCGAGCGTCGGACGTCCGATGGACAACGCGCTGGCGCTGGCGCGGCTGATCGTGCGCGGCATTTTCGAGAAATTTCCCGCCCTCAAGCTGGTCGGCACCCATCTGGGCGGCGGCATCTGCGAGATGATCGGCCGCATGGACTATGCCTATCGGCTGCAGGACGAGGCTTATTTCCTCGGCTCCTACGAACCGATGCTGATCAAGCATCCGCCCAGCCACTACCTCAAGATGATGTATCTGGAATCCACCTGCTACCATCCGCCGGCGGCGCGCTGCGCGATCGACACCGTCGGGATCGATCATTTCGTTTTCGGCACCGATTCGCCGCCGCTCTTCGTCTTGAAACGGGAAGGCGTCGACCTGATCAACAAGATCGGCCTCTCGCCCGCGGAAAAGAACAAGGTCTATTGCGAAAACGCCAAAAGGCTTCTCAAGCTGTAGCCCGTATGGAGCCACCGGGTCGGCGCGAAGCGCCGCCCGATGATAAACTCCGCGAAATACGGGACCGCCGTTCCCGCATTTCGCCATAGCCCGCGAAGACGGGCGTAAACGCCCTAATGGCTCCATGCAGGCTACGGGTTTCGACGCCATGAAGCCATTCTTGATGATTTGCCTACTGGTCCCGCTCGTCGCCGCGTCCGTGCGGGCGGATGATCATCGGGCCGGCCTTCGGCCGGACCCGTTGGCGGGGCAGGCTCGTCCTGCAAATGCTCTAATCCGCGCGGCGTGCTATGGGTCTTGCACCAGCCAATGGACGAGGACCGGCGATGAATCGACGTGACGTACTGGCGGCCGGAGCGGCTTGCCTCTCGGCGGCGGCCTTGACCACCGGCGGGGCGCGGGCGAGCTATCCGGATCGGCCGATCCGGCTCATCGTTCCGTTCGCGCCGGGCGGCGCCACCGATGTGGTCGGCCGCCTGTGGGCCGACAAGATCAGGCCCGATCTCGGCACCGTCATCATCGAGAACAAGGCCAGCGGCGGCGGCGCGCTCGGCGCCAGCGAAGTGGCGCGCGCGCAGCCGGACGGCTACACCTTCCTGTTCGGCAATACCAGCACGCAGGTGCTGCTGCCGGTGCTGATGAGCCGGCCGCCTTACGATCCGCTGCGGGACTTCACCTCGATCTACATCCTTTGCGCCGCCCCGATCGTGATCGTGGTCCACCAATCCGTGCCGGCGCGGACATTGCTGGAGCTCATCGCCTACGCCAAGGCCAATCCCGGCAAGCTGTCCTACGGCTCGGCGGGCGCCGGGACCTTGACCAATCTCGCCGGCGAGCTGTTCAAGCAGCTGATCGATGCCCCCGACATCGTGCATATTCCCTACAAGGGATCCGCGCCCGGCCTCACCGACCTGGCGAGCGGTCATATCCCGATGATGACGCCCAATATCGGCGGCGCCCTCATCGACTTTCATCGCACTGGAAAAGTTCGCATCCTGGCGGTGGCCGGCGAGACGCGGCTGCGCGCGGCTCCCGACATCCCGACCGCCGGCGAAGCCGGGCTGCCCGGCATGGTGGCCGCCAACTTCAACGGATTGTTCGCGCCGGCCGGGTTGGCCCCTTCGATCATCGATCGGCTCGCGGGCGCGACCCGCAAGCTGATGGCCGACGAAGCCTTCGACAGGCTGCTGGTGGCGTCCGGCTTCGAGCCGACGGCGCAATCAGGGCCGGCGCAGGCCCAACGCCTGGTCGCCGACGAGGTCGCCCGCTGGACCCCGATCATGCAAGCAACCAACTTCAAGCTGGAATGAAGCAAACATGGCGCGCGTACCCTTGATCGACGAGAAGGACCATCCCGAATTCGCCGAGCTCGTCGCGAAGTTCCGGGCCGGACGCCGCGGCCGGCTGATCAACATCTATCGCATGCTGCTCAACAGCCCGGCGCTGGCCGAGAGCTGGTTCAACCATTCCAACGCGGTGCGCTGGAAGACGGCGCTCGACGGGCGGCTGCGCGAGATCGTCATCATCCGCATGGGGCACCTCACCCATGCGCAATACGTGCTGCGCCAGCACGTTCCCGCCTTGGCGCTCGCCGACGGGCTTTCGCTTCCGGAATGCGACGCGCTGGCCGATTGGCAGCGCAGCGGATATTTCAGCGCGCGCGAGCGGGCCGCGCTCGCCTATGCGGATGTCATGACGCGGGACATCGTGGTCCCGGACCACGTCTTTGCCGAGGTCGCGCGGCATTTCGACCCGCGCCAGATCGTCGAATTGACCGTGCTGATCGGCACCTACAACATGAATGCGCGCGTGCTGCAGGCACTCGAGCTCGACCTCGAGCCGCTCGCGGATTGATGCAGACGGGATTTTCGTAGCCCGGATGGAGTGAAACGCAATCCGGGACCGCCGCTCCCGCATTCCGCTTACGCTGCATGCGGGCTACGATTAAAGCACTGGGACCGCCCGCGGCCCGGCGACCGCGGGCGTCCAAGGCGCTCAGTGGGCGTCGACCGCCGCGCGCTGCTGCTCCGGGTGGAGCACCAGCTTCTGAACGCGCCAATTCAGGATTTCGGACACATAGAGCTCGTTCTCGGATGGACAGGCCATTTCGTGGATCCAGCCGAATTGCTTGAGCTGCTTGCCCGACTTGCCGAGCATGCCAAGAACCTTGCCGTCGAGGCTCAGCTTGTAGATGCGGCCCGGGAATGAATCCGCGCTGTAGAGCACCTGGTTGGGGGGCGGGGTGATGCAGATCGCCCAGGGCGCGCCCGGCGTCATGGTGCCGCCGGTCTTGAGGTAGTCGGTCAGGTTGGGCATGTTGCCGATCGCGGTGTGGGCGTCGGGCGGCGGCGGCACGTCGATCCTGATCTCGCGCTTGAAGTTGCCGTCGGTGTCGAACACCTGGATGCGCCGGTTATTGCGATCGCCGACATAGATGTTGTTCTGGGCGTCCGCCGCGATGGTGTGCAGCAGGTTGAACTCGCCCGGACCGTTGCCGTGCTTGCCCCAGGATTTGATCCAGTCGCCGTCCTTGCTGATCTTGGCGACGCGCGCATTGACGTAGCCGTCGCTGATATAGATGTTGCCGGCGGAATCCCAGGCCACGTCGGTCGGCTGGCGGAAGCGGCCCTCCTCAAACGGTTTCGGCGGATTGACGCGCTCGTGCGGCTCGGTCTTTTCCGAGGCTTCCTGCTTGCGCCCGAACACCATCTGGACGCGGCCTTCAGGGTTGAACTTGATGATCATGTCCGAGCCCTTGTCGGTGGCCCAGATATTGTCGTCCTTGTCGATGCGCACCGTATGGGCGAACGCCCAGGCATAGAGATTCTTGCCGATCTCGCGCAGATAGGTACCGTCGTGATCGAACTCGAGCAGCTGCGAGGCGGTGTTCGCGAAGGCCGGGCCATGGCTGCTGCCGCCGCGGCTATAGACGAAAATGTGGCCCTTGGAATTGACCGCCACGCCGGCCGCCTCGCCGAGATGCATGTCGGGTGGAAGCTTCAGCAGGTTGGCGACCGAGTCGAACGGGATCTCGGGCGGCTGTTGCTGTTGCGCGAATGCGGACGGGCTCAAGAGCATGAGCGCTCCGACGAGCCATAGCTTCATGGGATCCTCCCTGGTGTTTTGTCTTCGATGCCTTGCCCCAAGTATACAAAGAGGTGACGTTGTAAGACAATCGGCCGCCGATCGGATTTCGAAGGGGCGGGAAGCGGGCCAACTCGACCCGACGGTGCGGAGATAACGATGGTATTGCTTGGGATTGCGGCGGCCTCGGTCGTGCTGGCGCTGGCGCCCGCACCCGCGCAGGCCGACGCGGTGGCGGACTTCTACAAGGGCAAGGTGGTCAGCCTGGTGGTCGGCTATGGATCGGGCGGCGGCTATGACGTGTATGGGCGTCTGGTCGCCACCCACCTCGGCAAGTACATTCCGGGCAATCCGACCGTCGTGGTCCAGAACATGCCGGGGGCCGGCAGCCTGCGGTCGGTCAATTATCTCTACAACACCGCCCCCAAGGACGGCACCACGATCGCCACCTTCGCCCGCGACATGCCGCTCCTGGGCCTCATCGGCAACAATCCCAATGTCCGCTTCGATCCGCGCAAGCTCACCTGGCTCGGCTCATCGTCGAGCTACGCCAACGACGCCTATCTGCTGATGACCCGCAAGGATGCGGCGGTGAAATCGATCGCGGACGCGCGGGCGCCCGGCGGTCCGCCGCTGGTGCTCGGCGGCACCGCCGAGGGCGCCACCGGCAACGACATATCGACGGTGCTGCGCGACGCGCTCGGTCTCAACATCCGGATCATCGTGGGCTATCCGGACAGCAATGCGCTGTTCCTGGCGGCCGACCGCAAGGAGACCGACGGTCGTTTCGTCGGTCTTTCGGCGGTGTCGTCGTCCCATCCCGAATGGCTCAGGCCGGACAGCGGCATGCAGGTCCTGCTCCAGTTCGCCCGGGTGACGCGCCATCGGCAATTCTCCGACGTGCCGACCGCCCGCGAGCTCGCCTCCAATGATCGCGCGCGCGCCCTGATCGCGCTTGCCGAGCTGCCCTACCGGTTGTCGCGCCCGTTCGCGGCGCCGCCCGGCCTGCCGGCGGATCGCGCCAAGGCGCTGCAGGCCGCTTTCCTGGCGGTGCACCAGGATCCGCAATATTTGGACGAAGCGCAAAGGCTCAAGGTGGACGTGAGCCCGATCGGCGGCGCGCAGGTGCTGCAGGCGATCGAGGAGATCGCCGGCGCGCCGCCCGATCTGCTCGACTACATGAAGAAGCTCCTCTCCGAGAGCAAGAACGGCTGATCGCAGATGCTTGATTACATGAAGAAACTGCTCACCAACACCGGCGGCGGATAAGCGGCCGGGCGAAATACCGCAAAACGCGGCCACCGCAGGAGGTCTCCCATGCACGACACCCCGGATCAGTCCCATTGGCACGAGCCCAAGGCTGGCGAGAATGCCGGATTCGGCACGTTCAAGCGCAAGCCGATGCCCTATGACGTTTTCATGGAAGCCGAGGGTGTGCCGGTCTATCGCGGCATCGGGGTGCGCCGGGTCCAGGATTTGCCGATGGCGCCCTGGAAGCGGCTGGGCGGCCGCGGCAGCTATATCCAGCTCTACGGCACCGAGGGACTGTGGGGTTCCTATGTGGTCGAGATTCCGGCCGCCGGCGCCCTCAACGTTGAACGCCATCTCTATGAAAAGGTGGTCCTGGTGGTCGAGGGGCGCGGTTCCACCGAGGTCTGGCAGGAAGGCCAGAACAAGCGGCACGTGTTCGAATGGCAGAAAGGCTCGCTGTTCACCATTCCGCTCAACGCGTTTCACCGTTTCATCAACGCCGCCAGCGCGCCCGCCCTGCTGCTGTGCGGAACTACCGCGCCCAACGTGATGAACCTGATCGACAATCCGGGGTTCATCTTCGATTGCCCGCACAGTTTCACCGAGCGCTTTTCCGGGGCGGACGACTTCTTCAAGCCGAGCGACGACGTCGAGCCCGATCCGATCCGCGGTCTCGCCATGCGCCGTACCAATCTCATTCCCGATATCGTCAATACCGAGCTGCCGCTCGACAACCGCCGGTCGCCGGGCTACCGGCGCGTGGAGCCGTCGATGGCCGGCAACCGGTTCTATCTATGGATCGGCCAGCACGAGACCGGCCGCTATTCGAAGGCGCACAAGCACGCCTCGGCCGCGGTGCTCATCTGCGTCAAGGGCAAGGGCTACACCTACACCTGGCCGGAATCGCTCGGCACCACGCCCTGGAAAAACGGCAAGGCCGACAAGATCCTGCGGCAGGATTACGAGCCGGTCGGCATGGTCTCGGCCGCGCCCATGAGCGGGGACTGGTTCCACCAGCATTTCGGGGTCGGCAAGGACGGGCTTCGCATCACCGCCTGGCACGGTCCCAACAATCAACGTGCGCGTAAGGCTGGCCGGCCGGGCGAGCAGCTCATGGATTACGGCGCCATCGATCTCGGCAAGGGCGGCAGCGCCATTCCGTATCACCAGGAGGACCCGGCGATCCGCCAGGAGTTCAGCGAAACGCTCGCGCGCGAGGGCGTCGCCAGCCGGATGAATCCCGAATTCTATGAGCGCCCGCCCGGCGAGGGCGAGGAGGTCATGGGCGACGTCATGTGAGAGAGCCCAGCCGGCCGGCGATCCGGTCCAACCAGTACGAGCGGAGGAAACGCATGCGCTATTCGGGCTCAATCTGCTTGGGAATGCTCGGTCTTGCCACCAGCTCCGTGCTGGCGATTGCGCAGGACGGAACACTGAAAGAAGGGCCGAAGGCGGCGGCGCCCGGCACGGTCGCGTGCCCGGCGCCGGTGGCCGAGATCGCGACCTGCTATTCCGAGCGGCTCGCCAGCGGGGCCTATGTGCTGGCCGCCACGCCGAAGGATTGGAACGGAAACCTGATCGTGTTCGGCCATGGCGGTCCGGCGGTCGTACCGCCGACCGCGGCCTCCAGCCAGAGCGATCTTGCCAAATATTCCTTTGCGGTCAGACAGGGCTACGCCTGGATCGCATCGAGCTACCGGCGCGAAGGCTACGGCGTGCAGATGGCGGCGCAGGATTCCGAGGATGCGCGCCGGTTCTTCATCGAACGCCTCGCCAAGCCGCGGCGCACGATCTATCACGGAGCGTCATATGGCGGCCTGGTCGGGGCCAAGCTGATCGAAGCCTTCGCGCGCAACGCAGACGGCAGCCTGAATTACGATGGCGCCTTCTACAACAGCGGCTTCGTGGTGGGGGCGCCCGTGGGGCATCAGTTCCGGGCCGATCTGCGCGCCGTCTACCAATACTACTGCAAGAACCTTCCGGGCCCGGACGAGCCGGCCTATCCGCTTTGGAGCGGGCTTTCGGCCGAATCCAAGCTGACGCTCAAGGGGCTCGAGGCGGCCGTCGACGCGTGCACTGGTGTCGCTCACGCGGCGGCAGAGCGGACCGAGGCGCAGAAGCAGAATCTCGCCAACATCCTCGGCGTCATGCGGTTTCCGGAAAGCATGCTGGTTCGCCACATGCAGGCCGCCACGTTCTTGTTCCGCGAGATCGCGGAACGCGTCACGCAGGGCCGCAGCGCGTTTTCCAACATGGACGTGCATTATACCGGCTCGAGCGACGACGCCGCGTTGAACCGGGATGTTACGCGCTTTGCCGCCGATCCGGCGGCGGTCGCCGCCCTCAAAGCCGACGGCGAGCCGACCGGGTCGCTGCCGGTGCCGGTGGTGTCGATTCATTCGATCAACGATCCGCAGGTCGTGGTCGAGGTGCAGTCGGCGTACCGCGCCGCAGTCGAGCGCGCCGGCAGCGGCGAGCGGCTGGTGCAGGCCTTCACGGACGAAAAGCTGCACACCGGGCAGAGCGCGCCGGAGCTTGCCGCCGCGCTCGACACGCTGATGCAATGGATCGAGAAGGGGGACAAGCCGACCCCGCAGTCGATCGCCGCTGGTTGCGAGCGCGAGCGCGGCGCGCTCGATGGGCGCTGCAGCTATCATCCGGAGTTTTCGCCCAAGCCGTATGGCACGCGCTACTATTCGCGCGAGGCCAGCCGCTGAACGGCGGCTGCGAAATGCAAATGGCCGGGACGCGAGTCCCGCCATCTCTGGATTGCAAGTCGCGATTGCGGGGGTGAGCTACCCGTTCCCGCCGTTGAGGAGCGGCGTGATCCGCCGCACGGTCACCCGACGGTTTTGCCGATTGGCGTCCGGCGTCGGTATCTTGAGGAAGTGAGAGCCGTAGCCCTGGGTCGTGAGATTCTCCGGCGGGATCTGGAAGGACTCGGTGAGAATGCTGGCGACCGTCTCGGCGCGCCGGTCCGACAGCGACAAATTGTCCACGTCGTTGCCGACCGCGTCGGTGTGGCCCTCGATCAAGAACACCTCGTCGGGATTGCGGGCGAGGACATTCTGGATGGCCTGGGCCACGAATTGCAGCCGCGTCACTTGATCGGGCGCCACCTCCCATGAGCCGAACTCGAAGTTGATGGTGTCCACATCGATCCGCCGCATGCGGTCGCGCAGCGCCACATTGTAACGGATCTCGTCCAGCGAGTAGGGCCGCTCGATCGGCACCAGCGGCGGCGCCTCCAGGGTTTGATAGATGTAGGGTTCGGGCGCCACCGCAGTGTCGACGATATATTGGTCCTGCGGAATGCCGATGATCGGCACCGGCAGGTTGAGGAAGATCGCCTCGCCGCGCGGCCGGCGGTTGTCGATGAGAATGTATTCCCGGCCGTCGCGCTCGCGCCGGAAGCGGCGGATGAGGCGGCCGTCCTCGTCCGTTACGGTGACGATCTCATCGCCGTCGGGCCGAACGATGATCGAATAGTTCCCGTCGCCACGCCGTTCGCGGCGCCCTTCCCCGAACTGGAGGAGCCGCTCGTTTTCGTCATGGCGGACGAAGGCCTGTCCGCCTTCGCGCACGATTTGCCGGTGATCGGGCTCCTCGATGACGACCCGGCCGCCGGCTTCCGTGCGCTCGTGCCGCTGGCCGCGCAGATCCTGGACATTGGCGAAGCCGGGCGCGCCGGACTGGGCCGGCTGTCCCGGAGCCGGGCGGACGCGCTGGAAAGCCTGGGCGGGCTGCTGGCCCGGCGGTTGCTGTCCCGGTTGTCCCTGGGCGGGCTGGATGCGCTGCTGGCCTGCGGGTCCCGGCTGCGGTTGCCCCTGCGCGGGCTGGATGCGCTGCTGGCCTTGCGGTTGCACAGGCTGCCCCTGTGCCGGCTGTCCTTGCGCCGGCTGTCCTGGCGCAGGCTGAAGCCGCTGCTGGCCGGGTAGCACTTGCTGGCCCTGCTGGGGCTGCTGACCCTGCTGGGGCTGCTGGCCTTGCGGCTGCACGGGCTGGCCCTGGGCTGGCTGGATGCGCTGTTGGTTCTGTACCGGCGGCTGGCCTGGCTGCGGTTGCCCCGCCGGGGGCTGCTGAACCACCGGCCTCTGCGTCCTTTCCCTGTCCTTGGGTTGCACCTGCTGGTTGGGCTGCGGTGGGGCCGGCACCGGCTGCGCCTGCTGCCGTGGTGGAGGCGGCGGCGGCTGCTGCGGCTCCGCCTGCTGCCGTTGCGGAGGCGGGGGCGGCTGAGGCTGCGGCTGCGCCTGCTGCCGCTGCGGAGGCGGAGGCGGCGGCTGCTGGGGCTGCGCCTGTGGCCTCGGTTGCGGCGGCTGCTGCTGTGGCGGCGGCGCCTTCGGAGCCGGCTGCTGCTGCTTCGGCGCCTCCTTCGGGCAGGGATGCTGCGGGTCTTGACCGCATCTGGCTGGCGGGTTCTGGGCGAGGATGATCGCCCCCGGGGCGGGTGCGGCCGGGACGCTTTCGGACGCCAGGAACCATTGCGCCACGGCCAGCGCGGAGATCGCCGCGACCGTCAGCACGGCATTCTTTCGAGACGGTTCCATCTGCAAAATCCTAGGCAAGTTCCCCTCCTGGCGTTGCGGCGCCATTCCAGCAGACGCGCGCGATGATCGCATGAACACGCGACTAGCCACATATTACGGCCGGACTTTGATGACCGGAACGGCACTGCGATAAATGCCGCGGCGCCAACACCCCGGAGATGCTGCTCACAGATGCCGCAGGCAGATAGCGTGAACAGCGGTTAATTCCAACCGGATTTTGGCGACCATACATCACGCGCCGACGCCGCGGTTGTTCCGCGGCCGATGGCCGTGCCGGGATGGGGCGAGACGCCGCCATGGTTGACACGCCGGTTCGGCTGGTCGAAATCCTTATTCGACCTCGCCTGGCGACGAGATTGGCCCAAGGCGCGCGGCGTTTGCCGCAGGAGAGCGGTTGATGGAGCTGACCGAGGACGATGTGCTCGAAATCCTGAAACTGTTCGAGCAATCCAAGTTCGATTTCCTTCAATTGGAGCAGGGCGAACGCAAGATTACGGTCAGCAAAGGCGGCTACATCTCGGCGAGGACCGATGCTGCGCTCACCGCCGCGCCCGCGCCTGCGCAGGCGGCCGCAGTGGCGCCGCCGCCTGCGGCAGGGCCGCAAGCCTCGCCGGCGCAGAGCGTGGCACCCGAGCCGGGATTGCTGCCGGTCACCGCCCCGATGGTGGGCAAGTTCTACGCCGCACCGTCGCCCTCCGATCCCCCGTTCGTGGTGCCGGGCACGAAAGTGGCGGCCGGCGCCACGGTCGGGCTCATCGAGGTGATGAAGGTGTTCGCCGGCATCAAGACCGAAACCGCCGGCGTGATCGAGCGCATCCTGGTGTCGAACGGCCAGTTCGTCGAATTCGGCCAGACCCTGTTCTGGATCAGGCCCGACCCGCCGCCTTTGCCGTGAAGTCCCGGGAGTAGCCATGGACGAGATCCGATTCGTCGACACCACCATCCGGGACGGCCATCAGAGCCTGTGGGCCGAACGGATGTCGACCGGGATGATGCTGCCGATCGCCAAGCGGCTCGATGAGGCCGGCTTTCTGGCGATCGAGCTGCTCTCGGGCTCGCATGTCAAGAAGGCGGTGCGCGAGCTGCGCGAGGATCCGTGGGAGCGGATCCGGCGGGTCGCCGAGCGGGTCCCGCACACGCCGCTGCGGCTGATCGCCGGGCGGGTCAATACCTTCGGGTTCGATCCACCCTGCATGTACGAGCTCTTCATCGAGCGCATGGCCGCCAACGGCATCCGGCAGGCCCGCATCTCGGAACCGTGGAACGACCTGCCCGGCTGGCAATACCGGGTGGCGGTCGCGCGCAAGTTCGGGCTCGATCCGATCGTCAACCTGATCTATTCGGTCTCGCCCGTTCACACCGACGATTATTATGCGCAGCGCTGCCGCCAGGCCGCATCGCTGGCGCCGTTCCGCCTGTGCCTCAAGGATCCGGGCGGCCTGTTGACGCCGGAGCGCACCCGCACCCTCGTTCCGGTCATTTTGCGGAACAGCGGCGGCATTCCGGTCGAATTGCACAGCCACTGCACCACCGGGCTCGGGCCGCTGGTCGCGCTCGAGGCGGTCAAGCTCGGTATTCGGATCGTCAATACCGGCGTTCCGCCGCTGGCCGATGGCGCCGCGCTGCCCTCGATCTTCAACGTCGCGCATAATCTGCGCGCCATCGGCTTTCAGCCGGTGATCGACGAGCAGGTGCTGCGGCCGGTCACCGACCACTTCACGGTCATCGCCAGGCGCGAGGGCTTTCCGATCGGCGTGCCGGCCGAATACGACTTCACCACCTACCAGCACCAGGTGCCGGGCGGCATGATCTCCAATCTCGGCCATCAGCTCGCGCAGGTCGGCAAGCAAGCGCAGCTGCAGCAGGCCCTGGAGGAAACCGGCCGCGTGCGCGTCGAGTTCGGCCATCCGATCATGGTGACGCCGCTGTCGCAGTTCGTCGGCAGCCAGGCGGCGATCAATGTCATCCTCGGCGAGCGCTACAAGGAAGTGACCGATCAGGTCATCCGCTACGCGCTCGGTCAGTTCGGCGAGGAAGCCGTCACCGCCATGGACCAGGAGGTGCGCGGCCGCATCCTGGACCGGCCGCGCGCGCGCGAGATCATGGCGCAACAGCGTCCGCAGCCCACGCTGGCGGACATGCGCCGCGAGCTCGGCGGGGCCGGCGTCTCCGACGAGGAGCTGGTGCTGCGCTGGCTGTTGAGCAAGGAAGATATCGCGGCGATGCGCGCCGCCGGGCCGGCCAGGGACTATGTCACGCTCAAGCATCCCCTGGTCAGGCTGATGGCCGACCTCACCCGCAATGCCGACTGCAACCTGATCCAGGTCAGCAAGCCGGGATTTGCGTTGACGCTGGAGAAGAGCGCGACGCAGTAGCCCCGACGGAGCCAACGGGTCGGCGCGAAGCGCCGCCTGATGATAAACTCCGCGAAATCCGGGACCGCCGCTCCCGCATTGCGCTCCGCTCCATGCGGGCTACAACGTCTCACCGCACTCCGCGCAGCCGCGTGAGGAACTCGGCGGTCGGCCAGGAATCGGCCGGCAGGCCGAACTTGATCTGCATCTCGCGCACGGCGCTGCGACTCTTCAAGCCGAGGATGCCGTCGGTGCGCCCGATGTCGTAGCCGCGCTTCTCCAGGATCTGCTGCAGCTCGCGGGTTTCCTCGAAGCTGAGCTTGGGGATTTCGCTGCCGCGGCGCATGGCCGGCGCGCCCTCGAGGCGGGTGGCGAAATAGGCCGCGGTCAGCGCATACATCAGCGACTGGTTCCACTTCAGATAGACCTGAAAGTTGTTGTAGGCCATGAAGGTCGGGCCGAACCGTCCCATCGGCAGGACCAACGAGGCCGGCAAGCTGTCGGACGGCAACGGTTTGCCGTCGGCGCGCGTCACCCCCCAGGCGGCCCATTGCGAGCGCGGGTGCTGGATCGACAGGTCGGCCTGGTCCCAGGGGAGGTTGGCAGGAGCATGCACCTCCTGGAGCCACGGCTCGCCGCGCTTCCAGCCCAGATAGGTCAGATATTTTCCGGTCGAGCCGATCACGTCGGGGACGCTCTTGATCAAATCGCGCCGTCCGCTGCCGTCATAATCCACCGCGTCCCGGTAGTATTCCGACGGCATCATCTGGGTCTGCCCGAGCTCGCCGGCCCATGAGCCGATCATTTCCTCCGGCCGCAGGTCGCCGCGCTCGATCATGCGCAACGCGTCGAACAGATGACCGCGGAACATGTCGCTGCGGCGGCAGTCATAGGCCAGTGTTGCCAGCGACTTGAGCGCCTGGTCCTTGCCCTGGCCCGCGCCGAAATCGCTCTCCAGCCCCCAGAACGCGGTGATGACCGCGGCCGGCACGCCGAATTCCTTCTCCTCGCGCGCGAAGACCGGCTGATACTTGCGGATCTGGGCGGCGCCCTGCTGCAGCCGGTAGGCGGCGAGCATCTTGTCGGAGAATTCGAGGAAGTTCTGCGAGAAGAAGCGCTGCCCGCGGTCGATATTGATGATGCGCTGGTCGAGCACGAGATAGGGCGAAGCGGCGTTGATCGCGCTGGCCGAGATGCCTTTGGCGGCGGCCTCCTTCTTGAAATCGGCAAGCCAGCGATCGAAGCCGCCGGTATTGCGGCAATTGGCGTTCTGGGCCAAGGCGGGCGCCGGCGCGAAGGCCAACAGACCTGCGATGGGACCTGCGATGGGCACCGCGATGAGGCCCGCCACCGCCGCGCCGGCAATGCTGGTCCAGGCCAGAACCTTGTTTCGCATCGGATTGTCCGCTGTTGCCGACGATTTTGTCATCCGCGAAGGGCTCGATTGTCACTGCCGAAGGGCGTGCCTGCAAGCCCTCCTTGCTGATCTTGCGGCAAGTCGCCTATCCTGATCGGGGTTGGCCGGGCGCAATCATCAGTGACGACGAATTTTCGGCCAGATGATGACGCCGCGGCTTCCGGCACGCGCCGCAGTGGGAGATCGATATGCGAATTGCTGCTTTGAAGACTTGGGCGACCGTGGCAGGCCTCTTGCCCGGCGTCTGCCTGCTTAGTGTCTGCCTGCTTGGCGTCTGCGCGCAGGCCCAACAGCCCTCGCCGGCGGAGCCCTCCGGCCGTCCTGTCGCCCTGCCGGCGGCGCCGCCGCCGGACTATGGGGCGCCGCTCAGCAATGAGCAGGCCAAGGCGGCGGCCGATGGCGCCGTGGCGGAAGCGAAAAAGAACAATTGGCACATGGCGATTTCGGTGGTCGGGCCGGAAGGCGAGCTGATCTATTTCGAGAAGATGGATGGCGCGCAAAGCTCCTCGGCCGTGCTGGCAGAAGCCAAGGCGCGCACGTCGGCGCTGTTCCGCCGGCCGAGCAAGGTCTTTGCCGATCAGTTCTCGGCCGGCAATGTCGCCTTCATGACCTTTCCGGACGGGGCGCGGCCGATTGCGTCGGAAGGCGGCATCCCGATCATCCTCAACGGCAAGCTGGTCGGTGCCATCGGGGTCAGCGGCGGCACCGCGCCGCAGGACAGCGTGGCCGCGACCGCCGGCGCCAACGCCGTCAAGCCATCGCCCTGAACGCTCCAAGCCGCTAGCTGAACGCTCCAAGCCGCTAGAATGTCACGATTTTCCGACTTTGCCCGGGCCCCTGTGCGGGCTCGAACAGCCCCGGTCACATCTGCAGTGTGCTGCTTGGATGCGATAAACTCTCCGCGAGCGCGGGTAACCAGAACCCGTGTGATTACCTATCTTGGCGAGGAACCATTCGGTTGGGCCGGCCGTTTTTCATTTTCTTGACCGAACAGATTGTCGATTCCTCCAAACCCGGGGTTGGGGATGCCGTCAGCGACTTCGTCATCGGTCCTTCGCCTTGACGGCGAGCGTCATCGCGGAACGGCCCGCCCCGCCGGACTCGCGCCGCCATCGAATGATCGGGTCGCCTGGCGCGACGCCTTTCGCGCCGTGCGCGCCGAGACCGAGCGTCGGGCGGCGCCGCTTGGCCCCGAGGATCAGGTCGTGCAATCGATGCCCGATGCCAGCCCCACCAAATGGCACCGGGCGCATACGACCTGGTTCTTCGAGCAGTTCCTGCTGGTGCCGCAGCTTCCCCTCTACGACGTCTTCGACCCCGGCTTCGGCTATCTGTTCAATTCGTATTACGTCGCCGCCGGTCCCCGGCATGCGCGCCCGCTGCGCGGCCTGCTGACCCGGCCGGACAGCGCCGAGGTCGCCGCCTATCGGGGCCATGTCGACCAGGCGGTCGAGCGTTTGCTGGCGAGTACCGAGGAGGCCAAGCTCGCGGAGGTGCTGCGCATATTGGAGATCGGCCTGCACCACGAGCAGCAGCATCAGGAATTGATCCTCACCGACATTCTCCATGCCTTCGCGCAGAATCCGATCGCGCCCGCCTATGACGCGAACTGGCGGGAGCCGCCGCCGGTTGCCGCGGCGGGTTTCGCCGCGCTGCCATCAGGGGTTCACCGCATCGGCTGGGCCGGCGAGGGCTATTGCTTCGATAACGAATGCCCGGCGCACGATGTGTTGCTGCCGCCGGCGCGGATCGCCCGCGGCCTGGTGAGCAACGCGCAGTGGCTCGAATTCGTCGCCGACGGCGGCTATGCGACGCCGTCCCTGTGGCTCTCCGATGGCTGGGCGGCGGCCGCGGCCGAAGGCTGGTGCGCGCCGGGCTATTGGCGCGAGCGCGACGGCGGCTGGTTCGCGCTGACGCTCGCCGGGCTCAAGCCGCTCGACCCGGACGCGCCGGTTCACCATGTCAGCTACTACGAGGCCGATGCGTTTGCGCGCTGGGCCGGCAAAGACCTGCCCACCGAAGCGCAGTGGGAGGTCGGCGCGCTCGCCGGTCTCATGGACGACGCCTTCGGCAGCGTCTGGCAATGGACGCGCAGCGCCTATTCGCCCTATCCGGGCTATCGGGCAGCGGAAGGCGCGCTCGGCGAGTACAACGGCAAGTTCATGGTCAATCAGATGGTTCTGCGCGGCAGCTCGCACGCGACCTCGCCGGGCCATGCGCGCGCCAGCTACCGCAATTTCTTCTATCCGTCGGCGCGCTGGCAATTCAGCGGCGTCCGCCTGGCGGACTATCCGGATTGAATGCGCGCGTCCACCAACCCTCGCGGCGGGGGAGGGATGGAGCGGCCGCGGACAAACCCAAGGAGTTGCTCATGAGTATCCCGTCGGTCGTCGCCCGCCGTCCATCGGAGGAGCGCTATTCCGCCTTCGCGCGCGACGTGATCGAGGGCCTGACGGCGCGGCCCAAGCGGCTGTCGCCGAAATATTTCTATGACGAGGCCGGCTCGCGGCTGTTCGAACAGATCACCGAGCTGCCGGAATATTATCCGACCCGTTGCGAGCTTGCGATCCTGCGCGCGCACGCCGCCGACATGGCGCGCCTGCTGCCGCCCAAGACGGCATTGATCGAGTTCGGCAGCGGCTCGAGCAAGAAGGCGCGGCTCCTCATCGACGCCGCGCCGGCCATTGCGGCCTATGTGCCGGTCGACATTTCCTCGCAATGGCTCACCGAGGAAGCCGCCCGGCTGCGGCGCGACTATCCGCAGCTTGCCGTGCTTCCGGTGGCGGCCGATTTCACCCAGGATTTCCGTCTGCCGCCCTCGCTTGCCGCGCTGGCGCGCGCCGGGTTCTTCCCCGGATCGACCATCGGCAATTTCGAAGCGCACCAGGCCTGCGCGTTTCTGCAGCACGCCGCCCGCATCCTGGGCGAGAACGCGATCCTGATCGTCGGCATCGATCTGGTGAAGGACGCCAGGACGCTCACCGCGGCCTATAACGATGCCGCCGGCGTGACCGCCAAATTCAATCTCAATCTGCTGGCCCGCATCAATCGCGAGCTCGGGGCCGACTTCGATCTTGCAAGCTTCTGCCACCAGGCCTTCTACAATCGCGAGCGCCAGCGTATCGAGATGCACCTCGCCAGCCGCGTCCGCCAGCGGGTCAACGTGTGCGGCCGCACGATCGAGTTCCGCGCCGGCGAGACCATCCACACCGAGAACAGCTACAAATACAGCATCGAATCCTTCGGCGCGCTGGCGCGCGGTGCCGGCTGGACGACGGTCGCCGCCTGGACCGACGCGGATGGATATTTCTCGGTCCAGGCGCTGCGGGCCGCGCAATAGTCGGTTCGGGCAGCTCACGGCTCCGGCAGGCCGGCGGCGCGCGCGAGGAAGCGGGCGGCTTCCTGCGGGGTGGCCTTGTCGGCATCGCGATCGACCATGAAATTGGCCTCGCGCATGTGCTCGACTGAAATCTTGCCGATCAGCGGCGAAAGCGCACGGGTGAGAATCGCGTCGCTGGCGCGCCGGGGCGAGATCAGCAGGACGGCGTCGTAGGACGGAATAGCGTGCATGGGATCGGCGAGCACCACCAGTCCCTGCGCGGCAATGCGGCCGTCGCTGGAAAAGGCCGTGATGACGTCCACGTCGCCGCTGTCTATAGCCCGATACATGAAGGTCGGAGTGTAGGACCTTTGCGCCCGGAAATTGAGCCCGTAGGTATCCTTGAGCTTGGTCCATTCCGGCCGGCTCAGGAATTCGAGGTCGGTGCCGAAGGTCAGCTCGCCCGCCTGGCGCGCGAGGTCCGCGATGCTGCCGATGCCGAGCGCCGCCGCGCGCTCGCGCCGCATCGCCAGCGCATAGGCGTTCTCGAACCCGAGCGGACCGAGCAGCACCACCCCGAAGCGCTGCGCCAGCACGGTGGTGAGCTCGTTCAGCATGGCGGTGCTCTCCGGCGTGTCGCTGCGGCCGAGGACATTCGCCCACAGGGTTCCGGAATAATCCACATAGACGTCGATGTCGGAGCTGGCGAGCGCCCGGAAGGCGACCGCGGAGCCAAGCCCCTCCTTGCGGGCGACCGCAACGCCCTGCCCCTCCAATCGTTCCGAGATGAGCTCGGCCAGGATGAATTGCTCGCTGAAGTTCTTGGCGCCGACCAGGTAGGCGCGCGAGCCGCTCGCCAGGAGCGGCATCATGAGCGGCATCAGCGCCGCCGCCATGCCCACCGCGATGAGCGCCGCGCCGAGCCAGATGCGCCTGCCGTCGCGCCGCGTGGCTCCCGTTTCGATCAGGCCGAGAATCTGATCGACCACGAACGCAAACGCCGCCGCCACCGCGCAGCCGAACAGCACGAAGATCCAGTTTTCGGTCTGCAGGCCGGCGAAGATGTAGTTGCCGAGGCTGGTCTGGCCCACCGAGGTGGAAAGGGTCGCCGCGCCGATCGTCCAGACCGCGGCGGTGCGGATTCCCGCCATCACGACCGGCGCCGCCAGCGGCACCTCGACGCGGAAGAGGCGCTGCCGGGAGGTCATGCCCACCGCGCTTGCCGCTTCCATCACCGCCGGATCGAGGCCGGTCAGGCCGGCGACCGCATTCCGCAGAATCGGCAGCACGGAATAAAGCGTGAGCGCCAGCAGCGAGGGCAGGAAACCGAGCGCCGGCAGGCGCAGGCCGAAGAGCGAATCGGTGAAGGCGGAAAGCCCGAGCAGCAACGGGTAGAACAGCGCCAGCAGCGCCAGCCCCGGAATGGTCTGCACGAAGCTCGCCGCTGCCAGCGCCGGCCAGCGCATGCGCGGATGGCGAACGAGCCACAGCCCCAGCGGCAGGCCGATCAGGATGCCGAGCGCGAGGGCCGAGGCGCTGAGCAGGACGTGCCGCGCGAGATAATCCGGCAGCAGTCGAAGCGCGCTCTGGATGCGCTCATCCATGGGCGGCTGCTCCATCGTTGCGCTGCAGGATCGCGGCGATGCGCTCGGCCTGCCGCTTGGGCGTCGCCATGAGGGCTGCCACGTCCGGATCGGCCGTGCTCGACAGGAGCGCCGCCGGCGTGCCCTGCGCCAGGACGCGGCCGGCGCTCATGACCACGATCCGGTCGGCGAGCAGCACCGCCTCCTGCACGTCATGAGTCACCATGACGGTGGTGAGGCCGAGGCGCTCGTGCAGCTTCCGATAGGCCCCTCCGAGCGTGTCGCGGGTCACCGGATCAAGGGCGCCGAAGGGCTCGTCCATCAGCACGATCCGCGGGCGCGCCGCGATCGCCCGCGCGACGCTGATGCGCTGGGCCTCGCCGCCGGAGAGCGCGGCCGGAAATCGCGACGCATAGCCGCGCGGCAAGCTGACCAGGTCCAGGAGCTCCTCGATGCGCGCAGCGATCTTGGATCGCGCCCAGCCCAGGAGCTGCGGGGTGATGCCGATATTTTCGCCGACCCGCATATGCGGAAACAGGCCGATGCCCTGGAACACATAGCCGATGCTTCGGCGCAGCGTCGGCGCATCGACAGTGCCGACCGGCACGCCCTCGATCC
>DASXXS010000293.1:0-11948 GCA_036502925.1 Xanthobacteraceae bacterium
TGCAGGCCGGCCCCCGACGTGATCTTGCCGTCCTTGAAGGCGAACCAACGCCCGGTCTCCTCGTCCCGCGCCATGATCTGCGCCACCAGATCGCGCTGCTTCAAGCGGGCCCGGAAGGCGGCATGGCGGAACGCTCTGAACTTGAGCATCTGCGCCAAGCCGAACAGGATGAGCGAGAGCTTGATGGTGGAGAAGGTCATATCGTCCTCGTGTCCCGGCCAAGTCGCGGCTGGCTCGCCGCCGCTTCCTTGTTTGGGCCCGCTCGATTTCACGCCCGCCCGCGGTCGTCAAGGTGATGGATCGCCGCTGACGGGTCATTATACCCGCCGCCCGCCCCTATAGGCCATGGCGGTGCCCGATCATCATAGCGTTCGTTCAGCGTCCTAGCGCCGCCGCAACACCACCAAGGCATCGAGCGCCAGACCGCCCTGTCCCCGCGGCATGGCGACGAACGGATTGATGTCGATCGATTCGACCACGTCCTTGAGATCCAGCGCAAGATTGCCGAGCCCAACCAGGGCGGCCACGACCGCCTCGCTGTCGAGCGGGCTACTGCCGCGATAGCCGCTCATCAGCTGACCGGCGCGCGTGCGGCCGATCATGTGGCGGGCCTTGTCGGGGCTGACCGGCGGCACGCAGAACGCCACGTCCTTGACGAGCTCGAGCAGGACGCCGCCGCTGCCGGCCATCACCACGAGGCCCATCTCGGGGTCGCGATGAAGGCCGAGCACGAGCTCGAGGCCGCCGCGGATTTGGCGGCAGACGAGCATCCCGGCGAGCGCGTGCCCGCGCAGGCGGCCCGACATGGCGTCGTATTCCGCCGCCAGCTCTGCACGGGTCGAAAGATCGAGCGCCACCGCGCCGGCGTCCGATTTGTGGGTGAGCGCGGCCGAAACCGCCTTGAGCACGACCGGATACCCGATGCGATCGGCGGCGCTCAGCGCTTCGGCGGGCGAGGTCACCAGCGCCTCCGCCGGCGCCATGATTCCATAAAGGCGCAACAGGTCCTTGGATTCCACTTCGCTGAGTGCCGTCGAATGGACGCTCGCGCGCGCGGACATGCGCGCGACCGCCTGCGCCTGCTCGGGCGTGGGCCGCCGGTTCATCGCATCCGCCGTGCCGGCAAGCGCTTCGCATTCGCGCGCCCGCGCGACCGCCCCGATGGCGCGCAGCGCCTTGTTGGCCTCCTGCAGGAACGAGACATGCGGCGCGCGCGCCCGCAAGGTGCGGCTGTAGTCGGTCTGCCCATGGGAGAGCGGGGTCACGAACGCGATCGGCTTGCGGGCGCCGCCCGCCGCATAGGCCTCGACCATCGCAATGTAGCTTTCGGCGCGCGCGGAGCCGGCCTCGCGCGGCAACGCCTCCTGTAGCAGGAGCAGGTCCAGGTTGGGATCGGCCTGCATGGCCTCGATCGAGGCCAGGTAGTTCTCGGCGCTGGTGAGCACGCCAAATCCGCCATCAATCGGATTGCCGACCAACGATCCAACCGCGAGCACGGCGTTGAGCCTGTGCGTGGTTTGCGGCGCCAGGGCGGGCAGCGCCAGCTGGTTTTTTTCCGCGGCGTCGAGGATGAGGCCGCGAAAGGCGCCCGACAGCGTGATCGCGCCGAGCCGGCGGCCGGCCGGTGCGCCCGTATGGGCGATGAGCTCCGTCACCTCGACCGCATCGTCGAGCGTGTCGGCGCGGATGACGCCGAGCTCGCCCGCCAGCGCATCGAAGGCCTCGAGGCTGCCGGCGAGCGATCCGGTATGCGCCATGGCGGCGGTGCGCCCGGCGTCCGATTGGCCGAGCTTCACCGCCACGATCGCCTTGCCGGCTGCGCGCGCCAGGCGGCAGGCGGCGGCGAATTTCTCCGGGTTCGCGATCGCCTCCACATAGATGATGATGACCTTGAGCTCGGGCTGGTCGGCAAAGAAGGCCACATAGTCGGGCACCGACAGGCCCGCTTCGTTCCCGCTGGTGATCAGATATTCCGCCCAGATGCCGCGCTCCTCGAGCGCCGCATTGATGAAGATCATCATGCCGCCGCTCTGTCCGACCAGCGCTGCCGGGCCGCAGCGCACCGCCAGCGGCCGATCCTCGGTCAGCGTCACCAAGGCGCTCTTGGCGCAGACATTGCCCATGCAGTTGGGACCCGATACGCCGAGGCCGGTTTCCTCAATCACCGCCGCCAGCTCGCGGCCGAGCGCCGCGGCTTCGCTGTCGAAGGCTTCGCCGAAGCCCGCCGAGAACACCGTGGCGCTGCGCGCGCCCGCCGCCGCCCCACTCCGCAGCGTCGCTGCGACGCCGGCGGCGGGAACCAGGACCACCAGGTGATCGGGCGCTTCCGGCAGCGACTTGAAATCCGGATAGCAGCGCCGCTCCCAAATCTCGTTCCGGCGCGGATTGACGAGATGGATCGGGCCCGGAAACCGGTAGCGATTGAGATTGCGCCACACCCGCGCCGCCCAGCTGCCGGCGCGGTCGCTGGCGCCCACCAGGACGACGTTGCGCGGCGCCGTGAGCGCCGCGACCTTGCGCTTCGAGGCTTCGAGATCCAAGGCGTCCTTCCGCACGTGCAATCACCACCACATTTCCACGCCCGGGTATGGATTAAATGGCGTCGGTTGAAACAGGCGCTTATCGACTTTCCTGCCGATGACCATCGCGCGGAACGCCTCGTGGGTTTGGTCACTGTAGGCGACAGCGACCCCGATATGGGTGGCGTCAGGGAGCAAGAGATTTGCGTTATGGCCGGCCGACGATTCCCACCGTTGGATGGTCTCGGCCCAGGTTTTGGTGCCTTCTGCCAGGTTCTCGCCCGCCGAGCCGACCGGCACATCGGCGACTCGAGCGGCAAACGCGCCCGCCACGTTGTGATCCATCACGCCGCTCTTGGCCATCGCGCGGGCTTGCCGCTCCGCAACCGCCGTCAACTGGGCGTCAGTCCTGACCGCCGAGAGGCCGTGCGCGCGCCGGTACTGTGAGACGATCGCTGCCGCGTCTTCGGCCTGGGCCAGCGTGGCTGTGACCAGCAATCCGAGCACAAAGCAGATGATTTTCATGGAACAGTCTCCGAATGGATTATGGAGCCGCGCGGTCAGGGGACGCGCCGCTTGCGTCACGATCAGCGCGCACGCGACGCACGACAGCATAACCGTTCTGGCATGGTTTGCGATCGTGCCGGGCCGGTGCGGTCGTGCGGCCGCCTCCGGGCCGCGCCCGTTTTCCGCTACCGCCCTTTCTCATGGCGGATACCAGCTCGGTTTGCGTTTCTCGCGGAAGCTCGCAATTCCTTCCAGCGCCTCCGGCGTCTTGGGGTCGTGGGCCGGCGGCGTGGCCAGGATGTCCGCCAAGGCCGGGAAAGCGTATTGCGCGGCCGCGCTCTTGAGCGCCCTGATCGCGTCCGGCGCACCATGCAGGAACTCGTCGGCAATGCGTGCCGATGTTTCTTCGAGCACGTCCGCGGCGCAGATTTGATGCACCAATCCCAAACGCAACGCTTCCACGGCCGTGATCCGCTCGCCGGAAAGCCCATAGCGGCGGAAATTGCGATGTCCGATCGCGCGCACCAGGAACGGAGCGACGCCGAGCGGAGGCATTCCCACCCGAACCTCGGGAATCGAAAAGAAGGCGCTGTCGGCCGCGATGACGGCATCGCAGCATGCCGCGAAGGCAGCGCCGCCGCCGATCGCCGCGCCGTGAACCACCGCCAGCGTCGGCTTCGGCAACGCATCCAAACTCGCCAGCACGTCGCGCAACGAAAAGTGCGCGGCGGCCGGCTGCCGAGGCTGCGCCGGCGCGACCGCCGCGCGCGCGGCCAGATCGGCGCCGCTGCAGAAATGACGCCCGCTGCCGCGCAGGACGACGATGCGCGCCTCTTCGCCGGCCGCAAGCGCCGCGAAAGCCTGGCCGAGCTCATCGAGCATGACCTGATCAAATGCGTTGCCGCGCTCGGGCCGGTTCAACAGAACCGTAGCGATGCGGCGCGGCGACACCTCGACGGCGATGGTTTGAAACGTCACATCACGCACCTCAAAGCTTGCTCATAGCCAGTATAAGGCATAAGCGTCCGAGGCTTGACGCCCCGCGCTTTGCCGTGCACAAATAAACAAAACTAAAAAATGGTTGCGGGCAGGGGTGGCGTCATGCGGTGTCGCGATGTCGTGGCCGGCATTTTGCTTGCCGGCACGCTGGGGGCGTGCGCGGTCGTCGATCCTGTCGATCCGCGCTACGACACGGTCAATCGCAGCCTCGCTAAGGCGCGCAACGAATCCATTCTCCTCAATATCATTCGTTCCAGCCACGACTGGCCGATGAGCTTCACGACCGTTCCGCAAGTCAATCCCAGCATGCAGAACGTGACGACCTTCGGCATGCCTTCGTTCCTGCTGGGACCGACTCCCAGGGGCGCGCTGGCGCCTGCAAGCCCGGCCCGGGACGTCATTTTCGGGAACCAGCAGAATTTCAACAATGCCACGACCGTGAGCTCGAATTTCAGCGTCTCCTCGCTGGAAAACGGCTCGTTTTATTCCGGCTTGCTCAGTCCGGTGAGCTTGCATGATCTGAACTATTTCATCCGGCAAGGTTATTCGCGCGAGCTCTTGTTCTGGCTGTTCGCGGATTCCATTGAGATCGATGTCGGTCATCACGTGATCGGATATCAATTCGATCCACCCTACGATTACGGATGCCCGCCGGAAGACCCGAGGAAGCGGTGCTTCCGGGAGTTCATGGAAATCGCCGTGATCACGGGTCTCACGGTCGAGGCTACCACCGTAACGCCAGGCGGTGGATCCAAGGGCGGCGGCAGCGACAGTGGCGGCGGCAAGGGCAAGACCGAATACTCCCGATTCTGCTTCGATCCGGTCCTGGCCGAGCGGGGAATGAAGGCCATGAACCCCGAGCGTTTGCAATTGGTCCTCGCCAGATACGTCGACCGCGACTACAAACGTTCCCCCGCTTGCGGATCGAGTTGGCATCCGGGGAAAGAGGAGACCGAACAAACGGACACGCTGCAATTTCAAGTCGGTCCATTGACCTTCAAGATCGTGACGCGATCGACCTACAGCATCTACCAATTCCTCGGCAAGCTCTTGCGGCAAGCCAGATTGAACCGGGAGGCGGTCGCGCCAGGGACCGCAGCAAGCGAGGAAATAGAGGAACGGGAGGCACATCCCAGCCTCCCGCGGGCCGATGAAAGAATGCCGATCTTGTCGACCGTGCGCGAGGATGCGAACCTGTTGAATATCGTCACGGACCCAAGCGATGAGTGCTTCGTGGCGACCCATTTCATCGATGGAATCTATTGCGTGCCGGAACGAGGATCGGCGAACACCAAGCGCATTTTCGCTTTGTTGTCGCAATTGATCGCGCTCAAGACCTCCGCCGCCGATCTCGCCATCACGCCGGCGGTCCGCGTCGTCCAATAGGCCACCAATCATGCAATCGCTGCCCGACCGCCTGCCGCTGGTGATCGGCGTTACCGGGCATCGCGATCTGCGCGACGAAGACGTGCCCCGGCTCGAAGCGGAGGTCGCGCGCATCATTGCGGGCTTGCGGCACGATTATCTCAAGGATGACGGCGAGACGCCGGTCATCGTTCTATCGGCCTTGGCGGAAGGCGCCGATCGCCTGGTGGCGCGGGTCGCGCTGGCGCAGGGCGCGCGGCTTATCGCGCCACTGCCGATGCCGCCGGAGGAATATCGCCGAGACTTCGAGCCGGGACTGAAGCCCGGCAACGCCGCCGAATTCGATGAATTGCTGGCGCGTGCCATTGCCGCGCCGGTCATCCCGTTCACGCACGGTAATTCGCTGGAGGCGGTGCGCACCAGCTCCAAAGCGCGCGCCGAGCAATATCGCGCAGTCGGCCTGTTCATCATCCAGCACTGCAATATCCTGATCGCGATCTGGGACGGTGACGAAAGCAATATGGCGGTCGGCGGCACCGCCGAGATCGTCAAGTTCACCCGCGAAGGCATTCCGCTCGAAATCAGCCGCTCGGCGCGGGCGAGCCTCGACGGGTCCGAGATCGGGCCGGTGATCCATGTGCTGGCGCCGCGCCAGAAGGGCGGCTCGTCGGCCGGCCCGGTCGCGGTCGAAAGATGGGGCCGCGCCGTTGTCAGTCATTATCGCGGCGGCCTCCTCAAACGATGGTCGCACGGTCTCGTCGGATTTGCCGGCCGTCTGTTTCGGATCGAGCGGGCGGACGGCAGGTTCCAATTGTCCGATGCACAACGGCGCGAGTTCGATGCCTGGGAAACGTTCGGCGTGCTGATCACGCTCACCCGGCAGTTCAACCATGAAGCGGCGGCGGCGGCCTCCGACCAGGCTCGCCGCGCGCGGATCGCACGCAGCCTGGACTATTTGTTCGACGGCGCCGACCCGCCGGCGGCCGGGCAGGCGGCTCCCAGGCAGATCGCGCTCACGCTGGCGCCGCGCTGGTCCCGGCTGTATTCCATTTCCGACACGCTCGCGAACGATTTCCAAACGCAATTCAAGCGCGACTGGCTGCTGCTGTTCCTGCTGACATTCTCCGCGTTCTTTTGCTTTGCAATGTTCTCCTACCAGGCGGTCGAGCTTCTGCTCATCGCCTACAGCGCTTTCTACCTGCTGATCTTCATCATATTCGCGCGCGCGCGCTGGGGCCGGCATCAGGAGCGCTTCCTCGATTACCGGGCGCTCGCCGAGGCGCTGCGGGTCGCGGTCTATTGGCGGCTCGTCGGCATCGGGCTGCGGCCCTCCGACGTCAAGGCGGACGCATCGGGTGATGGCTCCAATGTCGACGCCCATACGGTGGGGGTGCTCGCCAATGCCTATCCGATCAAGCAACCAAACGAGCTTGCCTGGGTGAAAGTCTGCCTGCGGACGCTCGAACTGCTCGATCGCGCCGAAGGGGTGGCGGACGAGCGCGTGCTCGACCCCCGCTGCCACGGCATCGCCCGCCGCTGCTGGGTGCATGGGCAATACATGTTCTTTCGGCGCCGGGGATTTCACTACCATGGCATGGCTGAGACGCTGGAGACCTGGGCCATTATTCTCCTGATGTGCACTGCGTTCCTGCTGGCGCCCCTGATCGTGTTCGTTACCTCCGGCGAGCTCGGCAAGACCGTCTTTTTTGGCGTCGATCTCCTGATGGTCATTGGATTACTGCCCGGCTTGGCGGCCGCCTTGACCGCCTATTCCGAGCGCCTGGCCCTCAAGGCGCAGGCCCGGCAATATGACCGCATGCGCGTCCTGTTCGAACGGGCCTACGAGCTGCTGCCCGAGCAGATCGATGCCGCGACCGCATCGCTGGTGCGGGCGGTCTATCGCGAGCTCGGCATCGAAGCCATGCGCGAGAACGCCGAATGGGTCGCGGTCCATCGCCAGCGACCGATCCAGCCGCTGCCGTGACGGTGCTCGCCGCCGGCCGGCGATACGCGGCCTTGCTGCCGCGACCGCCCGGCCCTCAAGCGCCGGTCGGATTGTCGACGGCGCGACGGATGACCTGTCGTATCCGGCCATCCGACAGGAACAGATCGTGGTTGACCAAACCCCAGCCCTCCTGCGAGGCGTCGATCACGTGCAGCCCCAGCTGCTCGAGTTGCGCTTTCTGAGCGGCGCCGACGCGGGTCATCCCGCCGGCCATCCATCGCGACAGCGCGAGCGCACGGTCGTTGGTCGCGGTCAGAACCGTGATCTTGCGGGCAACGGGGCCGATGTGCTCGACGGAGGATGCGAACACATCCATGTCGATGTCGGGCGCGGCGAACACCACGGCGCCCAACCGGTCCGCGGCCGCGTCGGCCTGATGTGCATAGAGCTGGCGCAGCGATTCCATCGTCAGCATGGTGCCGATGCTGTGCGCCACGATATGCAAGTGGCCGACGGTCGGGCTTGTCATCAGTCCGTCGAGCACCTTCTCCAGCGCGTCGCGCGACCACATGGCGCTGTCGCGGTCATAGCCGTAGTCCAGCAATTTCGCCTTGGACGGCCAGCAGAACGCCATCGTGGCTCCGTGGAACCTGATACCGTCCGACAGCCGCGCGGCATCAAGCACGGCGGTCTCGAATGTTTGGTTGAAGCCGTGGACATAGATCAGCACGTCGCGTGCGCCGGTGGACGGCCCCGGCAGGTCGCCGATCTGCGGAACCGGCTCGATCGCATCGAGGTGCCAATCGTCGAGCCCGACCGCGGAGAGCGAGAAGCGGCCGTCGCCCGGCGGCGTGAGCCGCGCATGCGCAATGCTCAGGCTGGACGAGCGTTCCGGCCCGAACCAGGGTTTCGCGTGCGCGCCATCCGCCGGCTTGCGGTTGGTCGCGACCAGCAGCGTCGGGTTGGTCGAGATCTCCGAAGCATCAAAGCGAGCGCCGGTCGCCGCCAAGCCGGCGCAGCCGCCGAGCGCGAGCGTGGACGCCGCCGAGGTCAGCCCGCGCAGCACGGCGCGGCGCGAAACGGCGCCGGCGGGAGATGTCATATCGCCAACGATCACGAAAGGCCCCTCGGCAACGCAACAGGCGCCCCGCCCGCGCTTTGCCTGAAGCCTGATAGCGGCAACAACAGGGCGCAGTTACCCGGCCGGAGGTAACCCGGTGGTGCCGGCGCGACTTCGGGACAAAGTGCGCGAAATCGCAAGCCACGTCCGCCGGGCGGATTCAAGATTGCGACCGTTCACGCTTTTTTCGATGGCGGCAGTCCGAGTTGCTTCCGGGTCGCGGGGCCAAGCCGCCAAGCCTCTCCCACGGCCGCCGCGCGTTCATTGATGTAGCCTTCCGCCCGATCCAGCCGCTCGGCGAACGAGCTTGGCTTGTCGTCGGCGGACGACCAGTAATCGTTGAAGAATTCGCGCACGAGGCCGCGGCGACGGTCGATTTCCTGCTGGTTTGGCGAGCCGTTCGATTCGACGTTGATCCGCCTTTCGGGTCGGGCGCTGATCGGGCTCTCGGATTCGATGCTGGTGCGGGTCGCGGGTGCGGCTTCGATGCTGGCTTCGGGCGGGTTTTCGATGTCGCCAGCATCGGCGTCTTGCGGCGGCGCGCGGCTCTCGATCTCGTGCGGCGCATCCGCTGGCGGCGCATCTGGCGGCGCGACCGGCGGCCGGCCGGCCGGCACTTTGATGAACTCGACCGCGCTTTTGATCCAGCCCGGCAATTTCACATGGAACCCCGTCGGCGATTCGGATCGAGCGAAGATTATAGATCACCCGCGATGGCTTGGCAGCAGATTCAAGCTCAGGCGGAAGCTCTGCATGCCGCGGCTCGCGGCGTCAGAGATTCTTCATCCGTGCATCGAAAAATGCAATCGAATCCTTGACCGCCTGAATTTGCACCGGATCGGGATCGTAGACACCCCGGGAGTTCCGCTCCACATAGACGAAGCCGTGGACGTCGTGCTCGTAGGTCGCCCATTCGGCGTCTTTACCGGCCTCGATCAGAAGATCATAGCAGACCCGGAAAATGCCCTGGAGCTCATCGCGGTTGCGGCCTTGCACCAAGATCGGTGTCGCGATCGTGCTGATCCGCTGCCGGGCGACATCCTCGGTGATCCGGTCGCGGACCTTCCCGGCCTCGCGCATCAGCATGTTCTCCACGTTCAGAAGACCGGTCGCCGGGTTGATGTGCGCGGTCGCGTCGGGCCGCAGTCGCAGGAATTCGTGTGCCGCCGGCTCGCTGGCAATCATCGCCCGCACGCCGCGATATTCGGACGCGATCTTGAAAGCCATCTCGCCGCCGTGACTCATTCCCATATAGCCGACCTTGTCCGCAGCGATTGCGGGCAAGGTCTTGAGATATTCGATGACGGCGATGACGTCTTCGTACTCCAGTGGCCCCCGGTTCAGCAGTTGTCCGTGCTGCCGCGTGTCCTCGATCAGCTTGCCGACCCGGTCGTAGGCGTAGTCCACCTCGGCGCGGTAACGCAGCCAGGCGACCGCGTAGCCCGCGTCGAGGAAGCGATCCTGGGTCCAGCTTCGATTCTGCGTGGCGTTGCGCACCGCCGCCATGCCGCCGCCGCCGTTGCCGGCCGCAAACACAATCACCGGAAACGGACCCGCGCCCGGCGGCACCCGCAGGCCGATCGGTGCATAGACCCCGTCGATCATCTCCAGATACATCAACTGGACGGGGATTTTGGAATCCCGCACCGGCTCGATGATGGCCACATGCTCCGGATCGACATCTTGCGGCATCAGGTGCATTCCTCCGGGCGATGCGCGAAATATCCTTGAAACGCCGTCGCTGGCCGCGGGCATTTGTCAGTCACGCCGCACTCCTGTCCATAGCGAGCCGCCGCAACGCCTCCCGGCCAGGCAGGGCCCGGCCCATCCGATCTCGACTGAGCCTGGAGTTGCAACCTTGATCGGGGACGCCGGAACTGCCACATCGGGCTCACCATGAATGTCCCCATTCGCCCCCCCGACAGTGCCCGGGCTCGGCTGCCGCTTGCCAGCGAGGTCGATCGGCGCCGCACGTTTGCGATCATTTCCCATCCGGACGCCGGCAAGACCACCCTGACCGAGAAGCTCTTGCTGTTCGGCGGCGCCATCCAGCTCGCCGGCCAGGTCAAGGCCAAGCGCGACCGGCGGGCGACCCGGTCGGACTGGATGGCCATCGAGCGCGAGCGCGGGATTTCCGTCGTCACTTCGGTGATGACCTTCGAATACGACGGCCGCGTGTTCAACCTGCTCGATACGCCGGGCCACGAGGATTTCTCGGAGGACACCTACCGCACCCTCACGGCGGTCGACTCGGCCGTGATGGTGATCGACGCCGCCAAGGGCATCGAGGCGCGAACCCGCAAGCTGTTCGAGGTTTGCCGGCTGCGCGACATTCCGATCATCACGTTCATCAACAAGATGGACCTGGAAAGCCGCGATCCGTTCGACCTCATCGACGAGATCGAGAAGACGCTGGCGCTGGACGCCGCGCCAAGCAATTGGCCGGTCGGCCGCGGGCGCGATTTCATCGGCACCATCGACGTGGAATCCGGCGGCGTGCGCCTGCTCAAGGGCGATGCGGACACGTCCGGCAAGCCGCGCCAGATGACCGTGGCCGAGATGGCGGCGCTCAATCCCACGCTGGACGCGGCTGCGGCGGAAGCCGAGTTCGAGCTGGTGCGCGGCGCGGTTCATCGTTTCAACCTCGAGTCCTTCCGCGAAGGGCATGTGACTCCGGTATTTTTCGGCAGTGCGCTCAAGAATTTCGGGGTCCGCGATCTCCTGGATGCGCTCGCCGCGCTGGCGCCCTCGCCGCGCGCCCAGGTGGCCGACAAGCGGGTGGTGAGCGCCGATGAAACCGGCATGTCGGCCTTCGTGTTCAAGGTGCAGGCCAACATGGACCCGAACCACCGCGACCGCATCGCGTTCGCGCGGGTGTGCTCCGGCAAGCTCAACCGCGGCATGAAGGTCACCCATGTGCGCACCGGCAAGGTGATGAGCCTGCGCACGCCGCAATTCTTCTTCGCCCAGGATCGGGCGCTCGCCGAGGAAGCCTATGCGGGCGACGTGGTCGGCATCCCCAATCACGGCAGCCTGCGCATCGGCGACACCTTGACAGAAGGCGAAAATCTCAACTTCATCGGGGTGCCGAGCTTTGCCCCGGAGATCCTGCGCCGGGTCCGCCTGCCCGATGCCATGAAGGCCAAGAAGCTCAAGCACGCGTTGCAGGAGCTGGGCGAGGAGGGCGTCGTGCAGGTGTTTCGGCCGACCGACGGCTCGCCCGCGCTGGTCGGCGTGGTCGGCCCGCTGCAGCTCGACGTGCTGCGGGAGCGGCTCGCCGACGAATACGGCCTCGACATGGACTGGAGCGTGGCCGAATTCGCGCTGGCGCGCTGGATCACGGCGGAAGACGGCAAGATCCTCGATCGGTTCGTGGCGGCCCATCGCGCCTCCATCGCGGAGGACCTCGATGGCGATCTCGTGTTCCTGGCGCGCAATGCCTTCAATCTCGATTATACCGGCCAGCAGAGTCCCGGCATTGTCTTTCGCAACG
>DASXXS010000294.1:0-1905 GCA_036502925.1 Xanthobacteraceae bacterium
CGCGCAGGCCGCGCTCGACAGCGGCACGCCGGTGCGCATCACCACCACGATCCGGAATACCGATCGCACCGCCGGCGGAATGCTGTCGGGCGAGATCGCCAAGCGCTACGGCCATACCGGCTTGCCGGCCGACACCATCCAGGTGAAGTTCACCGGTACCGCCGGGCAGAGCTTCGGGGCCTGGCTCGCGCGCGGCGTCAGCTTCGATCTCGAAGGCGAGGCCAACGATTATGTTGGCAAGGGCCTCTCGGGCGGCCGCATCGTGGTGCGTCCGGCGATCGATTCCGGCATTGTGCCGGAGGAATCGATCATCGTCGGCAACACCGTGCTCTACGGTGCGATCGAGGGCGAATGCTATTTCCGCGGCATCGCCGGCGAGCGCTTCGCGGTGCGCAATTCGGGCGCCATCGCGGTGGTCGAGGGGGCCGGCGACCATTGTTGCGAATACATGACCGGCGGCATCGTGGTCGTGCTGGGCCGGACCGGGCGCAACTTCGCAGCCGGCATGTCGGGCGGCATCGCCTATGTGCTCGACGACGACGGCACGTTCGCGTCGCGCTGCAATCTTGCGATGGTCGAGCTCGAAGCGATGCCGCAGGAGGAGGAGATCAATCAACGCGAGTATCATCACATGCACGACCTCGAATCACATGGGCGCGTCGATGTCCTGGCCGACATGACCCAATTCGATGCGCAGCGGCTGCACCTCCTGATCACGCGGCACGCGCGTCTTACCGGCTCGGTGCGGGCCGCCACGATCCTTTCGGAGTGGAGCAAGTATTGTCCGATGTTCCGCAAGGTGATGCCGGTCGAGTATCGTCGCGCGCTCTCCGAGCTCAAGGCGCTCGAGGCCGCCCAGACGAGCCGACAGCGGCTTGCCGCCGGCGCGTGATCGCACGGGAACATTGAGACGCAAAGGTCCGGCCTGTCATCTCCATGGGTAAAATCACGGGTTTCCTCGAATTCGAGCGCAACGACCGCCACTACCAGCCGGTCGAGGAGCGCATCAAGCATTGGCGCGAATTCGTCCTGCCGCTGCCCGAGGAGGAGAACCGGACGCAAGCCGCGCGCTGCATGGATTGCGGCGTGCCCTATTGTCACACCGGCTGCCCGGTGAACAACCAGATCCCGGACTGGAACGACCTGGTCTATCGCGGGAACTGGCAGGAAGCTTCGCAGAATCTGCACTCCACCAACAATTTTCCGGAATTCACCGGACGCGTGTGCCCGGCGCCCTGCGAGGCTTCGTGCACGCTCAATCTCGACGACAATCCGGTGACCATCAAGACGATCGAATGCGCCATCGTGGACCGCGCCTTCGCGGAGGGGTGGGTGAAGCCGGAGCCGCCGGCGGCCAGCACCGGCAAGAGCATCGCCGTCGTGGGCTCGGGGCCGGCCGGGCTCGCCTGCGCGCAGCAGCTGGCGCGCGCCGGCCATGACGTCCACGTGTTCGAGCAGCACGCCAAGGCCGGCGGCCTGCTGCGCTACGGCATTCCCGACTTCAAGATGGAAAAATACCATGTCGACCGCCGCATCGCGCAGATGGCGGCGGAGGGCGTGGTCTTTCATTACGGCGCTCATATCGGGGTCAATGTTGCCGCCGAGAAGCTCCTCGCCGACCATGACGCGGTCGTGCTGGCGGGCGGCGCCGAACGGGGCCGCGAATTGCCGATACCGGGCCGCGAGCTCAACGGCATCCACTTCGCCATGGACTTTCTGCCGCAGCAGAACCGGCGCGTGAGCAACGAGCCGCAGGGCGATGTCGCGCCGATCCTGGCCGGCGGCAAGCACGTCGTGGTCATCGGCGGCGGCGATACCGGCTCGGACTGCATCGGCACCTCGATCCGCCAGGGCGCGCTCTCGGTCACCAATTTCGAGATCATGCCGCAGCCGCCCGAGCGCGAG
>DASXXS010000295.1:0-2433 GCA_036502925.1 Xanthobacteraceae bacterium
GTGCCGCCGCGCCCGGGGACGAGATCGCCGACGCCATGATGCCGATCTCGGACAGGCCCGAGATCCCTTGATGCCGATCTCGGGCAAGCCCGAGATCGGTGCGAATCGCTGTGATCAGATCCTGCCGCTTGGCTGTGCCGCCTTGAGGATCGCGCGGACAATCCGGTTATGCACCCCGCAGCGGCACAGATTGCCGGAAAGTCCCATCCGGACCTCGTCCTCGCTCGGCTGTTGAATGCGGTCGAGCAGCGCCTTGGCGAACATGATCATGCCGGCGATGCAATAGCCGCACTGCGCCGCCTGCTCCGCCAGGAAGGCGGCTTGCAGCGGGTGCGGGTGCTCGATGCTACCGAGGCCTTCGAGCGTGGCGATCTCCGACTGCCCGAGCGCGCCGATCGGCGTGATGCAGGAGCGCACCGGGGCGCCGTCGATCAGCACCGTGCAGGCGCCGCACTGGCCAAGCCCGCAACCGAACTTGGCGCCATTGAGGGCAAGGTCATTGCGCAGCACGTAAAGCAGCGGCGTGTCCGGCTCGGCCGCCACGCTGTGCACCGCGCCGTTCACCTTGAGGCTGACAGCCATGGGACAAACTCCGCTTGCGGCAGCGACCGGCGGCGCCATCCGGATCGCGGGCCGGTTTCAGCCTCCTGCGCAATAGGTGCAGCCTGCTTCCTGCGCCCGATTAACTCCCCATGTCCCCGAAGGGACGACGGTGACGCCCGGGATCAAGTTGGCAGTCCATTCCTTCAACGCTTCTTCTGGGGTCACGCCTGCATTTGCGGCCAGCCGGCGGCTCTGGCCCCGCAGCGCGACAGCGCACGCGCCCATCACCGCGCCTTTGGCGAGCAGGCGATCGAGAGCCATGTCGTTGTTGTTCAGCACGCCGGGCTTCGGCTGGAAATACGGGTTCTTCACGGCGGGCGCCTTTGTTTCCGGGTCGGTGATCTTGAAGGATTCGCCGATCTTGTATTTCTCCCACATGGCGCTGCCGACCGCGTAGGGCAGCCCCTTGTGGCGGAAGATCAGGACGGCCGTCGCGGACTCGTTCGGCGTGAGGAAGTTGTTGGTGAAGCCGAGCGGAAATCCATCGTTGATGTCGTAGATGTCGAAAACCTGCCGATGGCGGCCTTTGAGCGTTCCCGGCCAATCCGGGCCGTCCGATTGCGCCGATTGGGCGCGCGCCGGGGTTGTCGCAAAGCCGAACAGGCCGAGCGCCGACAAGGCGGCGACACGGCCGAAAAAGCTGCGGCGAGGCGTAACGTCGGTCGTATACCGATTGAGATCGCGCATCTGCTCCTCCATCGCATGCCGTAGGCACGCCGTTGCGGGGCGGCGCCCCGACGCCGGCGGGCCTTCGCGGTCGGACTTCCCGGGTTAATTCTTCATGACAGCATGAACCATGGGCGCTTTCCCGGCAACAGTCTTGGCAGCAGCTAGACGTGCGTCGGGACCCGCTTGCCGGCGTACACGGTGGCGACCGGGAAGAGCCGCTGGCGGCCGACGCGCGTGTTCTTGTAGTTGTCGAGGAACTCGAACGTGCCTTCCCGCAGCTCCATGATCGTCACGTCGGCGGGCGCCCCCACGTTGAGCGTGCCGCGGTTATCGAAGGACGGGAACACGCGCGCTGCATTGACGGTCGCGCAGGCGACGACCTGGCTGAGCGGCATCCCGAACATGATGAACTTCGATATGACGTTCGGGAAGTCGACCACGCCGGTGGTCTTCGACATCACGTTCCAATCCGTCGAGAAAGTATCGGGCCAGAAACCCTGCTTTACCGCCCGCTCCACGGTCGGCCAGTCGAAATGATCGGCGACCCCGTTGCCGAAGTCGAAAGTGATGCCGCGGCGACGGGCGGCCGCCACGTCCGGGAACAGCCGGCCCTGGTCGTCGAGGATGCCGTTCGGCGCCGGCGCGTACATATGGGTGACGATATCGCCGCGCTTGAGCAGCGGCAGGATGGCGCGCATCGGCGAGAACGTCTGGCCGATATGGATCATGACCGGCAGATTGAAGGGGGCCGCCGCCTCCTGGGCGCGCCGCAGCGCCTCCAGATCGTTGGCGCTGGCCACGTTTTCCGACAGCCGCGCCTTGACGCCGACGACGACGTCGCGATTGCGCGCGATCGCCCCTTGCGCCAAAGCCACGTTGGCGTTGTTGATGTCGTGCAGCTCGCCGCCGGCGGTGACGCCGGTGCGTGAGATGTTCACCAGGGCGCGGCCGATTTGCGGCGCTCCCCGCGCGACGGCAGCGATCTGATCGATGTTGTCCGCTCCGCCGGAGCCGGCATCGATCCAGCCGGTTACGCCGTCCTGCGCAACCGCGACGTCGTCGTCGGCATCAAGGCGCGGCTGTCGAACAATGTCGCCGGCTCCAACGACCTCGAGGCGCTGCGGCGGGCGCAATCGGTCGCCGCGCCGCTCGGCCTGCCGG
>DASXXS010000296.1:0-3956 GCA_036502925.1 Xanthobacteraceae bacterium
ATCGCCGACGTGCTCGACATGACGGTCGAGGAAGCGGCCGCCTTCTTCAAGGCGGTGCCGCGCGTGCGCGACACGCTGATGACGCTGCACCGGGTCGGCCTCGATTACGTGCATGTCGGCCAGCAGGCCACCACGCTCTCGGGCGGCGAGGCCCAGCGCGTCAAGCTCGCCAAGGAGCTCTCCAAGCGCGCCACCGGCCGCACGCTCTATATCCTGGACGAGCCCACCACCGGGCTGCATTTCCACGACGTGAAGAAGCTCCTCGACGTGCTGCACGAGCTCACCGACCAGGGCAACACCGTGGTGGTGATCGAGCACAACCTCGAAGTGATCAAGACCGCCGACTGGATCATCGACCTCGGCCCCGAAGGCGGCGACGCCGGCGGCGAGATCGTGGCCGCCGGCACGCCGGAGGACATCGTCAAGGCCAAGCGCAGCTATACCGGCGCCTTCCTCGCCCCGGTGCTGGCGCGGCGGGAGGCGAAGCGCAAGGCGACGACGGAAGCGGCGGAGTAGGTTTAGCACTGAGCCTCGAACAGCCTCAGCGCGAATGCCTCAGCTTCATCCTTCGAGGCCCGCCATAGCGCGTCGCAGAGCACGTGAACGCGCTTATGGCTCGCGCCTCAGGAGGCGCCTGATTTGCCGCCTCCGACGAGAAGGTCGAGCCGGTCTGCCAGCGCATTGAGCTGCCAGGCGCGCGCCAGTGCCGCGGCCTTGGCCCAGGTCGGCGGCTGGTCCAATAATTTTGGCAGCGGCGCCTTCCTGTCCATCGTGGCGATGGACTTGTAGAGCCGCAGCTCCGCCGCCTTTTTCGGAAAGCGCCCGGCTTTGAGCAGCGCCGCAAGGCTGCCGTACTGGCGGATCAGCGCCGCCGCGCCGGTGGCACCGACGCCGGGCGCACCGGGCAATCTGTCGGACGGGTCGCCGCGCAGCGCAATAAAATCCGGCACCTGCTTCGGCTCGACGCCATAGCGTGCAAGCACTTCCTCGGGCCCGATGCGCTCGACGCCGCCGCCGCGCACCGGATAGAGAATGGTGGTGCGCGGCGAGGCAAGCTGGAACGTGTCGCGGTCGCCGGAAGCGACCAGCGTGTGCCCTCCCCGCTTTTCCTCACCGGCCGCTGCAGCAGCGACGAAATCGTCAGCCTCGTACCCGGCACCGCGCACATTGGCAAAACCGCACGCATTGACGAAATCGGGGATAACCGCGAGCTGCTCGATGACATCGTCATCGAATTCGCGCCCGCTCTGATAGGCCGGAAAGGCTTCGTGCCGGTAGGTTTCCGCTTCCAGCGTGTCCCAGGCGACGATGACGGCGCGCGGCTTCTCGTCGCGATAGAGCCGCAGCAGCAGATTGGCGAATCCGAGAATGGCGCCGGCCGGCCGGTTGCCCTTCCTGCGGATCGTCTTCGGCAATGCGTGATAGGCGCGGTGGGCGAAGGAATCGCCGTCAATCGCCAGGAGCGGCCGGAGCGGCGGTTTAGGTTTTGGCGGCATCGTTGTCGCTCGTCATCGCGGCGGGGCAAAAGGCACAAAGCGCCGTCTTCCATTTAAGAACGCCCGGTCGTTCATGCTGACGTGACAGCAGCATGGATTGCCGGGTCAAGCCCGGCAATGACGCTGAGAAATGTTCAGCGCCGTCAGGTCCGGCCTCGTGCCGGGCATCCGCGTCTTGTTTGGACGGCAACACTAAGTAAGTAAGGCGTGGATGATCGGACAAGCCGGGCCATGACAAATTGACATGAAAAAGATCGGCTTCCTCTCGTTCGGCCATTGGTCGCCGTCGCCGCACTCGCAGGTGCGGACGGCGTCCGACGCGCTCTTGCAATCGATCGAGCTCGCCGTCGCCGCCGAGGCGCTCGGCGCCGATGGCGCCTTCTTTCGCGTCCATCACTACGCCCGACAGCTCGGCTCGCCCTTCCCGCTGCTTGCCGCCGTCGGCGCGCGGACCAAGCGCATCGAGATCGGCACCGCGGTCATCGACATGCGCTACGAGAACCCGCTGTACATGGCGGAGGTCGCCGGGGCGGCCGACATCATCAGCGGCGGCCGCCTGCAGCTCGGCATCAGCCGCGGCTCGCCCGAGCAGGTGATCGACGGCTGGCGCTACTTCGGCTACGCGCCGCCCGAAGGCGAGACCGACGCTGACATGGCGCGGCGCCACACCGAAGCCTTTCTCGAAGTGTTGCGCGGCCAAGGCTTCGCCAAGCCCAATCCACGGCCGATGTTTGCAAATCCGCCGGGCCTCCTGCGGCTCGAGCCATATTCCGAGGGCTTACGCGAGCGCATCTGGTGGGGCGCGGGCTCAGGCGCCACGGCCGAATGGGCCGCCAAGGTCGGGATGAACCTGCAGAGCTCGACGCTAGTCTACGACGAGACCGGCGAGCCGCTGCATATCCAGCAGGCCGGCCAGATCCGGAAATTCCGCCAGGCCTGGAAGGCGGCCGGACACATGCGCGAGCCTCGCGTCTCGGTCAGCCGCAGCATCTTCGCGATCGTGGACGATCGCGATCGCGCCTATTTCGGGCGCGGCGGCGACAGCGAAGACACGATCGGGCTCCTCGGCGACAACCGGCGTGCCGTGTTCGGCCGCGCCTACGCTGCGGAGCCGGACGTGCTTGTCGAACAGCTCAAGACAGACGAGGCCATCGCTGAAGCCGATACGCTGCTGCTCACAGTGCCCAACCAGCTCGGCGTCGACTATAACGCGCACGTCATCGAGGCGGTCCTTGAGCACGTCGCCTCGGCGCTCGGCTGGCGGTGAGGGCACACACGGCTTTGTCAGGCCCGGCGTCATGCTGGGGCCGCCGTCGCTCACTCAATTCCCGAACTTGATCAAATCGCTGCGCGTCACCGTGGCATTGCTGGTCAAGTTCACCGGCCCGCCCTTGGCGATGTGCCAGATCGCATAGAGCTCGTTGAAAGCATCTTCCGCCGACATGCCGTCGACCGGCACGATCGCCTGGAAGCCCCTTTGCGCCGCGCCGTTGGTGGTGCCGCCGACCGCGCCCTGGGCTGACGTGCCCGTGACGATCACGGTCTTGATGCCCTTCTCCTTGAGGCCGGCATCGAGGTTGGAGTTGACGAACTTGTCGGCGCCGCCGGAGCCCTTGACCATGAACTCGCCGGCGCGCGGCGCGAGGCTAACGTCAACCATGTCCTCCACTTTGCCGGCGCCGGTCAGGTTGAAGACCACCATCATGTTGTGGGCGCGCGCCTGATCGAGCAGCTTCCTGACGGTCGCGACCGTGGCAAGGCAGCGCGGCCGTGCGCCGCAATTGGCCTTCATCATGTCGAGCACGAGCAGCGCCGTGGTCCTGGGATCGACGGTCACCGGCTTGAGCTCCGGCACCGGCGGCAGCTTCACGTTCGCCCATTCGGTGATGATGTCCTGGTTCGACATTCTTCCCTCCCTTGGGTCGCCGAGCCGCGCCGGCAGACCCTTTTACTCCTCCAACATCGTCTTTATGAATCCCTCCGGATCAAGCCAGAACTCGCGCATGATCCGAAAGTGTTCCGTTTCCTCGACCGCCACCGGCTCGAGCCCGTATTTCGACAGCCGCAATAATCGCGCACCCGGACAAGCCATCAGCATGGGCGAGTGAGTTGCCATGATGACCTGGCTGATCTTCGAGTCGTCCATGCGGCGCAGGAGCTTCAGGAACTCGATTTGACGGGTCGGAGACAATGCCGATTCCGGCTCGTCGAAGATGAAGATGCCCTGCCGCTGGCAGCGCTCCGCGAAGAACCGCAGGAAGCCTTCCCCGTGCGAGTGGGAAAGAAAGTCCGGCGGCAGGGCGCCGGCGTCGAGCGCCGCCTCGTCGAGGTAGCGCGCCACCGGGAAGAAGCTTTCCGCCCGGAAGAACCAGCCGTTGGTGATCTTGGGCAGCCAGCTCGCGCGCAGCGCCTGGGAAAGACGCCCGCCCATGGCCTCGAGCGCGCGAGAATGATCGACCG
>DASXXS010000297.1:0-10366 GCA_036502925.1 Xanthobacteraceae bacterium
TCCTGTCTTTGATCTTCGGCGCATTCAGCTTTGCCTGTGTCAGCACGTTGGTTTTTGCGCAGCCCGCTCCGCCCCCGCAACGGCCAGCACCTCCGCCTCAGGCGGCGCAGCCGCAGAAGCTCACCATCGGGTTTGTCGATATCGAAGGCGATCCGCGCTACGAGCCGATCCAGGGCTCCGACCGGATCATCCTCAAGACCCGCGAGCATCCCTTCACCGGAGCGCAGATCGGCATCGACGAGGCGCAGGCGCTGACGCGCGTGCTCAAGACCGATTTCGCGCTCGAGCGGATCACCATCCATTCGGCCGCCGAGGTCGCAGGCGCGGTGCAGCAGGCGCTCGAGACGCGCGGCATTCATCTCTTCCTGGTGGACGCGCCGGCCGAGACCTACAAGCCGCTTGCCACGGCAGTGAAGGGGCGCGACGCACTCATCTTCAATATCAGCGCCAGCGACGATTCGCTGCGCCGCGACCTGTGCGCACCCGAGATGGTGCACGTGATCCCGAGCCTCGCCATGCGCATGGACGGCCTGGTGCAGTACCTGGTCTCGCGCAAGTGGCGTGATTACCTCGTCCTGCAGGGACAGGCCGACGCGGACGCGGCGAGCGCCAAGGCGTTCGAGAGCTCGGCCAAGAAATTCGGCGCCCGCATCGTGGCCCATCAGAACTTCAAGGCCGGCACCGATCCACGCGAGCGCGAGCAGAACGATCCGGCGCTGTTGACGGCACTCAGCCGCGACTATGACGTGGTGTTCGTCGCCGACGAGGCCTTCGATTTCGTGCGCCAGGTGCCCTACCGTACGGTGCGGCCGCGGCCGATCGTAGGCAGCATCGATCTCGAGCCGGTGGCCTGGCACTGGACCTGGGACCACAACGGCGCCCCGCAGGTCAATTCGCGCTTCGAGAAGCGCTCCGGCGGCCGCCACATGGAGAGCGCCGACTGGGCCGCGTGGCTCGCCGTCAAGATGATCGTGCAATCGGCGCTGCGCACCCGCTCGATCGATTTCCAGGCGCAGCGCAAATTCATCCTCGGCGACGCCACCTTCGACGGCGACAAGGGCCTGGCGGTCGGGGTGCGGCCTTGGGACCATCAGGTGCGGCAGGCGGTGCTGCTGGCGGCGCCCTACAGCGTGGTGGCGAGCGCGCCGATCGAGGGCTTCCTGCATCGCACCAACGAGCTCGACACGCTCGGCGACGACGAGCCCGAGACGCCCTGCCATCTCAACAAATAGGCTTACGCCAGCAGGACCCGACGAGCAGGTTACATGCAACTCATCCACGCCGCCCGCGCGCTGCGCGCCGTCACCACACGCGAGATCGTCAAGTTCGTGCAGCAGCGTGGCCGGCTCCTGTCGGCGCTGGTGCGGCCGCTGATGTGGCTGGCGGTGTTCGCGGCCGGCTTCCAGAACGTGTTCGGCGTGTCGATCATCCCGCCGTACAAGACCTATATCAGCTATCAGGTCTATATCGTTCCGGGCCTGCTCGGCATCATCCTCCTGTTCCACGGGATGCAGTCGTCGCTGTCCATGGTCTACGATCGCGAGATGGGCGTAATGCGGCTGCTCCTCACCGCGCCGCTGCCGCGCTGGGTGCTGCTGGCCTGCAAGCTCGGCGCCGGAACGGTGCTGTCGGTGATCACCTGCTACGTGTTCCTCGCGGTCTGCATTCTGTTCGACGTGACGTTCGACTGGAGCGGCTGGCTCACCGTCCTGCCGGCGCTCGTGCTGTCCGGGCTCATGCTCGGATCGCTCTGGCTGTTTCTCTCGGTCCATATCCGGCAGGTCGAGAATTTCGCCGGGGCGATGAACTTCGTCATGTTCCCGATGTTCTTCTTCTCGTCGGCGCTCTATCCGTTGTGGAAGCTGCGCGAAGGCGGCTCCGAATGGCTCTACTGGGTCTCGCTGGCCAATCCGTTCACCCATGCGGTCGAGATGATTCGCTTTACCCTCTATGGGATGTTCGATCCGGTGTCGGCGCTGGTGGTCTGCGGCTCGACGGTGGTGTTCTTTCTGCTGGCGGTGATCGGCTATGACCCGCAACGCGGCATGTTGCGGCGCACCGCGCAGCCGGCGTGACCCTGCTTCGTCATGGCCGGACCTGTTCCGGCCATCTCGATGAGGAGGGCACAACGCTTCACTCATCGAGATCGCCGGGACGAGCCCGGCGATGACATTCATGGCGCCTCGGGCTGTCCGAAGCGCGGCGCGATCGCGTTGCGGATGGCGGCAATCTCGTCGGCCGAGTGGATGCCGCGCGGGCGGGTGACCGGAACCTCCGCCACGATGCGGGCCGGGCTGGCGGACATCACCAGGAGCCGATCAGCGAGGCCGATCGCTTCCTCGACGTCGTGCGTCACCAGTAACGTGGTGACCGGACGGCGGGTGACGAGCTCGACCAGCTCGGAGCGCAGCCGATCCGCCAGCGCGGCATCCAGCGAAACGAAGGGCTCGTCGAGCACCAGCAGATCGGGAGCGATCGCGAAGGCGCGCGCCAGCGCGACCCGGCGCGCCAGCCCGAGCGACAGCTCGCCCGGATAGTGGCCGCGATGGGCGGCGAGGCCCAGGGTTTGAAAGAGCGCATCGAGCGCCGCATCGGTGGCTTCGGGGGCGGCCAGCCGCACGTTCGCCTCGACACTGCGCCAGGGCAACAGGCGCGGCTCCTGGAACACCATGCCGATCCGGCAATGCTCGGGCAGCCGGACAATGCCCTGGAAGTCGCGATCGAGGCCGGCGATGATGCGCAAGAGCGTGGTCTTGCCGCATCCGGACGGGCCGACCAGCGCGGCCACCTCGCCGTTGGCGAGCCCGAAACCAAGCTCGCCCAATACATGCAGATTGTCGCCGGAAGCGGCGCGAAAGAACTTCTGCTTGATGCAGACTTCAAGCCTTCCTGGGACGCCAGCGGGAGACATGTCGTTCAAGCGGCTGCACCAGGAATGTTTCGATCACCAGCATGACGGCGACGAAGGCAAACGCATAGGCCAGGAGGCGCGTGACATCGAACAGCTGGAACGCGATCCCGATCTCGAACCCGACCCCGTTGGGGCGGCCGAGCAATTCGACGATGAGCACGATCTTCCATACCAGCGATAGCCCGGAGCGGGCCGCGGCCGCAAGGTAGGGCGCGAGCTGGGGGAAGACCACGTGCCGCAGCCGCACCCACGGCCCCATGCGGAACACCTGCGCCATGTCGTCGAGCCCGGCATCGAGCGAGCGCGCGCCTTCCCGCACCGTGACGGTCGCGATCGGCAGCTTGTTGAGCGCCACCGCGGCGATCGCGGCGCTCTCGGTCAGGCCGGCCCAGACATAGGCCAGCACGATGATCACCAAAGCCGGCAGGTTGAGCAGCGCGATGAGCCAGGGGTCGCCGAGCCGATCCACGCTGCGGTAACGGCCCATCAAGAGGCCGAACACGGTGCCGAGCGCCATGGCGATGAGGAACGAGGCCGCGACCCGCGCGAGCGTCACCCCGAGGTTGAAGGCAAGCGCGCCCGAGCGCGCTTCCGCGATGATCGCGAGCGCCACCGTCTGCGGCTCCGGCAGCAGGCGCGCCCCCGCGATGTGCGAGCCGATGGACCAGGCCACGATCAGCAGCCCCAGCGAGATGAGCCTCAGCGCCACTTTCAATCCCCCGCGGCCCGCCGATAGAAGCTTCCCGCATCGAGCTCCAGTCCCGGACCGACCAGGTCGGCACCGCCGATGTCGGCCAGGATGTGATAGAGGCCGCGTGCATCGGCCTCCTCGTCGGCGGCCGGGCGGCGCGGAATCCCCTCGCTATACCGCTCGCGCAGGATGGCAAGGGCGCGCGCATCGCTGACGCCGATGCGCGGCGCCAGCCGCCGCCATTCGGTGTCCGACGCGGCCAGGATGTCCTTGGCCAGGCGCGAGACTTCGAGGAAACGGTCGAGCGCCGAACGGTTGCGGGCCGCCCAGGTGCCATCGAACACGTAGCCGAGCAGCGCCACCGGGCCCTTGGCGCCGAGCCGGTGCAGCACGTCCTCCATGAGGATCGCGCGCTTCTGTCCCTTGGCTTCCAGATCGGCGCAGAAGTTCCAGAACGTCAGGGTCGCGTCGGTTTCGCCCTGCAAGGCTTTCTCCGAAAGCAGCGGCGGCGCCCCATAGACGACCGTGACTTGGTTCTTGAGGTCGAGGCCGGAGCGCAGCCCCAGCGCCCGCAGCAGCAGCCAGCTCTTGTCGATCGGGCCGCCGGCGACCGCAAGCTTCCTGCCCTTGAGATCGGCGACGTCGCGGATCGGAGATTGGGCCGGCGCCATCACGGCCCCGAGCGTGCTCAAGTAAGGGTAGTAGACCAGGGAGTCGCCCAAGGCCCGTTCGCGCGCCACCCAGGTCCAGTCCGACACGATGATGTCGGCCGAGCCGCCCTTGAGCGCGACCTTGCCGGCTTCGGTACTGGCCAGCTCGAGCGTCTCGATGTCGAGGTTCGCCTTCTTGTCGAGGCCGTGCGCCTTGATGACGTCGAGCTCCCAGGCCAGCGATCCGGTCCGCTGCGCCACCAGGCGAATGCGATCGGCCGCCACCGCCGCGGAAGGGAGCATGGCGCCGGAGGCGATCAAGGTTGCGCAGGCGAGGAACGCGAGCGCAGCCGTGGGTGCGAAACCTCGAGGGTGAAACATTCGGCTGCAATCCATCTTATTTTGTTCTTATGCACGTCGATCAGTGGGCGCCGTGATCGGCCGGCATGGATTCCTGCGGAGCCTCGGTCGATTTGGCTGCGGGCGGATCCACCACGGTCACCGGCGCCGAAGCGAGCGCCGGGCCGGTCACGATGATCTGCCCGATCATGGATGGATGAGGGGTGCAGGTGAAGGAATAGGTTCCAGGCCGGTTGAAGGTCACGGTCGCGGATTCTCCACGCGCCAGCAGTCCGGTATCCCAACCGCCGCCGTCGGACGAGGAGGCATTGTGCGGCTGCATGCCGGCATTGCTGAACGTCACCTTGGTGCCGGTCGAGACCGTAATGCGGGCCGGGTTGAAGCGATAGTCCTCGAGCTGGACGCTCGACGCCTTGGCGACCGGGCCGGCGAAGCCGACCGCGCGGTCGGGCGGCGGGGGCGGCGGGAACGGGCGCAGCCGGTCGCCGGGCGAACCCTTGAGCGAGAATACCCACACCATGTCGCCGTTCGCCGACGTGGTCTGGATCGAGACGCCGCCGGCCGCGATGGCAACGTATTGCGTCTCATCGATCTCATAGGTGATGGCCGGCGCATCGGCGCCGGCGCCGGTCTGCCATTGCCACAGGAGCTCGCCGGTCCGGGCCTCGTAGGCCTGGAAATTGCCGTCCGGCTCGCCGTGGAACAAGAGATCGCTCGCCGTCACCAGCGCGCCGCTGCCCTGCCCGATCGAAAACGGCATGCGCTTCTGCCAGGCGATCTTGTTGGTGCGGGAATCGACCGCCGTGAGCGTGCCGCCGTATTTGGCCCCGAGCGCCGGGCCGACGGTCTTGCCGGTGCCCTGGGCGATGCGGCTCTGCGGGCGATCGGCGGCGGTCGCATAGAAGTAGCCGGTGCGCGGACTGTAGGCCATCGGCGACCAGTTCACGCCGCCATTGCCGCCGGGCGACATCAACAGCGGCGTGTCGTAGATCGTGCCGAAAATGCACTTGGTGACCCAGCCCGGAAGCGGCTGCGGACATTGCGGCATGACCGCGTCGCCGACCGGATAGGGTTGGGTCGGCGCCGAGAACAGCCGCGCGTCGGTCTCGACCGGTTTCTCCTCGATGCCGATCAGCGGCTTGCCGTTGCTGCGATCGAGCAGATAGATCCAGCCGGTCTTGCCGGCCTGGGCGATGCCCTTGCGTCTCACGCCGTCGTAGCTTTGCTCGAACAGGACCACCGGGCTCGGCGCGTCGAAGTCCCAGAGATCGTGGTGCACCTCCTGGAAGTGCCACGCATAGGTGCCGTCGAGATGCAGCGCCACGATCGATGAACTGAACAGATTGTCGCCCGGCCGGTTGCGGCCGATGCCGCCCGCGGTCGGGCCCGGATTGCCGGTGCTGAAATAGACGAGGCCGAGCTCCGGATCGACGGCCGGTGTGTTCCAGATGTTGGCGCCGCCGTGCAGATAGGCGTTGGCGCGGATCGGATCCGGGTCATCGGGCGATGGCCAGGTGTCGCCGCCGAATTCGCCGGGCGCCGGCACCGTCCACCAGTGCCAGAGCTCCTTGCCGCTCCTGGCATCGAGCGCGGTGAGCTTGCCGCGCGCCTCCCGGTCGCCGCCCGAAATGCCCGTATAGATGACGCCGTTGTAGTAGAGCGGCGCGCTGGTGATGGTGTAGCCGTCCTGCCACTTCCCGACTTGCGTCTGCCAGACGAGATTTCCGGTCTTGGCGTCGAGCGCCACGAAGCTGCCGTCCAGAAGCCCAAGGAACACCTTGCCGTCCGCCACCGCGACGCCGCGATTGTCCCAGCCGCAGCAGACCGTGGCGATGTTCTGGTCGATCCCGGATCTGTGCTCCCAGATCAGCGCGCCGTTCCGGGCATCGAACGCATAGACGTCGTCGTTGCCGCTCGAGACATAGAGGACGCCGTCCCGCATCACCGGCGTTCCTTCCAGCGAATATTTGGGTCCCAGGCCGGAGCCCAGATGCGCCACCCAGGCGCCTTTGAGATTCTTCACATTGCCGCGGTTGATCTGGGTCAGCGTGGAATAGCGCGAATTGCTCCAGTCGCCGCCGATGGCGGGCCACTCTTTGCCCGCAGGCTTGCGCAGATCGGGCGTGCCCTGCGCGCAGGCTAGCGCCGGCGCGCCCGCCAGGCACGCGATCAAGCCGATCTGCAGGCAGATGCGGCGCCAGCGGACGCGGCGCATGGGTTTCCTCCCCCCATAAAATCTTCGTTCATTCTCGAAAGCATGCCACAGCTTCCACGTCTTGCAAATGCGGCCGGTGCCTTGAAGGTGGCTTTCTTGGAGCGCTCGCCCGACGAAGGCACAGACGATTGACGGCAGCCGCGTAAGACAGTATCTTACTCGCATGAAAACCACCGTTTCCACGAAAGGCCAGATCATTCTCCCCGCCGAAATTCGGCAACGGGATGGCATTGAGCCGGGGCAAGAATTCGAAGTCGAACGCGTGGATCGCGGCGAATACCGGCTGAAGCGAATAGCGCGGCAGCGCAATAAAGGTCTGGTGAAGCTGCTGCTTGCTTGCCCGGTCAAAGGTTGGTTCGAGCCAATGGACCGTCGCCAAACAACCGGCGACATCAAAGTTCCCAAGCTCGGATGACTTACCTCGTCGATGCAAACGTGCTCAGCGAGCCGACGAAGCCGGCGCCGATCAGCAAGGTTATCGACTGGTTGAGCGACAACGAACGGAATCTTGTGGTGGACTCCATCATCCTGGGCGAGCTGTGCATAGGCGTCCTGGCGCTTGCACCAGGACGCAAGCGGAACCAACTCGAGCAGTGGTTTGGCGCGCTCGTGCAAACCATCGAATGCCTTCCGTGGGACGCCACGATCAGCCGCCGTTGGGCCAAGCTCGTGGTGGACTTGAAGCAGAAAGGGAAAACGATGCCGCTGCTGGATGGAATGATAGCGGCCACTGCGCTCCAACATGACCTCACTATTGCCACGCGAAACACGCGCGATTTCAGGAAGGTGGGCTTGAAGGTATTCGACCCATTCGCCTGAACGCAGCGGCTACGCGCTTCCGCCCGCAACAGGATGAAAGGATGAGCCGATGCATCGCGGCATGCAGTGGCCGGAGCCCAGATTGACGTGGCCGGACGGCAAGCTGGTCTGCTGCACGTTCCGCGTCGCCTATGAGGCATTTCGCGAAAGCGGGCGCTTCAAGCACAGCTCGAAAATAAAGGTGAACGTCGCCTCGCTGTCGCACGCCAATTGGAAACCAGGAGGCGCATGAACATCGCCCCGCAGCAAAGCGCCTGGCAGCCGCCGCAGAGCATCGCGCGCGATGAGATCATCGCCCGCTCAGCCGCCATACTCGCCAAGCCCGACCTGCCGCTGCGCCAGAGCGAGGACATTTTCCGCATCCAGTCGCTGGGGCTCGACTGGGACATGGGCGTCATGGTGTACGAGCCGGCGGATCCGGCGCGCTTAAGCCGCGGCGCCGACGGCAGGCGGATCGGCGTCTTTTTGCTGCATGGCGGCTCCGGCGACTACAAATCCATGGAGCCGATGGCCAAGCTGTTTGCGGCGAAGTTCGGCTGCAAATCCGTCGCGATGACCTTTCCGGGCCGGCTCTATCTCGATGACTTGAGCCGCGACTGGCCGGGCGACACGATCAATCCGGACGGCACCGTGCGCACGCCGATCTGGCTTGCCGGCGAGCACATCGGGGCGGATCAATACGAGGTGGTTCGCGACACCTCCATGCGGCTTCGCTACGGCACGCGCACGCTCGCGCGCGCCAAGGCGGGGACGCGGTTCTATGATCGCATGGCGGCCTGGCCGATGGCGTTCGAGGAAGGCATGAAGGAGGCCATGCGGCGCCACTTCCCGCCCGGTGACTCTTCGATCTATGTGACCGGCCATTCGACCGGCGGCCCCATGGTCTTCATGATCAGCCAACGGGTGCCCAACATCGCCGGCGTGATCGCGGTGGAGAATTCGCCTTTCGGATTCATTCAGGAAGCGCAGCACGACTGGTCGGGTGCGCTCGGCAAGGTCGCGGGCTTCGAGCGCGTCACCAGGAAACGGGCGCCGCGAAGCGACCCGTTCAACGAGCTCTATATCCGCACCTGGCGCGACCGCGCGCGCTATGCCGGACCCGAGGCGCTCGGCCAGGAGGGGCCGCAGGCGCTGATGCGGCTGCCCTGGCTGATGGAGGAGGTGTTCGACCGGTGGGACAAGACCAAGGCGCGCCCGCAGTTCAAGGCCGAGTACGTCATCACGCACAACATCGCGGGCTCGCTCGAAGCGGCGGCGCGGGCGGCCGCAGCGCGCCTGAACATGCGCCCGGCTGAGACCGCGGCGCTGGTGAAGCATTATCTGGGCTTTCCGTATCCGCAGACCGGGCCTGGCGCCAAGCCGGTGCCGCCGGTGCTGTTCTGCATCTCCAAGGATAGCCGCGACCACAGCCCGGAAGTGTATCAGGAGGTCGTGCTGCCGATGTTCGGCAAGCTCGATCCCGCGCCGAAGGTTCGCCTGACGCGTTGGGGCGCGGGCGTCCATACCTATCACAAGTCGGAGCCCGACCTTCCGCTTGGCATCGCGCCGCCGGTCGCCGAGTTCTATGTGCGGGCGATCCAGGAGGGTTATTTTGTTGTTTAGGAGACTGACGCTCCCGCAGTGTCATGGCCGGACTTGTTCAGGCCATCCCGATAAGGAGGGCACGATGGCTCCCTCATCGAGATCGCCGGGACAAGCCCGGCGATGACACCGAACTTTGACCCGCCCGCCGCGTGGTCTCGCGAAGAGGTGTTGGCGGCCTCCGACGCCGTGCTCGCGCTGGCGCCGGGCGCGGTGAAGGAGACTGAGGATATCTTCCGGCGCGCCGTGCGGCTCGGCGGCACGGCCGGCGATCCGCAGATTTGATGACAACCATGCCCACCCCGCACCGTATCGACGTCCATCATCACATCGTCTCGCCGGGCTTTGTCGAGGAGTTGCGCTCGCTGCTGCAGCCGCCGACGCTCAACTGGACGCCGCAGCGCTCGATCGAGGACATGGACCGGGCTGGCGTGGCGACAGCGATCACCTCGGTGACCACGCCCGGGGTGTGGATCGGCGACCACGAGCAAGGCCGCCGGTTGGCGCGGGATTCCAACGACTATGCGGCCCGGCTGGCGGCCGACCATCCGGGACGGTTCGGAATTTTCGCCGCGGTGCCGCTCCCGCATGTCGAGGCGAGCCTGCGCGAGATCGAATACGGGCTCGACGCCCTCAAGGCCGACGGCATCGCGCTCTTCACCAGCTATCGCGACAAATGGCTGGGCGACCCGGCCTTCGATCCGGTCATGGCGGAGCTCAACCGCCGGCAGGCGGTGGTGTTCGTGCATCCGGAGGCGCCGCTGTGCTGCCGCGGGCTGTTGCCCGGCGTGCATGAAGCGGTGCTCGAATACGGCTTCGACACGACGCGCGCCATCACCCGCATCCTGTTCAGCGGCACGGCGCTGCGCTATCGCGATATCCGCTGGATCTTCTGCCATGGCGGCGGCACCACGCCCTTCCTGGCGGAACGCCTGGTGCGCGCGCCCGGCCTCAACAAGGCGCTCGCCCAATACGTGCCGGACGGCGTGATGGCCGAGCTGCAACGCTTCCACTATGACGTGGCGCAGATCGCCCATCCGATGGCGCTCGCGGCGCTGACCCGGCTGGTGCCGATCTCGCAGATCCTGTGGGGCACCGATTTCCCGTTCCGGTTCGGGCTGGAATACGTAAAGGGCCTG
>DASXXS010000298.1:0-9485 GCA_036502925.1 Xanthobacteraceae bacterium
GATTCCGCCGGCGGTGTCGTTCCAGATTTCCTCGGCGGTGGTCCGCCGGTGAATCTCCGGATTGGCGAGATGCTTGAACTGTTGCGGCATGACGGCGTTCTTGTCGCGGCGGACGATCTCCTCCGCCTTGGCGATGGCGCCGCGCATGCCCTGGGCGGCCGGCGTCAGATGCAGCTCGGCGCCGAGCAGCTGGAGCATCTTGCGCCGCTCGAGCGACATGGATTCCGGCATCACCAGGATCAGCCGATAGCCGCGCGCGGCGGCCACGAAGGCGAGCGCGATCCCGGTATTGCCCGACGTCGGCTCGACCAGGACGGTCTGCGGCCCGATGATGCCGGCCGCCTCCATGGCCTCGACCATGGCGACGCCGATGCGGTCCTTGACGCTGGCCACGGGGTTGAAAAATTCGAGCTTGGCGAAAATGGCGGCCTTTATCCCGTGCAGGTCGGGGAGCCGCCGCAGGCGCACGATCGGGGTATCGCCGATCGCCTCGGTGATGGAATCAAAGACGCGCCCGCGGCCGGGCCGGCGGCCTTCGATGTGTTGCGTCGGCTTGCCAATTGCATCGCTTGAAGACATGGCCCGACCCTGCAAGCTGATTGGTGAGGGAAAGAGCATCGACACCTATCACGATAGCGAACCGATCGACAGCCCGCGGGCATCAAATGGCGAATTCGCCGCCCGCAGGCCGATCGCCGCTTGCGATCACGCCGGCGGTCTCGAGCAGGTGCTGAACCTGGAGCGAGTTGGTTTCGAGATCGTGGCGTTTCGTATCGAGTCGGAGATCGGGAGCGGCCGGCGCCTCATATGCCGCATCAACCGCATAGGCCGCGCCAACTTCGCCGGCCGCATCGATATGAACCTCGTAGAAGCGCTTGCCGCCGATGGCGCGCGCCAGGGCGCCGCCGGCCGCAGACGGCGAAAGGGAATCCACGATGACGATGAATCCGTTCCCGGCGAGATGGATCGCAACCTCGGCGGTACGCCGGATGGTCTCGGCACGCTCGGCCGGCGTGTCGCCGAGATCGGCATTGAGCCCGCTCCGCAGAGCGCTGCCTTCGAGCATGATCGGCGCGCCGCCGCGTTCGAACAGCCGCCGCTCGATGGCGCGCGCCAGCTTCGATTTGCCCGAGCCCTGCGCGCCGGTGAGCCACACGATCGCCCCGGCGTGACCGGACCGCGCGGCCCGATCTTGTTCCGTAACGGTGGATTTGAGGGCTAAGCCCTGCGGCGGGCGCTGACGGGCTTTCTCCTCGACATCGAGCGAGAGCACTAGGCCGCCGCCGGAAATGCGGCCCTTCATGTCCAGCACGATGCGGCCGGTGCGCGCGTTCACCGCGTAGGGATCGACGGCGAGCGGCCGTGACAGCGCGATATCGATCTCGCCCACGTGGTTTTGCGCCACCGCGGTGGCCTCGGTGGCCGACAACGCGCCGGGGTCGACCGCCTTCTCGATTGCCATGATCGTGCCGCGGGCTTCGGCGGTGCCGATCCTCACATTGATGGTGGCGCCGACCTCGAGCGGCGCTTCGTTGAGCCAGAACACCCGCGCGCGCAGGTGCCGGGCGGCCTTCGGCCGCACCGCGGCGGTCGAGACCACATCGCCCCGATCGAGGAATATTTCACTGTCCAGCGTGATGCCGATGGATTGCCCGGCGAGCGCCGCGCGCGGCGCCAGCGCGGGCTCCGGGACCGGCCAGGATTCGATCGAGCGGACGCGGGCGGTCTTGCCGGAGGGCATGACCACGATCTCGTCGCCGACCGCAATGCGGCCGGTCTCGATCCGGCCCGCAACGATCCGCCGATCGTCGAACTTGTACACCGCCTGCACCGGCAGGCGCAGCGCCAGCTCATCGGCCTGTCGGGCCGGCATGAAACCATCGAGGGTCTCGACCACGGTCGGTCCCCCATACCATGCGATCAAGTCGGTGCGCCGCGCCACGCCGTCGCCGTCGCGCGCCGAAATCGGGACGACGGCAATCGGGTTCAATCCGAGATTGACCAGATGGGTGGAGATCTCGGATTCGATATCGCGGAATCTCGACTCGTCGAAATTCACCCGATCCATCTTGTTGATGACGACCGCGACCTGCCGGACCCCGAGCAGATGCAGGAGATAGCCGTGCCGGCGGGTCTGGTCGCGCACCCCTTCGGCCGCATCGACGATGAGCAGCGCGGCGTCGGCCTGGGCGGCGCCGGTGATCATGTTGCGCAGAAACTCGGCGTGGCCGGGCGCATCGATCAGCACGAAATCGCGCGACGGCGTGCGGAACCGGATCTGGCTGGTGTCGAGCGTGATGCCCTGATCGCGCTCGGTCTGCAGCGCATCGAGCAGGAATGACCATTCGAACGGCATGCCGCGGCGCGCGCTCACCGCCTTCAAGAATTCAAGCTTGCCGTCGGGCAGGCTGCCGGTCTCGTGCAACAGCCGTCCGATCAAGGTCGATTTGCCATGATCCACATGCCCGACGATGACGATGCGCACGAGGGGGCGCTTGCCGGCCTGCGCTGCTGCCGAGGAGGCCGATGCAGGCTGCTGGGTGACGAGAATATTCATGGCACTCTTGGTGTTCTCGGACCTCAGGGGCAGCAAGCCTGGTTACAGATAGCCGGAAACGCGCAGGCGCTCGAACGCATCCTCGGACTCGTGGTCCATGGCGCGGCCGGAGCGCTCGGGCACTTTGGTGGCGTCGAGTTCGGTGATGATCTCGTCGATCGTGCTCGCCTGCGACGCCACCGGAAACGTGATGTCGGCATCGCCGAGCGAGCGGTACCGCCGGCCGTTGCGGGCGAGATAGAGCGGAATGATCGGGATGCCCTCGCGCCGCGTATAAGCCCAGATGTCGGCTTCGGTCCAATGCAGGATCGGGTGGATGCGCAGATGGGCGCCGGGCGGCGGCGATGCGTTGAAGTGATCCCAGAATTCCGGCGGCTGGTCGCGAACATCCCAGCCACCCGCGATTCCGCGCGGCGAGAACACCCGTTCCTTGGCGCGGGTCGGCTCTTCGTCGCGGCGAATGCCGGCGAACAGGCCGTCGAAACCGTATTTGGCGAGCGCGAGCTTCAAGCCTTCGGTCTTGCGCGCCGCCGAGCGGGCCGCCGGCGGCAGGGTCGCATCGACCGCTTCGATCGGCGGACAGGGCTCGACCAGGAGATCAAGGTTCCACTCGCGCGCGTAGCGATCCCGAAAGGCGTACATTTCGGGAAACTTCTTGCCGGTATCCACGTGCAGCGCCGGGAACGGCACTCGCCCAAAAAACGCCTTGCGGGCGAGCCAGATCATCACGTTGGAGTCCTTGCCGAGCGACCACAGCAGAGCGAGGCGCTTGAGGCGCGCGAAGCCCTCTCGAAAGATGAAGATGCTCTGGGCTTCGAGCTCGCTGAGACGATCCATCGGGCTCACCGCGCGGCTCGCCGGGGCCCGAAGAGAGGAGCCAGGGAAAGAACCATCTCGGTTTCGGCTGATTTGCAGTTGCGCTGTTTCAAGCGAGTGCTCGTGCATGGTAGAATTTTTTTCTCTTTGGGCCACTTGCAGCCTTTCTATATGGAAAATAATTCTAGTCAACGGGAAGCTTTCAAGCTATGTCTTCGGTCCCGGTATCGCTACCCGTCCGTCGATGCCATCCGCGTCACAGCCGTTGCGCTGTTGAGGATATTCACGCATGACCTCGCCGCTGGAAAAGAAGCTCAAGATCGTGGGCCCGGTTTTGATCACCGCCAACCGGCTCAATGACGGCGCCGTCATCTATCGTACCGCCGATGGCCGTTGGACGACCGATTTCGACCGCGCCGCGGTGGTCACCACCGCACCTGCTGCGAGCGAATTGCTGGAGGCCGCGGTAGCGGACGATCTCGGCGCGGTCGGCGCCTATGTGGCGCCAGTGAAGCTCGAGAACGATGGACGCGCGCGGCCCGGCAATCTGCGCGAACGGATCCGGCTCAAGGGACCGACCATCGTTCTGCCGGCCCCCGCCGGGCTACCCGTCACGGCCGGATTATGAGCGATGTATATTTATGACGAGCTCGATCGCACCCTGGTGGCCGAGCGGGTCAGCGAGTTTCGCGGCCAGGTGGCGCGGCGCCTCTCGGGCGAGTTGACCGAAGAAGAGTTCAAGCCGCTGCGGCTCATGAACGGCGTCTATCTGCAGCTGCATGCCTATATGCTGCGGATCGCCATTCCCTACGGCACGCTGTCATCCGCCCAGCTGCGCATGCTGGCGCATGTGGCGCGCAGCTATGACCGCGGCTACGGCCATTTCACCACCAGGCAGAACATCCAGTTCCACTGGATCAAGCTCAAGGACCTGCCCGATGTGATGGCCGATCTCGCGCGCGCCGGCCTCCACGGCATGCAGACGAGCGGGAATTGCGTGCGCAATATCACCACCGACCAATGGGCCGGCGTGGCGCCCGGTGAAATCGAGGATCCGCGCATCAGCTCGGAGATTCTGCGTCAGCATTCGACCCAGCATCCGGAATTCTCGTTCCTGCCGCGCAAGTTCAAGATCGCGCTGACAGCCTCCGCGCACGATCGCGCCGCGGTCCGGGTGCACGACATCGGCCTGCACATGCATCGCAACGGCGCCGGCGAGGTCGGCTTCGAGGTGATCGTCGGCGGCGGGCTCGGACGCACGCCGTTCATCGGCAAGACCATCAAGCACTTCCTGCCCAAGCGCGACCTGCTCAGCTATGTCGAGGCGATCCTGCGCGTCTACAACCAGTTTGGACGGCGCGACAATATCTACAAGGCGCGCATGAAGATACTGGTCCATGAGCTCGGTGCCGAGGCGTTTGCCAAGGAGGTTGAGGCCGAATGGCAATCCATCAAGGATGGCGCGCTCGCGCTCGATTCGGCGCTCATTGCCGAGATTGCCGCCCGCTTTCGCTACCCCGATTACGAGCAGCTGGAAGACAGTCCGCAGCAGCTGGCGCAGGCGCGCGCCGCCGACGCGCGCTTTTCCCAGTGGGTCGACAACTCGGTCGCCAACCACAAGGTCCCGGGCTACGCCATCGTGACGCTGTCGCTTAAGCCCGAAGGCGGTACGCCCGGCGACGCCACCGCCGAGCAAATGGATGCGATCGCGGATCTGGCCGACCGTTATTCGTTCGGCGAGATCCGGGTCGGGCACGAGCAGAACCTGGTGTTGCCGCATGTGGCACAGCGCGATCTGGCGGCGCTCTGGCGCGCGCTCGACGCCGTCGGCGTCGCCACCCCGAATGTCGGGCTCGTCTCCGACATTATTTCCTGCCCGGGCCTCGACTATTGCAGCCTCGCCAATACGCGCTCGATTCCGGTCGCCCAGGAGCTGACCCGGCGTTTCCGCGATCTCGATCTCGCCCACGAACTCGGGCGCCTGCACATCAACATTTCGGGCTGCATCAATGCCTGCGGCCACCATCATGTCGGCCATATCGGGCTGCTCGGCGTCGAGAAGAACGGCGAGGAATTTTTCCAGGTGACGATCGGCGGCCGCGCCGACGAGCAGGCGCGGCTCGGCGCCCTGATCGGGCCGGCGGTCCCCTATGCCGAGGTGGCGGACGTGGTCGAGGATATCGTGGCGGCCTATCTGGAGCTGCGCGCGCGCCCGGATGAGATTTTTCTCGAAACCGTGGAGCGGGTCGGGGTCGAGCCGTTCAAGGAGCGCGTCTATGCGGCTCGTTAAATCAGGCCACGTCATCGACGACCGCTATGTTCGCGTCCTCGACGACGCGCCGATCCCCGACGACGTGCCGGTGCTGGTTCCGGCGGCGCGCTTCCTTGCCGATGTCGCCGACATCGCGCGCCGCGAGGCGCCGACCGGCGTGCTGTGGCCGAACAACCGCAAGGTGGCCGAGCTCGCGCCCCATCTCGATGCGCTCGCGCTGGTCGCGCTGGTGTTTCCGAGCTTCCGGGACGGCCGCGCCTACAGCCAGGCGCGCTTGCTGCGGGAGAATTACGGCTTTCGCGGCGAGCTGCGCGCCACCGGCGACGTGCTGCGCGACCAGTTCATCTTCCTCGTGCGCGCCGGCTTCGACGCCTTCGAGGTGAAGAAGGATGCCGATGTCGCGGCGTTCGCCGGCGAGATCGCGCGCCACACCGTGTTCTATCAGCCGACCGGGGACGGCCGCTTGGCGGCGGCGCGAGCCCGACATGGCCGGCCGGGCCCCGCCGAGGCGGCGGTCGCCAAGGGCGAACCGGTTCGCTGATCGCAGCCACCGCTCTTCGTCGGGCGGCGCGCATCAAATTTCCACGCCCGAAAAGCGCGCCGCATTGGCGCCGAGGATCGCCTGTCGCGCGGCCTCAGGAATTTTTTGCGGCGCTTTGCACGAACTCGGCCGGCTTCACCTCGCCGAACGGAAAATCGGAGCCGAGCATGCCTCTTGGCAGGGCCGCATCCGCCGTCCCGCGCCGCAACTCTTAAACCACTTTCGGGGGGATCGGATTCCTGGCTCGATGCGATTCACTTCCGATCGAGCGCTTGTTGATGGCGCGCATCTTGGCTTTCGAGCAAACCCGTAAATTGCTAGCTTGCAAAGGACATCCGGGGAATGCCGGGTCGGAACTGGTTCGCTCAAGTCGCCGGCCGGATCGCGGAGCCCAGCCCGGAAAATCCGCTCGATTGCGCCGATGCGCGCATGCGAAGAGGGGAGAGCCATGACCACCATCGAGCCTACGGCGCCGACCGGCGCCGGCCGTTCCGGCCAAGCGCCGTCCGACAATTCCGGCGAAACGGCTCTGGCGCGTTTGGGCCTGGCCTTCACCAATTGGGCCGAGCGCTGGTTTCCGGACGCCTATGTGTTCGTCGCGCTCGCGGTCGCCGTGGTGGCGGCCGCCGCCTTGCTCAATGGCGCATCGCCCGCCTCGGTCGCGAAAGCCTTCGGCGATGGCTTCTGGGGTCTCATCATCTTCACCATGCAGATGGCGATGATTGTGATCGGCGGCTACGTGGTGGCGAGCTCGCCGCCGGTCGCCACGTTGATCGAGCGGCTCGCGAGGTTGCCGCGCAACGGGCGTTCCGCGGTCGCGTTCGTCGCGGCGCTGAGCATGCTCGCCTCGTTCCTGCACTGGGGCATGAGCCTGGTCTTTTCCGGCCTCTTGGTGCGCGCGCTGGCGCGGCGCACCGACTTGCGCATGGACTACCGCGCCGCCGGCGCCGCCGGCTATCTCGGCCTGGGGGCCACCTGGGCATTGGGCCTGAGCTCATCTGCCGCCCAGCTGCAGGCCAATGCCGCAAGCCTGCCAAAGCCGGTCATCGACATCACCGGCGTCATTCCGTTCACGCAGACGATCTTCCTATGGCAGTCGCTCCTGATGTTCGCGGTCCTGTTGGTCATCTCGATAGTGCTGTCGCACATGTCGGCGCCTTCTGACAGCAAGGCGATGACGGCGCAGATGATGGGCGCAAGCACCGAGGTCGCGATCGACCGACCTGCGCCTCCGTCGCGCCCCGGCGAGTGGCTCGAATACAATCCGCTCCTCACCCTGATCGTGGTGGCGCTGGCGGGTTACTGGCTATGGCAGGAATTCGCCAGCAAGCCTGCGATCCTGGCGATCTCCAACCTCAATACCTACAACCTACTGTTCCTCATGCTCGGCGCGCTGCTGCATTGGCGCCCGAAGAGCTTCCTCAACTCGGTCGCCAAGGCGGTGCCCGCCACCACGGGCGTGCTGATCCAGTTTCCGCTTTATGCTTCGATCTCGAGCATGCTGACCGGCGCGAAGGGCAACGGGGGTCTCTCCGTGGCGGATCAATTGACCCACGCGTTCGTCAGCCTGAACACTGCGGGCACGTTTCCGCTCACCATGGGCGTCTATTCGGCGGTGCTGGGCTTCTTCGTTCCGTCGGGCGGCGGCAAGTGGCTGATCGAGGCGCCTTACGTCATGCAGGCCGCGAACGAACTGAAGGTGCATCTGGGCTGGGCGGTGCAGGTCTACAATGCGGCCGAGGCGCTGCCCAACCTCATCAACCCGTTCTGGATGCTGCCGCTCCTCGCCGTGCTGGGCCTGAAAGCGCGCGACATCGTCGGCTTTACGTTCCTGCAATTCGTGGTGCATGTGCCGGTGGTGCTGTTCCTGCTCTGGCTGTTGGCCGGAACGCTGACCTACACGCCCCCGGTGATCCCGTAGCCCGGACGGAGCGAAGCGAAATCCGGGGACGCCGCTCCCGCATTTCGCTGCGCTGCCTGCGGGCTACGAGACTTTAGCCCAGCAAATTCATCGGGAAACCGGCGCGGCGCAGCAGCGCGTCGCGAGCCTCCTCGGCCATGCGCAGCACGCGCGGCACGTCGACGCCGACCAGGTTGCCGCGCCATTTCTTCACCTTGCCGCCGATCAAGACGGTTTCCACTTGGCTTGGATTCATCAGGTTCACCACCGCACCCGGCGCGTTGTTGAGCGGCCAGACACTGATGCGATCGGCCGCCAGCAGCACGATATCGGCCTCCTTGCCGGGCGTGAGCGTGCCGACCTTGCTTTCCAGATTGGCGCAGCGGGCGCCCTCGATGGTGGCGAATTCCAGCAGGTCGCGCGGCGACAGCCGGCGCGGCAGATTCTGCTCGCCGCTGAAGGCGCGCTGAAACAGCTGCAGGTGCTGCAGCGTGAAGACCGCGCGCATGACCGAGAAGAAATCCTGCGCCACGGTGGCACCGTGGTCGGAGCTCAGACTTGGCCGCACCCCGTGATCGAGCGCCTCCTGGATCGCCGGCAGCCCCTGGCCCATCGCCATTTCGATCTCGACCGAAAGCGAGATATGGCCGCCGCTGTCCCGGATCAGCCGCCAGGCGTCGTCGTTCAAATGCGTGCAATGGATGTATTCGTCGCCCGGCCGCAACAGCCCGGCGCGGCCGAGCTCCAGGATCTGCGCGCTGAGATTGTTGATATGCAGCACCGCCGGCACCCCGACCTCGCGGGCGAGACCGTAGAGCTTGGCATCGATGTTGGTGCCGAGCGCGAGCGTCAGCAATTGGTCTTTCGAGCTGAAATAGGTCCGCTGGATACGGGTGATGTCGCGCGGATATTGCGTGGCGGGTCCGGCGCCCCGGTAATAGGCATAGACCGCGCGGATGCCGGAATCCTGCAGTGCTTTGATGCAGGCGTCGCTGTGCTCCGGGGTATGGGACACCTGCGAGATATCGACGATGGTGGTGGTGCCCATGTCCATCAGGCCGAGCGCCGTTATCAGCACGCCCGCATAGGCCTCTGCGGCCTGATAGGCCGGGGTCAGATTGCTTTGGATGTCGCGATTGTAGTCCGGATTGAGCACGCCGTTGGTCAGGATATTGCGCAAGAGGCCCTGATAGGAGTGGCTGTGGGTGTCGACGAAGCCCGGGATGACGATCCGGTGGGCGGCGTCGATCACCGCGGCCGCATCGCCCGACACCGCGATATCGGGCCGCACTTCCCTGATCTTGCCGTCCTCGATCAGCACGTCGGCGCGGGCAAAGTCGCCGACCTGCCGGTCGAGCGACAGCACCAGGCCGCCCTTGAGCAAGATGCGGCGCGCGCC
>DASXXS010000299.1:0-13259 GCA_036502925.1 Xanthobacteraceae bacterium
TTTGGAGAGAAACCATGCGAGTGAAGCAACTTTCGCTTTTGGCGAGCGCCAGCCTGTTCGGCATGCTGGTCCATGCCGGATTGTCCACCAGCGCGCTGGCACAGGCCGCCGCGGCCTTGAGCGGACAGGTGACCTCGGCCGAGGAAGGTCCGATGGAAGGCGTCCTGGTCAGCGCCAGGAAGGACGGCTCGACCATCACCACCACGGTCGTCACCGACGCCAAGGGCCAATACAGCTTCCCGGCCGATCGGCTCGATGCCGGTCATTACGCGATCGCCACCCGGGCGATCGGCTACAACCTCGACGGCCCCAAGGCGGTCGATATCGCGGCCGGCGGTGCCAAGGCCGACTTCAAGCTGGTCAAAACAAAGAATTTGGCCAACCAGCTCTCCAATGCCGAATGGCTGCTGAGCGCGCCGGGGCCCGACAATCTCAAGACCAACATGGGCAATTGCGTGAGCTGCCACACGCTGCAACGCGTGTTCGCCTCGACCCATGACGCCGAGGAGTTCAAGCAGCTCTTCAAGCGCATGGGTTCCTACTCGCCGGGCAGCACGCCGACGCATCCGCAGCCGCTGCTGCCGGGACCGCGCGCCGACCGCGCCCCGGTTCCCGCGGCGCAGTTCGATGTCCAGGCGAACTGGCTGGCCACCGTCAACATGAGCACCACGGACACACGGCCGTTCGAGCTCAAGACGCTGCCGCGGCCCAAGGGCGCCTCCACCAAGGTCATCTACACCGAATACGATTTGCCGCGCAAAGAAACCCAGCCCCATGACGTGATCGTCGATCAGGACGGGATGGTCTGGTATTCGGACTTCAGCAACATGTTCGCCGGCGTGCTGGATCCCAAGACCGGCAAGGCGGCCGACATCGCGATCCCGGTGCTCAAGCCCGAGGAGCCCAAGGGCAGCCTCGAGATCGAGCTCGAGCCGGGCCAGAAGAACGTCTGGCTGGCGCTCATGTACCAGGCGGGCGTGGCGCGGATCGATCGCAAGACCCACGAGGTCAAGACCTATCCCTTCCCGAAGGAATGGGATTCGACCACGGCGCAAGCCTCGATGGTGTCGCCGCAGCACTCCGATGTCGACGGCAAGGTGTGGACCAACAATCAAGAAGAGCACCACATGTACCGGATCGACGTGCAGACCGGTCAGTACGAAAACCTGGGCCCGTCCAGGGATCCGGGCGGCAAGCAGATCTCGGCCTACGGGATGCCGACCGACCAATACAACAACGTCTACCAGCTGGAGTTCGGCGGCACGAGCATCGGGCTGCGCGACGCCAAGACCGGGGTCGCCACCATCTTCCAGACGCCGATCAAGAATTCCAGGCCGCGGCGCGGCCGGGTCGACGAGCAGAACCGGCTGTGGTTCGCGGAATTCGGCGGCAACGCCATCGGCTTGTTCGATTCGAAGACGGCGGCCATCAAGGAATATCCGCTGCCGACCAAGTTCAGCCTTCCGTATGACGTGGTGCCCAACAAGGACGCGTCGGAAGTCTGGACCGGATCGATGTTGAACGATCAGGTGGCCCGCCTCGACACCAAGAGCGGACAGGTGACCGAATATCTGCTGCCGCGGCCGACCAATATCCGGCGCGTCTTCGTGCAGGACAACGGGCCGCGCACGGTGCTCTGGGTCGGCAGCAACCACGGCGCTTCCATCGTCAAGGTCGAGCCGCTGGACTGACGGCGCCGCAACCGCGCGCCTCGCGCGTAGGGGCGCCCCTCGTGGGCGCCCGCTTGCCAGGACCCGAACAGGGCGGCCACACCGGCCGCCCCTGCGGCGGAGAATGTGATTGATAATGGCCGGGCCTCGCCCGGCCATCTGCTTTTTCGGGCCGGAGAGCCCTGTCGCCCAGCCGGGAAATATGCGAATATCACGACATGTCGTTGGGAATGAAACGAGACAGCTAGGGAGACGACCATGCGTTTCAACACACTGCTTGCCTCGACCAGTCTCGTGACTGCGCTGGCGTGGCTCACCTTGGCTCCGGCGCAAGCCCAGACCGCGGCGGCGCTCAGCGGCCAGGTCTCCTCGGCCGAGGAAGGCGCGATGGAAGGCGTCCTGGTCAGCGCCAAGAAGGAAGGCTCGACCATCACCACCACAGTCGTCAGCAACGACAAGGGCCAGTTCAGCTTCCCGCCCGACCGGCTCGAGCCCGGCCACTACAACATCACTATCCGGGCGGCGGGTTACGATCTCGATGGACCTAAGGCCGTGGATATTGCGGCCGGCGGGGCGAAGGCCGACGTCAAGCTCATCAAGGCGAAGAACGTGGTCGGCCAGCTCTCCAACGCCGAATGGCTGCAGAGTGCGCCGGGCGACGACAAGATCAAATCGTTCCTGCCCGATTGCGTCGGCTGCCACAGCCTGCAGCGCATCTTCAGGTCGACGCATGACCAGGAGGAATTCAAGGCGGTGTTCACCCGCATGGGCCGCTATGCGCCCGAAAGCCTGCCGACCCACCCGCAGCTGATCAAGAGCGGCGGCGCGCGCAGCGAGCGCCCGCGGGTGCCCGCCGCCCTGATGGACGCCGCAGCCGACTATCTGACCAGCGTCAATCTCAGCGGCAGCGACCACGAGGGATTCAGCTTCAAGCGGCTGCCGCGCCCGAAGGGCCGCGCCACCCATGTCATCGTCACCGAGTACGATCTGGCCCGCAAGGATGCGATGCCGCACGACGTCATCGTCGATCCAGACGGGCACGCCTGGTATTCCGATTTCGGCCACCAGTTTGTGGGCGAGCTCGATCCCAAGAGCGGCAAGGTGACGGATTACGCGCTGCCGCTGCTGCGCGACGACCAGCCCAAGGGCTCGCTCGACATGGAGTTCGATCCCGATGGCAACATCTGGGTCGGCATGTCGTACCAGGCCGGCGCCTCCAAGATCGATCGCAAGACCAAGGAGATCAAAACCTTCCCGCTGCCGCCCGAATGGGCCAACATCACCACCCAGACCAACATGGTGACGCCGACGCATATGTACGTCGACAACAAGGTGTGGATGACCGACACCGAGACCCACAACCTCTACCGGCTCGATCTCAAGAGCGGCCAGTGGGAGAACCAGGGCGAAGCCACCGCGCCCGACGGCAAGAAGATCAGCGGCTACGGGCTGCCAACCGACCAGTTCAACAACGTGTATATGTTCTCCTTCGGCGACACCCGGATCGGCGCGCTCGACGCCAAGACCAACGTGGCCCAGATCTGGGCGACCCCGACCCCGCGTTCCCGCCCGCGCCGCGGACGGCTGGACGACCAGGGCCATGTGTGGTTCGCCGAATATGCCGGCAACGCGATCGGCATGTTCGATCCGGCGACCCAGAAGATCCAGGAATACAAGCTGCCGACGCCCTGGAGCGAGCCCTATGACGTGGCGCCCACCAAGGGCGGCAAGGAAGTGTGGACCGGCTCCATGCTGAGCGACCAGGTGGACCGGCTCGACACCAAGAGCGGCGAGATCACGGAATATCTCCTGCCGCACACCACCAACATCCGGCGCGTGTTCGTGCAGGAGACCGGCCCGCGGCCGGTGCTCTGGGTCGGCAACAACCACGGCGCTGCGATCGTGAAGGTCGAGCCGCTCGATTAACGCGATCGCAAGCGAATGAAAGTGCGATGGCCGGGATCTGTCCCGGCCATTTGCTTTCAGAGCCTCACGCCTGCGCGATGAACTTCTTCACCGTGTAGGCTTCCAGCCCCTCGATGCCGCCTTCGTGGCCGTAGCCGGAATCCTTGATGCCGCCGAACGGGGTCTCGGGCGCGGAGACCGCCACGCTGTTCACTCCCACCATGCCGGCTTCCAGCGCGTCCCCGATCGCGGTCGCGGTCCGCGCCGAGGACGTGAACGCATAGGCGGCGAGCCCGAACGGCAGCGAATTGGCGCGCGCCACCACCTCCTCGAAGGTCTTGAAGGTGACCACGGGAGCAATCGGGCCGAACGGCTCCTGCGTCATCAGCTTGCTGTCGTCCGGGACGTCGGTGATCACGGTCGGCTCGAAGAAATAGCCCTGGTTGCCGCGTCGCTTGCCGCCGGTGACGATGTTGCCGCCGCGGCTCTTGCTGTCGCTGACGATCGCCTCCATGGCGTCGAGCCGGCGCGCATTGGCGAGCGGCCCCATGGTGACGCCCTGCTCCAGTCCGTCGCCGAGCTTGATGGCGCCGGCGAATTCGGTGAAGCGCTTGAGGAACCGGTCATAGACGCCCTCCTGCACGTAGAAGCGCGTCGGCGAGATGCAGACCTGGCCGGCATTGCGGTATTTGAACGCCGCGATCGTGTCCGCGGTCTTCTCCGGATCGGCATCGGCGAACACCACGACCGGCGAATGCCCGCCGAGCTCCATGGTGGCGCGCTTCATGCCTTTGGCGGCGAGGCCGGCGAGGTGCTTGCCGACCGGCACCGATCCGGTGAACGAAATCTTGCGCACCAGGTCAGAGGCGATCAGGTGCTCCGACACGTTCGCCGGCACTCCGAACACGAGATTGAGCACGTCTGCCGGCAGGCCGGCATCGACAAAGCAGCGCACCAGCTCCACGCAGCTTCCGGGCGTCTCCTCCGAAGGCTTGATGATGATCGAGCAGCCGGCCGCGAGCGAGGCGCCGATCTTGCGGGCCGGCGTCAAGGTCGGAAAGTTCCAGGGCGTGAAGGCGGCGACTACGCCGACCGGCTCCTGCACCACCAGCTGGCGCATGCCCTTGGCGCGGCCCGGTATGATGCGGCCATAGGCGCGGCGGCCTTCTTCCGCAAACCATTCGATGATATCGGCGGTGACCAGCACCTCCAGCCGCGACTCGGCGAGCACCTTGCCCTGTTCCTGGGTCATGATGCGGGCGATCGGCTCCGCCCGCTCGCGCACCAGGCCGGCGGCCTTGCGCAGCACCTTGGCGCGATCATAGGCCGAGGTCGCCCGCCAGACCTCGAAGCCCTTTTTCGCGGCCTCGAGCGCCTGATCGAGATCGCTGGCGCCGGCATGGGGCAGGCGCGCCAGCGGCTTCTCGGTCGCCGGATTGACGACGTCCTCGCCTTGCCGGCCATCTCCGTTGCGCCAGGCGCCGCCGATATAGAGCGCGAGATCGGTATACATGGGAACCTCGTTCGTTCGCTGCGGCCGTGGTTAACACTTAATGAAGAGGGATTCACCCTCCTCCGCCGCAGTCCCGACCTGCCGCGGCGGGCGGGCTTGCGATCTCAGGTCAGGAAGGCCCCGCCATTGGCATGGATGGTCTGCCCGTTGACGAAGCGGCCGCCCGGCCCGCAGAGAAACCGCACCACGGCCGCCACATCGGCGGGCGTGCCGTATTTGCCGGTGAGCGTGCGGTTGAGCTGATGGTGCTGGGGCTCGGGCAAGGCGGGATCGCGCGGCCGCTCGATGAGGCCCGGCGAAACGCAGTTCACCGTGATCCCGTCGGCCGCGAGATCATGGGCGAGGGCATGCGTCAGGCCGACCAGGCCGGCCTTGGCGGCGATCACATGGGCGCGATGCTTGGAGCCGGTATGGGCGCTTAAGCCCCCGATATTGACGATGGCGCCGACCGCGCTCTGCTTGAGGGCCGGCAGGCATGCCTGCACGCAATGGAAGGCGCCCTCGAGAATGACCGCCATGACGGCGCGCCAGTCCGCGATGGTCATCTGGTCGATCGCCTTCTCGTCGCGCATGGCCGCATTGTTGATCAGAATGTCGATGCGGCCGAAGCGGGCCAGCGCGGCCGCCGCCATGGCCTGCACGGCGCCCGCATCGGTGACGTCGGCGAGGCACGCGAGCGCCCTGCCGCCGCCGCGTTCGATCGCGCGCCCCACCGCGTCGGCCTCGGCGCGGTTGGCGCGGGCATTGACCACCACGGCGGCGCCGCCGTCGGCGAGCGCGAGCGCGATGGCGCGGCCGATATTGCGGCCGGCGCCGGTCACGATGGCAACGCGCCCGTCCAGTTCCTTGCCGGCTTCAGCCATGTGGGGTCTTTCCGCGGGCGCTATCGCATCGAGGTTTGTGAAGAATTGCCGGTGCTCTCACCCTCCCGCCCTTTGGCGGGGAGGGTGGCGCCGCGTAGCGGCGCCGGGTGGGGGGACTACACTTGCTCCGAGCTCACCGTCGCGCTTCGCCGCAGCGTCAACAAGCGCCTGATGGATTGTGCTCATGACGCCATCGATCTGATTGAATACCTCATTGTTCCAGAACCGAAGCACGCGGTAGCCGCGCGCATTCAAGAATGCGGTTCTCCGCGCGTCGGCGGCAATTTGTTGGTCGTCGGCATGCCCCCCGCCATCCACCTCGATCACCAGTCGATGATGGTGGCAGGCAAAATCGGCATAGTGCTGACCGATTGTCGCTTGCCGCCGGAAATGCGCATTTTCATTCGGCAGACGCCTGAGGTGCCACCAGAGCTTGCGCTCTGCATTGGTCATCGCCCGGCGCAACTGACGTGCGCGGGCGACCCGGGAATCGGTCGAACCTCTCTCCTGCTCCACCATCGTGCTCCCGCCGCATATTGGGCCAGTACTGATTATCATAACAACGCCAGCGCGAGTGTAGTCCCCCCACCCCGCCGCCTCGCTGACGCGAGGCGGCGACCCTCCCCGCCAACGGGCGGGAGGGTACGGCGCCTCATCCGCGCAGCACGCCGAGATCGATCGGCTCATTGAAGAGTTTCCCGGCGAGTTTGAGCGCCGCCTCCGTCCGATCCTTTTCCCAGCCGCCGTGTTGCGCGTTGAGGACGAACTTCTCCTCGAGATCGGTCCGGCTGAGCGGCTCATGGGCGCCGCCGCGCAGATGCGGCTGGCGTTCCTCGATCACGCTGCCGTCGGCCAGCACCAGGCGGATATGGCCGGTGAACTCGTTCGGATACGGATTGTCCGGATCGATCCGGTAGCGCACCTTGGATGCCAGGGCGAGCACGGCGGGCTCGCGCACGGCCGCATCCGAGAACGCATCGAGCCCGACATTGCCGCGCACGAAGCCGGCCGCGATGCAATAGGGGCTGGAGAACTTGGCGCCGTAGCCGTTGCCCGGATGCTGCTTGGCGGCGAGCGGCTCCCACAGCCGGTGCACCGTTCCTTCCGCCACCTCGCACACCATCTCCTTGATCGCATCCGGCTTGATCCCGCGTCCCGCGAGCCGCCGCGCGCAGTCGATATAGGGATGAGTCATGGTGCCGCATGGATAGGGTTTGAAGGCGAGCGTCTGCGTCACCCAGCGCTCGCCGAAATCGCCGATCAATGCGTCATAGTCGCCGGCGGTGGTGTGGGCGAAGCCATGAAAGAGCCCGTGCACCCCCTCGAACACGGTGCGCGGGCCGACGAATCCTTCCCGTCCCAGCAGCGCCGCCCGCAGGCCCGACTGCGCGGCCCAGCCCGGGTGAAGGCGCTTGGTCCAGGCGCCTTCGGCCAGATATTCGATGATGCCGCTCGCCATGGAGCCGGCGATGCCGAGCGCGTCGACCATCTGGCGCGGTTGCAGCCCCAGCGCCGCCCCGACGCCGGCGGCAGCCGCCATGGCGCCGAAGATCGCGGTCGGATGGAAGCCGGCCTTGTGCACCGCCTTCGGGGCCACCAGCCCGAGCCGGCAGATCGTCTCGACCCCGACCGCGATGCCTAAGAGCGCCGCCTGCCCGTGCAAAGCGTGCCGCTCGCAAGCCGCCAGCACCGCCGGAACGATGACGGCGCCGGCATGCACGGGACCGCCCTCGAACGTGTCGTCGAAGTCCTCGCCATGGGCCGCGGTGCCGTTGACGAAGGCGGCGCCGGCCGCACTCAGCGGCCGCGCGTGCCCGATCGCGGTGCAGCTGCCTTCATCGTCCCAGCCCGCGAGCGCGCTCCTCACGTAAGGCTCGCGGCACGCCGTCGCGCACAGGCCGATGACGTCGATCAGGAGATCTTCGCATTTGCGGCGCACGGCGGCGGGCAGCCGCGCCGGATCGAGCGCGGTGATCTTGTTCGCCAGGTGCTCGGCGACGGCAGTATGGGGAAGCTCGGCGTCCATGCGGTTTCAAGTGTTGGGGGTTGAAGTGTCGGAGATCAGGTGTTGCGCAGCCGGACGCCGCCGAAGCCGGGAATTTGATTGACGGCGGTGACGACCGCAAAGGTGATGACAAGCATGATGAGGCCCAAGACCGCAATGGCGCCGAGGTCGCCGCTTTCGTTGAGATCGAAGATGAGGACCGAGATGACCTTGGTCTCCGAGGTGAACAGGATGATGGCGGCGGACAGCTCGCGAATGACGCCGACGAAGATGAAGCACCAGGTCGCGATCACGCTGGTGCGCAGGAGCGGCGCGGTGATGTCGCGCAGCGTTCGCAGCCGTGTGGCGCCGAGAATGCGGCCGGCATCCTCGAGGTCAGCATGCACCGAGCGGAACGCCGACTGCAGCTGCTGGTAGGCGGCCGGCAGCGCGATGGTCACAAACGCGATCAGCAGGATCCACAAGGTGCCGTAGAGCACGAACGGCGGCCTGGTGTAGCTCAGGAACAGCCCGACCCCGAGCACGATGCCCGGGATCGCGACCGGAGCGGTGGCCAGGAAGCCGAGCACGCGGTGGCCGGTCACCGCCTTGCGGGCGGTGAGATAACCGATCACGAGCGCCATCATGGTGCCGACGGTGGCCGACAGCGTCCCCAGCAGGAACGTGTTCTTGACCGCGAGCTGCGTCGCCGACAATTCGAAGAACACGAACTGGACGTTGTGGAATGTGAAATTGTCGAACGAGATGAACTGCGATGCCACCCGCGAGAATGCCGCATTGAACAAGGCCCCATAGGGCAGGAAGACCGGGCACAGCAGAACCGCGAACACCCCGGCGAGCGCCAGCCAGCGGCCGCGCCCGAGCTTGACCTGGCGCGGATCGCCCTGCTTGCCGGCGAGCACCGAATAGCCGCGGCGCCCGAGAATGACATGCTCGGCGCGCAACAACAGGACGGTGAGCGCGAGCAGCGGCAGCGAAGCCGCGGCCGCCAGCTCGAGCTTGGGAGGATACTGGAACAGGCTCCAGATTTTCGTGGTCATGGTGTGGAAGCCGGCCGGCAGCGCCAGGATCGCGGGCGAGCCGAACAGCGTCATGGCCTGCAGGAAGGCGACCAGCGCGCCGGCCAGCAGCGCCGGGAGCGCGAGCGGGATGGTCACGCGCCGCGCGGTCACCCAGGTGCCGCCGCCGAGGATCGCGGAGGCATCTTCGAGCTCGCCCGGAATCCGATCGAGCGTATTGGCGATCAGCACGAACACGTAAGGAAACGTGTAGCAGGAGATCACGAAGATGAGCCCCGTCAGGGTATAGATGTTGAACAGGTGCTCGTCCGGCGGCGCGCCGCTTAAGGCCCGATAGGCCTTGTTGATGAGCCCGCTGTTGGGCGCCGCCAAGAGCTCCCAGGCGATCGCGCCCAGGAACGGCGGCGTCACGAACGAGGCGGTCACCAGCATCCGCACGGTGCGCCGCAACGGCATGTCGGTGCGCGCCACCAGCCAGCCGATCGGCGCTGCCACCAGGCAGCAGATGATGCTCGAGGAGGTCGCGATGATGAGGGTCGTGATCAGCGGATCGAGGAAGATCGGATTGGTGACGAGCTCGGTGAAATTGGACAAGGTGAAGGCGCCGCTGCGGTCGACCAGGCTGTAATAGACCAGCCACGACAGCGGCAGCACGATCATCACGCACAGAAGCGCCGCGAACAGAATGAGGATCGGCCAGGACAGATCGAACCTGGCCGGTCGCCATGCAGGTACGGCGGGCAACGCGACGGTCACGAAAGTGCCCCGTGGGAACGGACTCGCGGTCGTCCCTGCGAAAGCAGGGACCCGGCACAACGCGGCCTGATCCCTCCCCCTGAAAGGGGGAGGGTGGCGCCGAAGGCGCCGGGTGGGGGTCCCGTCTCACGGCAGATTCCGTGTTTGTTACGTGACTCCCACCCGACCCGCTTCGCGGGTCGACCTCCCCCTTTCAGGGGGAGGTATCGCTGAGAGCGCGGTGGTTTCGTCATATCCGATAGCCCTAGGGTCAAGCCCGGGACGACGCAGAACTGGTCTTGCTCGGTCTCGTTGCCCATCACACCCCGAAAATCCTGGCATAGCGGGCCTTGATCTCCTCGGCCTGCGCCTCGACCGCCGCCGGATCGTCCGTCATGACCTTGATCTGCGCCAGCGGCCGGCGCCCCGGCTTTTCCGTCACTTGCGGATGGGCGGAATGCTGCGCGGCAAAGTCGCAGAGCAGCTGCTGGCCTTCGCGCGAGAAGATGTAGCTCTGCAGCAGGCGCGCCGCATTGGGATTGGGCGCGCCCTTGAGAACACCGTTCGGGCACACGATGAGCGGCGAGCCTTCGATCGGATAGACCACCTCGACCGGTCTGCCGGCCTCCTTGAGCTGGACCAGGTTGAAGTCGTTGCCGTCCGCCATGACGGCGCGCTCGCCGAGCGCGAGCTTGTTGGGCGGATCGACCGCCGACTGGACCTGCAAGACCTTCTGCTTCGCGAGCTTCTCGAAATAATCCCAGCCGAGCTCGCGCGCGATCTGGAAGGTCGCGGTCATGATCGTGCCGCTGTAGGAAGGATGCGCCTTGACGATCTTGTTCATCCACCGCGGATGCAGCAGATCCACGAAGCTCCTCGGCGCATCCTGCGGCTTGACCAGATCGGTATTGTAGCCGAGCGACACCACCGAGACGCGCGCGGTCGCATAGCAGCCGTCGGGATCGCGATGCTCGGGCGGGAAATATCGGGCGACCTCCTCCGGCACAAAGGGCGCGAGCCAGCCATTGCGTTTCCAGACGACGAAGTGCGACGCATCGGAGGCGTGGATGACGTCGGCGGCGAAGATATTGGCGGCATATTCCTGGGCGAGGCGCTGGAATTGCCGCTCCGAGCCCGTGCGCTCGATCCGCACCGCGATGCCGGGATATTTTGCCTCGAAGCCGCGCGCCACGCGTTCGGCGACCGGCAGGTCCATGGCCGCATACCAAACCGCCCTGCCCTCTTTCCGCGCCGCATCGATGAGCGCGGGCGTAATGGCCGATGGCTCCGGCGCCGCCGCCCGCAACGGCGCCGCGAAGGTTGCGGCCGCGAGCGCCGTGGACGCCCCGAGCAGCTCGCGCCTGGAGAATGCGATGTCACGCATGGCCTTCATCTTCATCCAAACATCCGCGTCGTCCCTGCGAAAGCAGGGACCCATACGCCGCAGCCAATCGAGAGCGCACGGCGTATGGGTCCTCGCTTTCGCGAGGACGACAGTGTGGCGTTACACGCCGAACAGCTTGGTGTAGCGCGCCTTGATGTCCTCGGCCGCCTTCTCGACGCCGGCCGGATCATCCTTCATCTTCTTGATCTCCCCGAACGGCCTGCGGCCCGGCTTCTCCTTGGTCTGCGGGTGCATGGAGCGAAGCCCGCCGACATCGATCAGGGATTGCTGGCCCTCCACCGAGAAGCAATAGCTCTGGAACAGCCGGCCGGCATTCGGATTGGGCGCGGCCTTGAGCAGGCCGTTGGGGCCGACGATGAGCGGGGAGCCCTCGGCCGGATAGACGATCTCGACCGGCTTGCCGCCCTCTTTGAGCTGGAACATGTTGTATTCGTTGCCGTCCGCCATCACGGCCCGCTCGCCGATCTCGAGCTTCTTGGGCGAGTCGGCGGAGGACTGCACCTGCATGACGTTCTGCTTGGCGAGCTTCTCGAAATAATCCCAGCCGATATCGCGCGCCATCTGGAAGGTCGCCGTCATGATGGTGCCGCTGTAGCCCGGATGCGCCTTGACGATCTTGCCCTTCCATTTCGAATCGAGCAGGTCGGCGAAGCTCTTGGGCGCGTCCGCGGCTTTCACCTGATCGGTATTGTAGCCCATGACGCTGAGCCAGACCCGGAAGCTGGCGAACATGCCGTCTGGATCCTTGTGCTCCTCCGGATAGAACCTGGCGACGTCTTCCGGGACATAAGGCTCGAGAATTCCGTCGCGTTTCCACACGATGAAATGCGACGCGTCGGACGACTGCACGACATCGACCGCATGGACGCGGCTTTGATATTCCTGGCCGATGCGCTGGAACACGCGCTCGGCGCCGGTTCGCTCGACCCGCACCGCGACGCCGGAATATTTCGCCTCGAACGCCTTGGCGACTCGTTCGGCCGCCGGCAGGTCGACCGACGTGTACCAGACGACCTTACCTTCCTTCCTGGCCGCGTCGATCAAGGCCGGCGTGACGGTGCTGGCAGGAGGGGCGGCCGCCCTGACCGAGGTCGCCGCTATCGAGGTCGCGAAGGCATCGGCTGCGAGCGCGGTCGAGCCCTTCAGGATGTCGCGTCTGGAAAATTCCATTGTCCGTCCTCTGTGCTCCGTCACCCGCTCAGCAAGCGGCAGCCGTCGTGCGGCATATAGAGCCAAACCGGGGCACCCTGCGGAACGTTTTCGGCCGGCGGGGCGACCACGCGCAGCTGCGTGTCGTCGGCTGCCGCCACCATATAATCGCGGCTCGAACCGAGAAAGACCTGCCGCACCACCCTTGCCGGCACCACGTTCTCCATCCTCTCGGGCGGGCTGACCGAAAGCCTGATGAGGTGGGGCCGGATCGAGACCGCGACATCGCTGCCGGCCGCGAGCTGTCGTCCGCTGCAGCGCAGCATGGTGCCGGCGCACGCGACGCGGCCGTCATCGGCCACTTTGCCTTTGACCACATTGCTGCCGCCGATGAACCGGGCGACGAATTCGGAGCGGGGGCGTTCATAGATATCCTCGGGCGAGCCCGCCTGCTCGACCTTGCCGGCGTTCATCACCGCGATGACATCGGCGGTGGTCATCGCCTCGGACTGATCATGGGTGACATAGACCGTGGTGTAGCGGTATTGGTCGTGCAGGCGGCGTACCTCGAACCGCATCTCCTCGCGCAGATTGGCATCGAGGTTGGACAGCGGCTCATCGAGCAGCAAGGTCTCGGGCTCGACCACCAGCGCCCGCGCCAGCGCCACGCGTTGCTGCTGGCCGCCGGACAGCTCGCCCGGATAGCGGTCCGCCAAATGTTCCAGATGGGTGGTCGTGAGAATGGACTTGAGCTTGCGGGCGACCGTGTCGCGGTCGTTCTTGCGCAGCTTGAGGCCATAGGCGACGTTTTCGCCCACCGTCATATGCGGCCACAGCGCGTAGCTCTGGAAGATCATCGACATGTTGCGCTGCTCGGGCGGCAGCGTGCGCGCCGGCGACGACACGATCCGCTCGCCGACGCGGATCTCGCCGGCGGAAGGCTCCACAAAGCCCGCGATGAGGCGAAGCGTCGTGGTCTTGCCGCAGCCCGAGGG
>DASXXS010000300.1:0-16489 GCA_036502925.1 Xanthobacteraceae bacterium
ATCGAGCTCGACAGCTCGCGGATCGACACGATCAGCACATAAATCCAGCCCGCGAGCAATCCCGGCTTGAGCAACGGCAGGATGACGCGGCGAAATGTCATGCCCCAGGAGGCGCCGCTCATGGCGGCCGATTCCTCGAGCTCCTTGTGGATCTGCAGCATCGAGGTCGTGTTGTAGCGCATGCCGTACGGCATGAAGCGCGTCACATAGGCGATCAGCATGATCCAGATCGTGCCATAGACCCCGATATCGATGTAGAGATAGCAGATCATGATCGAGAGGCCGAGCACCAGGCCGGGGAACACCAGCGGCAACGAGGCGAGATTGTCGAGCAGCCAGCGCCCAGGCAGCTTGGTACGCACCACGATCCAGGAGATCACCGCCGACAGCAGCATGATCGAGGTCGCGGTGGCAAAGGCCAGGAACAGGCTGTTGCGAACCACGGCGGCGAAGCCCGGATACTCCAGGATGGTGCGGTAGGACGCGAACGTGATGCGGTGCAGCGCCGCCCAGGACGGCGCGCTGTAGAAGCGCTGCAGCGACGACCACACCAGCACCAGGAACGGCAACAGCACGATCACGACGAAATACAGGATGAAGAAGCCGGCCGTCGCGTAGCGCCAGCCGCCGAGGTCGATGGTGCGCGGACGAAAGCCTTTGCCGGTGACGGTGGCGAATCTGGCGCCCTGACGCGACAGCCGCGATTGCAGATAGATGCCGACCGAGGTCAGCAGCAGCAGCGTCACCGCATAGGCGGAGGCGAGCCCGACCTGGCTCGGATATTGATGGATCGCCAGATAGATCGAGGAGGTATAGACTTGGATGCCGACCGGCAGGCCGAGCAGCGCCGGGACCTCGAACGACTCGACCGCGCGCACCAGCAGGATCAAGAGCGCGCCCGCCGCCGCCGGCCAGGCCAGCCGCAAGGTGATCCGGCGCGCGACCTGCAGCACCGAGGCCCCGCTGGTCAGCGCGGATTCCTCGAGCGCGGGATCCATCGAACGGAACGCCGCCGTCATGAGCAGGAAGGCCATCGGGGAATAGTGCAGCCCGTCGACCCAGATCATGCCCGCCATGGTGTAGATGTTGACGAACACGGTGTCGGTCGAGAACAGCCCCTGCAGGGCCACATTGATGATGCCGATCTTCGGGCTCGCCAGCATGATCCACGACACCGCGAACAGGATGCTCGGGATTACCAGCGGGATGATCGAGAGGCCGAAAAACAGCTTCTTGAACGGCGTATTGGTGCGCTCGTTCATCCAGGCCAGCGCGGTGCCGAGGCAGAGCGAGAGCGCCGCCGCCCCGATCGCGAATTGAACCGAATTGAGGAACAGGCGAACGGTCTCGGTGCTGAAATAGGCGGTGCGGAAATTCTCCAGCGTGTAGCGCGCCGGCATGGTCGCGGTCTGCGGGGTGAGGAAGCTCTGCCAGAGCAGGAAGCCCAGCGGCACCAGCGACAGCCAGACCACCAGCGCCACCGGAGCGCCGATCAGGAGCCATTTGGCATCGAGCCCCGGCCAGGGCGCGGGTTCGACGCGCGGCAGATGACCGAGATGGCCGACCGTGTCCGTCATGTCCGCCAACCTGCGCTGGCCGGCGCGTCGCCGAGGCGCGCGCGCGGCCGTCTCCAAAATCAGGTCCGATCAGTCCGCCTTGCCGGCGGCGTGTCGCGTCGCCTGCCGGTGATGCTCGCCGTGTTGATGATCGTGATCGTGATCGTGATCATGATCATGATGATGGCCATGCGGGTGCTCATGCTCGTGATGGGCGTGGCCGTGGGAGTGATCGTGATCGTCGTCGTGATGATGGAGGCGCTGCGGCCGCGCGGCGGTCGGATTCTCGCTGAACACCAGCGACTTGATGGTCACCGGCACGGTATAGGACGGCATGCGGATGCGGCCGAGATCGATATAGTCGAAATCCCGCAGCATCACGCCGTCGATGGCGAGGATCTCGCTCTCCACCAGCAGCTCCTCGCGCAGGATGGCGCCCAGCGTCTGGGCGATGTCGCCGTCGAGCATGATGTAGATCGGCTTGCGGCGCGCGATCGTATTGGCGAGGCCGTGGCGGATGCCTTCGGCGAAGGCCGCAATGCGCTCGTAGGACGGCACGCCGAGCCAGCGCAGCGCCAGCGCCACCTCGCCTTCCCCCTCGATCAGATCGAAGGCGGTGAAATGCGCCCGGATGGCCTTGGTGAGCTTGGCGGCGTCGATGACGTCCTCGCACACGAAGTTCGGCTGCAGGACCTGAAGATTGCGGCGCGGCAGGAGCTCGCCCGGCTTGCTGATGTAGCTGGTATTGCCGCTGAGCTGGACGGAGTATTCGGAAGCGCCGAGCGCGGTGGCGCGGATGCACTCGCCGGCCGGCAGCAGCCGCCATGGCAGCGCGCCGGAATCGACACGGGCGCGGATCGCGGTGCCGAGCCGAAGCCCCAGGTCGCCGAAGTCGCGGGTCTCGCGCCCATAGACATATTCGCCCACGCCGCCGGAAAACATGATGCCGTCGAGACGGCCGAAGTCCAGGATCGGGTCGGTCAGATAGAGGTGCTCGACCGCATGCGACAGCGGCCGCTCGCTGAGCGCCTTGACCAGCGTGTCGGCCATGCCTTGCGCGACCTTGTCGAGATCATGGGGCCCGACCGTATCGCCCTTGACCCAGGAAAATCCGGCCTGCCGGGCATGGAATTTGCCCGCCGGGTCGAGGCGGGTGATCCGGCGGTTTTCATCGACGACCTGCAGCCGGCCGCCGATGTGGACCGCGGCGGTCGCGGTCACCTGGCCCTTCTCGACCAGAGCGAGCTTGGTGGTGCCGCCCCCGATGTCGATATTGAGGACGCGCTTGTCCTCGTCGTGCGACACCCGCGAGGCGCCGGAGCCGAACGCCGCCAGCAGCGATTCCATGTGATGCCCGGCGGTGGCGCAGACGAACTCGCCGCCCTGCTCCGACAGGATGCGGGCGATGCCTTCGGCGTTCTCGCGGCGCAGCGCCTCGCCGGTGAGGATCACCGCGCCGGTGTCGATATCGTCCGGATGCAGGCGGGCGCCCGCATAGGCGTCGTCGATGATCTTGCCGAGCGCGGCATCGTCGATGCGCTCCTCGCTCTGATAGGGCGTCAGCGCCACCGGCGACTGGTAGAGCGTCTCGCGGGAGACCACGTAATAGCGGCTGGTGAGGTCCTCGCCGTAGCGGCGAAGCTTGATGCGGGAGAAGATGACCTGGGTGCCGGATGACCCGATATCGATGCCGACGCTGACCAGCGTCACGTGGTCCTGCAGCCAGATCGGATTCTGTTCGAGCGGACCGTCGTCGTCGAACTCGAAATGATCGTGATCGTGATCGGCGATGCCCTCGTGGTCGTGGGTGAAATTCTCGCCCAAGGTGTGGTCGGCGAGCGAATGCCCGCTGCTGCCGCTCTTGTCGTTCTTATCCTGGGCGTCCGCCATCAACTCTCTCCTCGAACCCTCGCCTGGGGCTATCGCGTCGCGTTCTCTTTTCGCCCTCGACTAGCTCCCGCACCGCGAGCGCCGGATCATCATTCGGCCTGCCGAACGACCCACTGAATGTGGGCACGGGCAAAAGGGGCAAAAGGGGCGGATGCTGCGGGACGTAGACCGGGCCCCGCAGAAACGCAAGCCTTCCCGAGGAATCCGTTCCTTGGCGCGGCAGCGCCTCACCGTTCAAGTCCGACAGGCTCAACCCGGGCGTCCAGGCGGGTAGCGCTTAGGCCCATCTTCATTGACAGGCCGGCGATGAACGGTAGGGTCACGCCGCTGCAGCAACGGGATGGACAGACACGTGAACGATACAACCACGGACGCTTCCAAGGACATGTCGGCGGAGGCCTATCTCGGCCGGCTCGGCGAACGCGGCATCGAATACGTCTTCGCCAATGCGGGCACCGATTTCGCCCCGATCGTCGAGGCCCTGAGCCGGCCTTCGGGGCGGGCCAGGAAGTATCCGCGCTTCATCACCGTGCCGCACGAGAACGTCGCCATGGCGATGGCGCATGGCTACTACCGCACCTGCGGCAAGCCGGCCGCCGTGATGGTGCATGTGACGGTGGGCACCGCCAATGCCATGAACGGCCTGATCAATGCGTCGCGCGACAATATTCCGCTGCTGCTGGCGGCCGGCCGCACGCCGCTGACCGAAACCGGGCATATCAGCTCGCGCAACCGCTCCATCCATTGGGGCCAGGAATCCTTCGATCAGGGCGGCATGGTGCGCGAATACGTGAAGTGGGACTACGAGCTGCGCGGCGGCCAGCCGGTCGATGCGGTGGTGGACCGCGCGCTCGACATCGCCATGACGGAGCCGCGCGGCCCGGTCTATCTCACGCTGCCGCGCGAGGTGCTGACCGACCGGGCGGTGGCGCCGCGCCGCGACACGGTCCGTCCGCTCGGCGCGCTGGCGCCCGAGCCGGCCTGGGCCGCCATCGAGGAGGCCGCGGGCCTGATCGCCAAGGCCGAATTCCCGTTGATCATCACCTCGAGCGTCGGGCGCAACCCGGCCGCCATCGACGAGCTCGCCGCGCTGGCGGAGGAGTTCGCGCTGCCGGTGGTGCAGAGCGAGGCGCGCGACTTCAATCTGCCGACCAATCATTCGATGCATGTGGGCTTCGAGCCGGCAACGTTCCTGGCCAAGGCCGACGTGGTGATCGTGCTCGAGAGCGCGGTGCCCTGGATTCCGCGCCTCCACGGCCCGCGGCGGGACGCCAAGATCATCCATATGTCGGGCGATCCGCTTGCGAGCCGGTTTCCGTTCCGCGAGATCGAGGCCGATCTCCTGGTCGCCGGCGATGCACGCGCCGCGCTCGCCATGCTGCGGCAATGCCTGGGCGAAGCCGTCAAGGCGGCCAAGAACGCATCCGCGGACGGCCGGCGCAAGGCGATCGCGGCGGCCCGCGAGGAGATCGCGGCGCGCCGCAAGAAGCTCATCGAGACCGTCAAGGACCAGACCCCGGTGCATCCGGCCTGGCTCGCCCACTGCATCAATCAGGTGAAATCCGAGAACGCCATCGTGGTGAGCGAGCTCGGCGTGCCGGTGGCGCAACTCAACCTGACCAAGCCGCGTTCCTTCATGGGCAGCTTGCTCTCCGGCGGGCTCGGCTTCGGCATGGGGGCGGCGCTCGGCGCCAAGCTGGCGGCGCCCGAGCGCGAGGTGATCGTCACGGTCGGGGACGGCTCCTACATGTTCGGCAATCCGATCCCCTACCACTATGTGGGCCGCGCCGAGAACCTGCCGACGCTGACCATCGTGGCCAACAACCATATGTGGGGCGCCGTGCGCCAGGCCACCCTCGACGTCTTCCCGGAAGGCGCCGCCGCCAAGGCCAACGTGATGCCCATCACGCAGCTCAATCCCTCGCCCGATTTCGAGAAGGTGATCGCGACCTGCGGCGGCCGCGGCGAGCGCGTGGACGCGCCCGGCGATCTCCTGCCCGCCCTGCAGCGCAGCTTCGAGGCGCTGCGCGGCGGCACGCCGGCGATGCTCAACGTGATCACGCAGGGGCGGAGGTAGGCGGCATCGCGCGCCTCCGTTGGGAAAATACCTTGAGCGACAAATTGCTCGCCTGGCTCGGCCGCACTCCGGTGCAGACTTTCATCCTCTCCCCGCTGGCGGTGGTCGGCTTCGAGCTTGCGTGGCACGGCGGCCGAATAGCTTTCGTGCCGTGGGGCCTGCCGCTCATCGCCTGGGGCTATCTGCAATATCGGCTGGTCGGGCGCTACCGGCTGCGCCAGGGCGGCGGCGGGCCCGGAATGGCGGCGCCGCCGCAGCGGATCGTGGCGCAGGGGCCGTATCGCTACACACGCAACCCGATGTATCTCGGTCACCTCATCTTCATGCTCGGCCTGGCGCTGACGTTCTGGTCGTGGTTCGGGCTCGCCCTGTTCGCGCTGCGGGCCGCCTGGTTCCAGCGTCGGGTCAAGGGCGACGAAGCGCGGCTGGCGGCGACGTTCGGGGCCGATTACGAGGCATACCGGGCGCGCGTGAAGCGCTGGGTGCCGGGAGTGATTTGATCGCGCGCGGGACACCCGATGTTGTCATCGCCCGCGAAGGCGGGCGACCCAGTAACCACCGCAATTTGTTCGGAGGCACGGCCGGCCGTAATCGATCGATGACACAGGGATTGCTGGGTGCCCCGCCTTCGCGGGGCATGACACCGCGGAATTGGTCGAACCGTTCAGAATTACAACGTCAACGCTTTGGGCTTATGCCATCACCGCTTGGGCGGATTGCGCATGTAGTCGTTGATGAAATCGCGCATCTGCGGCGAGGCCACCATCATGGCGCGGACCTTTTGGCTCATGTCGGGCGCGGTCGGGTAATCGGGCGCGAACTCGATCACCCGGACGGCCTCGGCAGCAAATTCCTTGTCGTTGTCGAGAGCCTCGATTGCCGAGCGCAGCGCCGCGAGCGCGGCCGGCGGCGTGCCGGGCGGCAGCGCGATCATCCGCTGCAGGGTGGAGTTCATTTCGTAGAGGACCCGATAGGCCTCCCACAGCCGGCCGGCCGGGAGCGTGCCTTTGATCTCGCGGTGGAGCTGCGGAAAGCTCAAGATCGAGAGGCCCTCGAGCTGCTTTTGCGGCGGCGGCGGGTCGGCGACCTCGTCGTAGAACACCGGCATCGCCAGTCCGGTCTTGACCAGCGAAGGCTCGACCACGGAGCGGTAGCTCGGCGGCGATTCCGAGAACATGGAAATCTCGCCGCGCTGGAGCGCAAGCCGCGCCGGCGGGCTCGAGCGATAGCCGGTGACGTATTGGTAGGGCACGCCCAGCATGTCGAGCGCGAGCCGCAAGCGCAAATCCTTCGAGGTGTCGGCGCTCAAGCCGCCGGCGATCAGCCCTTGCGCCTTGGCGATGTCGGCCGGGGCGTGCATGCCGGGCGCGACGTCGGTGCGCATGAAATGGACCGTGGTGCCGGGCTGGTAGGCGACGAACTCGTATTTGCGGAAGTCCACGCGCCAGCGGTCCGGATCGCTCACATAGAGCCAGGCGGAGCCGCTGAGATAGCCGAGCACGGTGCCGTCCCGGGGCGCGATCTCGCCCAGATATTGCGCCCCGATCAGGCCGCCGGCGCCGTCCATGTTCTGCACGATCACGCCGGGCTGGCCGTCGATGTGCTTCACCAGATATTTCGCGAACAGGCGGCCCTCGATATCGGTCGGCCCGCCGGCCGCGAAGTTGATGAGCACGGTCAGCCGCTTGCCCTTGTAGAAGGATTCATCGGCCCGCGCCGCGGCGGCGAGCCCGAGCGCGGCCGCGAGCGCGAGCACGGCAGGGCGCGTGAAAGCCGAAAGCATGGCAACCCTTCCGCATCGTGATGTGGGACTCTCCGCTGTCATCGTCGGCTTCTCCATAGCCAAGCCGCGAACTCTGTGATTACTGGATCATCCGCGTTCGCGGATGATCCAGCCGAGAATATCCCAATGCAGGAGAAAAATACCCATGCCCGATCCGCTCGCCGAAGCCCGCCAGGAATTGGCGACCGCCAACCGCGTGCTCGCCAATGAAGGCGTGCTCGATGCATTCGGGCATATCAGCATTCGTCATCCCCGCGATCCCGGCCGTTATCTCATCTCCCGCTACGGCGCCGCCGAGCTGATGACGCCGTCCGACATCCTCGAGCTGACGCTCGATTCCAAGCCGGTCGAGCCGACCAGCGCGCGGCTGTTCAGCGAGCTGGTGATCCATGGCTGCATCTATCAGGCGCGCCCCGATGTTCATTCGGTCTGTCATCACCACGCCGTCTCGGTGCTGCCCTATTGCATCACCGGGGTCGAGCTGGTGCCGGTCATGCACCTGGGCGCTTCGCTGGGCGGCAAGGTGCCGTTCTGGGACAGCCGCGACGAGTTCGGCGATACGTCGCTGGTGGTCACCAAGCCCGAGGAGGGCCGCTCGCTGGCGCGCGCGCTCGGGGAGCACTGGATGGTGCTGCTGCGGCGCCACGGCGCCACGGTGGCGGGACGCTCGCTGCGCGAATGCGTGTTCCGCTCGATCTATACCTGCCGCAACGCCGAACTGCAGAGCCGCGCCATGGGGATCGGATCGATCAGCACGCTCAGCGCCGGCGAGGCCGAGATGTGCAGCCACCACAGCCTGACGCCGCGCACGCTCGGGCGCGTCTGGGAGTACTGGACCCATCGTTTGCAGAAGGCGGAGGCGGCGACCGCGCGTCCCGCCACCAAGGCGCCGGCAGCCAAAACCCCCGCAAAGACATCAGGCAGGAGTGCGGCCCGGCGGAGCAAAGCATCGGTCAGACCCGCCCGGCGCGCGCCGGCTCGCCCGACCGGCGCGAGCCGCAAGCCCAGGCGCGTGACGAAGCGGTAGCGCGCGTCGAAATGACCCGCATCGCTTGCCGCGACCGCGCGTTAGTGCTTGGAAGTAGTAATTGGAAATCGAAATGCCGTTCGGCGTTCGTTCCGGCGCAACGCCGGCGGGCGTGCGGCGTTGCGCGCCGCCCGGCAATCGCGTAATGACCAACACAAATGCCGGTCTGCCGGCGCGGACATGGCGGGGCCTGGGTTGCAGCCCGCGCCGAAGAAGGAGCGAAGAATGACGGGATTCATCGACGCCGTTGCGGGCATCGGCCACAATCAACCCGACCCGATGGAGATGGAGAAGAAGAACCAAAAATGGGAGCGCTGGGCCAAAAAGCGAACTTTCGTGCGCGCGCTCGAGGGCACCTACAGCCACCTCTACAAGACGCTGGTCGATGAGCCGCGGGTTTATTCCTCCGCCGACGTGGCCTGGAAGGGCGGGCCGCAGATGTACGGCAAGAGCGTGATCAGCCCGCAGGCCACATCGATCATCCAATCGATCGAGTCCCATATCGAGGCTTACGCGCCCAAGACGGGCGGCCAGAAGCACGGCCACCTCAACAGCGCGGTGTTCTACGTGCTCAAGGGGCACGGCTACGACGTCCACGACGGGCGGCGGATCGAGTGGAAGGCCGGCGACGTGATGCTGGTCGAGAACGGCTGCGTGCATCAGCACTTCAATGCTTCCGAGACCGAGGAATGCGTGCACCTCGTGTTCAAGGCAAAGCCGCTGTTCCTGTTCATGCATCTCCTGCTGCAGAAGATGGTGGAGTGGCCGCCCGAGCGATCGCCGGACGACAAGCCCTATTCGCCGCCGACCGACCTTTGAGAGCTGGAGCCGCATTGCATGAGCGCGATCGAAGACAAGAAGTTCGCCCTTTCGGGCGACAAGACCTGCACCTGGCGGGCCGAGGAGATTTTGCGATCGGCCGAGTTCCGCAAGGAATACGCGTCGCGGCCGAACGTCGTGGCCGCCGAGGATATGCCGTGGGAGCGTTCCCCCGACGGGCTGATCAAGCATCTCATCAATCACCGCATGAACACGCCCGAGCTTTGCGTCGAGGCCTATATGCTGTTCCTCAAGGACGGCGAACGCTCCGGCAAGCACCGCCACATGTGGGAAGAGCTGACTTTCGTGGTGGAAGGCTCCGGCTACGACCTGCACTGGGACATGAAATTCGATTGCCAGGACAAGTTCCTGTGGGAATGGGCGGACGAGCCCAAGAAGTTCGAATGGAAGCAGGGCGACTATATCTACGTCCCGCCCTTCACCAATCATCAGCACTTCGCCACCAAGGAAGCCCGGCTCATCATCATGAGCAACCGCATGATCAAGGAAATGGGATTCGACTGGCTGGATCAGCTCGAGAACGCGCCAGGTTTCTAAGTTTCTGGCTTCTGGGGGGCTGAAAGGGACAGTCGATGCAGGAAACCACACCGGCTCCGGCGGGGCAGCCCGGCACCAACCAGAACTACCGCGGCTGGCAATCCGACATCATCGTCGATCTGATCAAGCGCTACGGCTTTCCGGCCATCACGCTCAATCCGGGCGCGAGCTTCCGCGGCCTGCATGATTCGCTGGTCAATTACGGCGGCAACGAGCCGCCCATGATGCTGTGCCAGCACGAAGAGATCGCGGTGCAGATCGCCCACGGCTATGCCAAGGCCTGCGGCAAGCCGATGGCCGTGATCCTGCACAACCTGGTCGGGCTGCTGCACGCCACCATGGCGATCTACTACGCCTATATCGACCGGGTGCCGATCTTCATCATCGGGGCCACCGGCCCGATGGACGAAGCCCGGCGGCGGCCGCACATCGACTGGACCCATACGGCGCTGGTGCAGGGCAACGCCATCCGGGACTACGTCAAGTGGGACTATCAGCCGAGCTCGATCGATGGCGTGCCGGAATCCTTTGCGCGGGCCTATTCGGTCATGACCACGCAGCCGCAGGGCCCGGTCTATATGTGCTACGACGCCGCGCTGCAGGAGGACCCGCTGACCCGCGAGGTCCCGCTGCCGCCCCCCGACGCGGTCGCGACGCCGGCCCCGATGGCACCCGACCCGCGCGCCATCGCGGCGATCGCCGAGAAGCTCATCAAGGCCGATCATCCCCTGCTGCTGGCCGAATATGCCGGCCGCCGCCCGGGTGGATTCGAGCACATCGTCGAGCTTGCCGAAACCGCCGGCGCGGCGGTTTGGGACATCAACAATGCGCTGAATTTTCCCAACCGGCACCCGCTCTGCCTGAGCCTGGACAAGGCCTCGCTCCGGCACACCGATCTCGTGGTCGGCCTCGACGTGCGCGATTGGGAAAAGCCGCTGACCGAGCTCAACAGCACCAAGCGCACGCTCGAGACGCTGCTGCCGCAGACGTGCGATTTCGCCGAGATCGGCTTCGGCGAGGTCGGCATCAGCAAGTGGTCGATGGACTATTGCCGGATGCAGCCGGTTTCGGTGCGGGCGCTCGGCGACACCGCGCTCGGCATTCCGGAGCTCACCCGCATCTGCAAGGCGCGGATCGCCGCCGACGGCAAGCTGCAAAGCCGCATCGCCGCGCGCAAGGCCGCGATCGGCAAGCGCCACGATCAGGTCTGGGCGAAATGGCAGGAGGAGGCGCACGAGAACTGGGATGCCTCGCCGATCACCTTCGCGCGGCTTGCGCTCGAAATCTGGGAAGTGATCAAGAACGAGGATTGGGTGCTGACCGCCAACAATCTCAAGCAGCAGGTGCGCAAGCTTTGGGACTTCGACAAGCCCTACCGACACCCGGGCGTCGAGCTCGGCACCGCGACGCAGATCGGCATCTCGCTCGGGGTCGCGCTCGCCCACAAGGACAAGGGCCGCATCGTGGTGGACATCCAGCCCGACGGCGACCTGATGTTCGACGCCGGCGCGCTCTGGGTGGCGGCGAAATATCAGATTCCCATGCTGGTGGTGATGCACAACAATCGCGCCTACTACAACGATTGGGCGCACCAGATCCGCATGGCCAAGCTGCGCGGCACCGACGAGGCCAAGGCGCATATCGGCATGGACCTGTTCGGTCCGGAGCCGGATTTCGCCGCGCTGGCGCGTTCGATGGGCTGCTGGGGCGAAGGGCCGATCGACCACCCCAAGGACGTGCGCCCGGCGCTCGAGCGCGCGCTCGCGCACGTCAGACAAGGCCGGCTGGCGCTGGTCGATACGATCACGCAGCACAGGTGACAGGAATCAGGGATCAGTAATCAGGAGTCAGTAATCAGAGCCACAAAGCCCCTGATTACTGATTCCTGATCCCTGATTACTGATCCCTGTCTATCAGCACCCGGCCGTTCTCCACCACGGTAGGGTAGGTCTTGACCGGGATCATGCAGGGTGGCGAGACCACCTCGCCGGTCTTGATGTTGAACTGGCCGTTGTGGAAATTGCATTCCACCACGTCGCCCTCGATATAGCCCTCCGAAAGCGACCCGGGCCCGTGCGTGCACGCGTCGTCGGTGACGTAGAACTCGCCGTCGACGTTGAACACCGCGAGCGCCAAGCCTTGGGCCTCGACCTTGAGGGCGTTGCCGGGCGCGACATCGGCCACGTCGCACAGATCAATCCGGTTCGCCATCCCGAGGTCTCCTTGTTGCGGTCGGCCGGTCCCGCCTTTGATTTGGAACGATGTTCCATATAAGAACGCGTCCGGCAGTCAACCCGGCCCGTGCCGCTCGCGCGCCGCCGCGGCGGGCGTTGCCGCAATGGAGAAATTGCCATGCCGAGTGAAAGCGCCCGCATGACCACCGCCGAAGAGGCGCGGTTCCGGATCGATTACCCCAATTCCAAGCCGCGGGCCATCAAGGTCATCGCGCTCGATGCGCCGAGCGAGCGCGTGGTCAAGCGCCTGGCGCAGGGCAACTGGCAGCAGGCGACCTTCCTGACCGCGCTCAAGTTCGATGGGGCGCCGCGCGGCGGCGAGGGCTGGTCGATGCAGGCCTGGCTCAGCGATCTCGCGGGACGCACCAAGGACCTGGTCGACGAGGTGGCGTCCGCCGACCTGATGGTGATGGTGGCGAGCGCCGGGACCGGCGCGGAAGCGGCTGCCGTGATCGCCGAAGCCTGCGGGGTGCGCAAGGTCATGACCACGGCGCTGATCATCGACAGCAAATCGAAGTCGGACGAGGAGCTCTCGCGGACGCTGGCCAGCCTGCGGCCCTATGCGTCCATGCTGGTCATCGCCCATGACGACGAATACATCGAGGCGATGTTGGCCGCGCTGCGGGCGTGAGGCGAGCGCATCCGATTGATGAGCACCGCCCGCAGCATCGTGATCGTCGGAGGCGGCCCGGCGGGCGTCGGCGCCGCGCTGGCGGCCCGGCAGCAGGATCCTGTGGCCGAGATCCGCCTTCTCACCGACGAATTCTGCGAACCCTACGAGAAGCCGCCGCTGTCGAAGGCGGTGCTGACCGGAAAGGCCGCGCCGCATGACGCCCCGATTGCCGGCCCGGCCGGGGTCGGCGGACACCGGATCACGCTCCAGCCGGGCACCCGCGGGGCGGCCATCGACCGCGGCGGGCGCGCCCTCGTGACGCAAGCCGGCGAGCGCATTCCCTATGACGCCCTGGTGCTGGCGACCGGCTCGATCAACCGGGTGCTGCCGCTGTTTCCTCCCGGACAGCCGCGCATCCATTATCTGCGCACCGAGGGCGAGGCGCGGGCGCTGCGGGAAGAGCTGGGCCGCGGCGGCGCGCTGCTCGTGGTCGGGGCTGGACTGATCGGCCTCGAAGTGGCCGCCTCGGCGAGCGAGCTCGGCATCAAGACGACCGTGCTCGAGGTGGCGCCGCGCATCCTGGCGCGCGTGTGCGACAAGGAGGCCTCGGCCCTGATCCAGGCTCACCACGCCGCGCATGGCGTCGACATTCGTCTTGGCACCGCAATCTCCGGAGTGCGGACCTCGCCGGACGGCCGCATCGCGGTCGAAACGCAAGCCGGGGACATCTTCACCGCCGACCTGGTCGTGGTGGGAACCGGCGTCGCCCCCGATGACCGGTTGGCCAAGGCCGCCGGTCTCGACGTGCTGGACGGTATCGTCGTCGACGACCATTGCTTCACCTCGGACCGGACGATCCTGGCGGCGGGCGACTGCACGCGATTTCTCGGCCCGCGCGGTCCGGTGCGGCTGGAGAACTGGCGCCATGCGCAGGAGCAGGGCGCGGTCGCCGGCCGCAATGCCGCCGGCGGCGATGCGGTCTACAACGTGACGCCCTCGTTCTGGTCGGAACAATACGACCTCTACATCCAGGGCATGGGCTGGCCGCTGCCGCAGCCAAGCGCGCAAGTGCGCCGGCAGATCGGCGCCAATGCAATGCTTCGGTTCGATCTCGACGGCGATCGTCTCGCCTACGTGTTCGGCATCAATGCCCAGCGCGATATCGCGGCGGCGCGCCGGCTGATCGAGCGCCGCGTGGCGGTCGATCCCGCCGATCTCGCCGATCCCGGCAAGCCGCTCGCCGCCATGCTCAAGGCCAAGGCATGAAGGTTTAGCGTGAACGTGCGGTGACGCCGCATCCTCGCGTCTTTGCCGGGCTTGACCCGGCAATCCATCCCCTTCGCAAAAAGCTCCTTGCGAAGATGATGGACCCGCGGGTCAAGCCCGCGGGAGACGATCTGGTTGGCGCCGCCCGGGTCAAACGGAATTCGTCAAGGAAACGCAGAGGATCAAAAATGACAGACGCAAGCAAGGAGCGGGTCGGCATCATCGGAGTCGGGCGGATGGGGCTCGCCATGCTCAAGCATCTGGTCCGGCACGGCTATGAGGTCACGGCCTGCGATCTCGACGGGACGCAATTGGCCAAGGCGCGCGCTGCCGGCGCCGGCAGCGCCGCTTCACCGGCGGAGCTCGCGCGCTCGGTCGACTTTGTCATTCTGGGCGTCGGCTATACGAACGAGGTCAACGCCGTCGTGCATGGCCAAAACGGCCTGCTTGCCGCGCTCCCCAGGGGATCCATCATCGCGATCTCCTCGACGGTTTCGCCTTACACCGTGCAGGCGATCGATGCCGCCGCGCAGCCGAGAGGCATCGGGGTGCTGGATGCTCCGATCTGCCGCGGCCGCTGGGCGGCGGACGAGGGAACCTTGCTCGCCATGGTCGGCGGCCGAGGAGATGTGGTCGAGCGCGGCCGCGCGGTCTACGCCTGCTTCTGCTCCGACTATGCGCATTTGGGCGAGGTCGGCCACGGGCAGGTCGGCAAGACCATGAACAACCTGCTGCTCTGGATCAATTCGGTGGCCTTGATCGAGGCCGGACGGCTCGCCGAGACGACCGGCATCGATCTGGTGAAGCTGCGCGATGCGTTGCAGATCAGCTCCGGCGCCTCGGCCGCGCTCAGCGACTGGGACATGATCACCTTCACCTGGGCGCTGAAGGATATGCAGGTCGTGGCCGAGATGACCGACAAGGCCGGGCTCTCGCTGCCGGTCACCGGCGCCGTCAAGGAGCTGGTCAAGGAGGCGCGCCGCATCAAGGCCGCCAACCCGCCGAATTGGACCGGCAACAAAACGGCGAGATCTTCCTAGCGAGGATTAGGATCAGTTAGTTAGACCAACCTCACTCGATCAACAATCCGCGAACCCAGGTGCTGTTCAGGACGTCTGGTCCATCGCCATGGTGCCGCCGTCGACGAACAGGTTCTCGCCGATGATGAATGAGGAATCGTCGGCCACCAGGAACATGATCGCCTTGGCGGCCTCGTCGGGCTGGCCGGGCCGCTTGAGCATGTTCTCGACCGGGCGGGTGGGATCGAATTCGTCGCGGCCGACCGGGGAGCCGATTTTGTTGGGCACGATCGCATTCACCCGGATACCGTAGGGCGCCAGCTGCACCGCCAGCGCGCGGGTGAAATTCGCAATCGCTCCCTTGGCGGCCGAATACGCGATGGCGCGGCGGCGGCCCTGCCAGCCCGAGGTCGAGCCGACATTCACGATGGCGCCGCCCGCGCCTTGCGCGATCATCTGATGCGCCACCTGCTTGGACATCAGGAACTGGCTCTTGAGGGTCACGTTCATGACCCGGTCCCAATCCTCCTCGGTGATGTCCAGGATCGTCTTGTTGTCGGAAACCGCGACATTGTTGACCAGGATGTCGATGCGGCCGAAGCGCTCGGCCACCGCCTTGACCAGCGCCGCCACCTCGCCTGCCTTCGACACATCGGTGACGAACAGCTCGGCGGTGCCGCCGGCGCTCTTGATCGCCGCGGTGGTGCGCTCGCCGCGCGGCCGATCCAGATCCACGACCGCGACCTTCGCCCCCTCGGCGGCGAACAGAAGCGCGACCGCCTCGCCGATATTGCGACCGGCGCCGGTGACGACCGCGACCCTGCCTGCAAGCTTCATGATCTGGTTTTCCCCGACACGATCTTCCCCCGCATTGGCGTCTTGCGACGCACGCCGCCGACCGGCGCCATTGGCCCCTTGCTTGGGCCTCCTTACATGGGCGAAGGGCCGGCCGCAACAACACGGGGGCTACACTCGCGAAGCGCGGCCGGACATGTTAGGAAGGCGCCCGGATCAAGCCAGATCAAAGCCAATGACCTCACCTCTAAAGACCATCGAAGGCACGGCCGACATTGCCGGACTGATGCGCGAGATCGGCGCGCGCGCGAAGGCGGCCGCCCGCGTGCTCGCGCTGGCGCCCGCGGAGCAAAAGGACGCCGCGCTGGCCGCGATCGCCGCGGCCGTCCGGGCCGCCCGGGACGACATCCTGGCGGCGAATGCCGAGGACGTTGCGGCAGCCAAGGCGTCAGGGGCGACCGCCGCCTTCCTGGACCGGCTGACGCTCGACCCCGAACGCGTCGGCGCGATGGCCGCGGGCGTCGATGTGGTGCGCGCCCTCAAGGACCCGGTCGGCACCGTCATGGAGCGCTGGACGCGGCCGAATGGAATGACCATCGAGCGGGTGCGCGTGCCGCTCGGAGTCGTCGGCATCGTCTACGAGAGCCGGCCCAACGTCACCGCCGATGCCGGCGTGCTGTGCCTCAAGGCCGGCAATGCGGCGGTCCTGCGCGGTGGCTCCGAGAGCTATCGCTCCAATTGCGCCATCCATGCCGCGCTGACCCAGGGGCTGCGCCGGGCGGCGCTGCCGGAGGCCGCCATCAGCCTGGTGCCGACCCGCGAGCGCGCCGCGGTCGGGCTGATGCTGGCGGG
>DASXXS010000301.1:0-13410 GCA_036502925.1 Xanthobacteraceae bacterium
CGGCCGATTGGGAGCCGGATAGGACTGTGGCGGATAGGACTGCGGCGGATAGGGTTGCACGGGCGGAGGCGGATAATATTGCGCCAGCGCCGGTCCGCCCGAAACCCCAAGATCGATCATGAGACCGATCACAAGCCCAACCAGCAGGACACAAATCACAGAGATTACGCGCAAGAACATTCCCCCTCCTCGCGACGATCGCAATGTACCGCGCCTCTATAGGCAAATCACCCAGGATCAAGGCACATTCAAGACCATGGTGGAAAAAAATCACTAACAGCTTGATAACGCGGGGTGATCGAGTTCCACCGGCCGGCTCCGGCCGATCGCGAGGCCCAGCGCGCGAGACCGACTTGTCCCGGCCATTAGCGCGTTTACGCGCGTCTTCGACGCGCTATGAGCCGGGACCGTTCCAGACTCCGAGCCGTCCGGCCTTCTCTCTCATGAGCGTCATCCCGAACGGAGCTTCGACTTCGCCAACGCTTCGAGCACGGTGTTGACGGCGGGCGCGGGAAAGGCGGCACGGCAAATCTTCTCGTAAGCGGCCACATTGGAGCGCGCGGCTTCCGCAGCCGAGGACGCTGTTTCTCCGAGCGGCGAAACGCGAGCGAGGTCGTACATCGCTTCCTGCTGCAATCTTTCAGCTTCAAGCTCCACCGCCTTGATCCTGGTGCGGAATGCTTCCGCGGTCCCGGCGGCGACCAGCCCGGGAGGCGATTTCAGCGCCCGCCTGACGGCCCGCAACGGAATGACCGTCAGATCGCGCCAGGGGCCGATTCGCTCTTCGAGCTGCGCGATCTCCGCGGCCGAGAGCCGGCGTCCAAGAGCGCCGTGCCAGAGCAGGAACAACAGCAGGTTGACGTCGGCGCCGGCCTCCTCCTGCAGCCTGATGCAGGCCTCCGCCACCCCCGGCAAGCGATAGAATTGCAGCGAGAAGCGCCAGAACGGCGAGCCTGCGGAAGATGTCTGGGTCTCACTCATGGTGTCTTGCATGGTGTTCGGGCATGGTCATGAACGCGCCGTCAGGGCCGCGATGCCGAGCGATCCGGCAAGCTGGTCGAGCTGCTGGATCAGCGCCGCCGACAGCGGCACGCCGTTGCGTCGCCGATCCGCCCGGCGCGCCTGGCGGCCTTGTCCCGGAATGCGGATTTCATCGACGCCGGGAAGCCGCGCCGAGGCGCCGAGATCGCGCATGTGGCGGTCCACTTCCGCCCCGAATTGATCGAGCGGCAGAAACCGGGCGACGTCGAGTGCGATCACGAATTGCCCGGTATTGGTCTCGCTCACCTGCTCCGTATTGACGTCCTTGATGTCGCGCCCGAACGCGGCCCTGTTCAAGGGACCGGCCAGGAGGCCCAGCACCAGCGCCAGCCCGCTGCCTTTATAGCCGCCGACCGGAACGAACATTCCCTCCGCGAGCCGGCGGCCATCGGTGATCGGCTTGCCATCGGCGCGGCTGATGACCCAGCCTTCCGGCATCGGCTTGCCCTCGAGCGCGTAGGAGCGGATCGATCCATTGGAGGCGACCGAGGTCGCGATGTCGAGCACGACCGGGGCTTGCGCGCCGGACGGGATGGCGACCGCGAGCGGATTGGTTCCCAATAGCGGCTCGGCCCCGCCCCAGGGCGCCATGAAATTGGAGCCGGAAACCGCGCTGTAGATTCCGACCATGCCGTGCGCGAGCGGAATGGCCGCATAGGTCGAGGCCGCGCCGGCGTGATTGGAGCGGCGGGCGCCGACCCAGGCCAGTCCCGTCTCGCGCGCGATCTCGACCGCCGTGTTGGCCACGTAGGTCATCACCAGATGGCCCATGCCGTTGTCGCCGTCGACCACCGCGGTGGCGGGGCCGCGCTCGATGATCCGGATGTCGGGACGCGCATTGATGTGCCCGCGCTTGAGCGCGCGCACATATCCGGGCAGCCGGAAGATGCCGTGCGCGTCCGACCCCGACAGGTCGGCGTCGAGCATGGCGCCGGCGGTGACGGCCGCGTCGGCCGCCGGCAGCCCGCAGGCGTCAAACGCGTCGGTCATGAAGGATTGGATCGTAGCCGCGGACACGCGGGAGAGGGATTCGGCACTGCTGGGCACGTCAAAGTTTCTTTCAGGTTGATGCAACTGCGGCGGCCCGAATCGGTTTGCGCACGAAGCGTTGTTGTAAGGGGCGAAGTGCTTCTCACACCTTCTCCCCTGCGGGGAGAAGGTGGGAAGAGGGGGCTCCGGCGGTGCGATACGGAATCATGTCGGGAATCTACCCGGTCCGTACCACATCGTAACCCCCTCACCCCACCCTCTCCCCACGCGAAATCGGGTCTACCCGATTTCGCCACCAAAGAGTGCGCAAGTCGAGCAAGCTCGACTTGCGATGGCGAGGGAGTGAAACGCCGAGCGTCCCTCACGTTCTCTGCTCCTGAAAACTTAGTCCACATCACGGATCAACATCTAGCGACGGCGATCTCGAGCGGGAACTTGTCCACGCATTCGTGGCCGTCGCGGGTGATGATGAAGGTGTGGCCGAGGAAGATACCGAACAGCCCGTCCGCCGTGATCGGATTGGGCTCGGCCATGATCACCATGCCGGGTTTCAACACCGTCTCGAACGCTTCCGCCGAGACGTGCTCGGCGCTGATATGCGGCTTGTCGGTGACCAGGTCGATGCCGTGGCATTGCGTGGGCCGTGACTGGACCCCGCTCTCGCGGAAGAACTTGCTGGCGAGCCGCATGTCCTCCATCGGCTTGCCGGGCTGCATCTCGGCGATGATGCGCCGGTAGCCGGGCAGCGTGATGTCGTCCCAGAACTTGCGCACCATGGCGGTCGGCTCGCCCAGGCAGATCGGCGAGCCGATCTGCGCCGTATAGCCGCGATAGCCCGCCGCCAGCTCCATGTTGACGATGTCGCCCTTGGCCAGCACGCGGCCGGAGGGACGCGGATTGCCGAACACCATGGCCGGATCGGCCATCGGGGTCGACCCGATGATGAGAAAATCGATGTCGCCGCCGCCCTCCAGGATGGCGGCGCCGGCCGCCGCGCGCAGCTCGTATTCCTTCACGCCCGGCCGCGCGCGCGCGACCATCGCCGTCATGGCGTTCTGGCAGAGCACGCCGGCCTTGCGCACGCAGTCGAGCTCCTTGGCGCTGTGGATCGAGACGAGCTCGTGAAGAAATCCCTTGGTGAACACCAGCTCGGCGTCGGGGAGATTGTCGCGCAGCACATTGTACTGATTGACCGGCAGGTAATCGCCGTGGCGGGGGTCGATCTCCATCAGGCCGATGCGGCAGCGTTCGAGCTTGAGCTCGCGAATGCGCTCGACCATCACGTCGGCATAGCGGCCGCTGCGGCTGTGACGGACGTCCCTGACCGCGACCGCGACCTGCCGGCGCACCGCTTCGGCATGCGTTCCGCCCATGGAATAGATCATGGTCGGCTCGCCTTCGAGCGGAACCAGCACATAGGACGCGAGCGCATGCCATTCCCAATGACCGGTCAGCCACAGCATGCCGCCGCCGAAGCTCCAGTGACTGGGACCGCCGGGCACGATGAGGCAATCAAGCTTGTGCTCGGCCATCTTGCCGCGCAACGCCGCATAGCGCCTGGCATATTCGGCCGCCGAGAACTGCTCGTAGACGGCATCGCGGTAATAGGGCGTATCCCGCATATTGGCGAACGGAAGCTGCTGGTCCAAGCGCGTGCGGACCTGCGGCCAAGGCTGCGGACCGATGCGGGGGGGCTGGATATTCATGTCGCTCCTTCAATCCTTGCAATTGCCGATCGTGACCCGGCCGCCGGCCGCATCGACCGCCTCCTTGGCGAGCGACATGTCGACCACCTGCTCGAAGCTCGGCTTCTTGGCGGCTTCGATGTCGCCGGCGGCCACATCCATATTGACGGTGAATTCGGTGCGCTTGGGATCGAAGCCTTCGTTGACGCCCCAGACGCAATTTTTGGTCAGGCTGTTCCAGGCGAATTCGACCGCATCCTGCGGCTTCTGGGTCGCCTTCACCATGATCGGCACCACCTTGTCCTTCTCGCGATAGATCAGCCGGTTGGTCTCGATCATGGCGGCGAGCGTGTCGCGGATGAGCGCGCGGTCGCGCGCCACCCAGTCGGTCGATCCGCCATAGGCGTTGAACATGTAGAGCGGCAGCAGATCGGCGATCGCGACCAGAGCGTGGATGCCGGGCTTCTGCTTCATCGCCAGGTAGATGTCTTCCGGATGCAGCGCGACGGCGTCGAGCTGGCCGGCAACGAGGCCGGGCAGCCGGCCGGCCGTGCCCTGGGAGATGAATTGGGCGTCCGCCACGTCGAGGCCGGCGCTGCGCAGCACCTCGCGGCCCATGCGCCAATTGAAGCTGCCGACGCCGCCGCCGGCCGCGCTCAGGCGCTTGCCCTTGAGGTCGGCCGCGGTCTTGATGTTCTCGCCGACCGCATAGACCTGCGGCGGCCGCGGCGCCAGGCCCCAGAGCTGCTTCGCCTTCATGCCGCGGCCGATCGCGACATCGTTGACATTGGAGAGCGCAGTGCCTTGCGCCACCGCGGCGGTGGCGGCCGGCGATTCGCCGCCGTCGAACTGGATGATATTGGCGTCGATGCAATGCTTGGCGAAGATGCCGAGCTCCTTGGCCACATAGGGCGTGGTGTGCACCACATTGGGCGGCGAGACCGAGACGCCGACATTGATCTTGCGCAACGGCCCCTGGCATTCGGCGGCCGACGCCGCGCTCGCGTCATAGTCAAGCGCACCAGCGGCGATCAGCGGCAGCGCGAGCATCCAACTGCGACCACATCCTTCAGCCATGACCAATCTCCTCCGGCCGGCAACGCTGCTTGTTAGACATTTTTCGTTTGTCATGGCCGGACTTGTTCCGGCCATCTCGATGGATTGCACAGTGCTTTCCTTGTCGAGATCGCCGGGACAAGCCCGGCGATGACATTCAAGACGGGCTTCAGTCATTTTGCGAGCTCGCGGTCCACGGCGCCACATAGGTTTCGCAAAGCCGCAGCAGCGCCGTCAAGCTCACGCCCAACAGGCCGAGCGTCATGATCGGCACGAACATCTTGTCGACCTGATAGGTGCTCGCCGTCCGCACGATCAGATAGCCGATGCCGGAGATCGCCGTGTAGAGATCGGCCAGCACCATGCCGATCAGGCCGCGCCCGACCGCGAGCCGCAATCCGGTGACGATGAACGGCAAGGCGGCCGGCAGCACGATGTTCGCCCACAGCTGACGCTCCGAGCAGCGGAAGGCGCGCCCGACCTCGATGAGCTTGGGGTCGACGTTCTTCACGCCCTGGTGGGTATTGATCACCATCGGAAAGAAGGCGAACAGGAACAGCACGATGACCTTGGCGGTCATCTCGAAGCCGGCCCACAGCACGATGAGCGGAACCAGCGCGACCGATGGAATCGAATAGAGGAAGGTGATGTAGACGCCCAGCGCCACATCAAGGAACCAGAAGCGCGCGAGCAGCAATCCGATCGCGATGCCGAGCACCACGGCGAACGCCATTCCGATGGCGAGCACGACCAGGCTCGGCCACAGATAGGTCCACAATTCGCCGCTGCCGACCATGGTGACGGCGGCGAGCACGATCTTGCTGGGCGTGGTGAACAGGACCGGATCGACGCGGGCGCCGAGCACCTGCCAGATCGACAGCACGATCGCGAGCGAGGCCAGGCGAATGCCGATGATCTGCCATTGCCGCCGCCAGCGGCGAGCCGCCGCGGCCTGCTCGGCCCGCGCCTGGTCGCCGGTCAGATTCGCGCTTGCCGCCGGCGCCGGCAGCGCGTCGCCCGCGGCATGCCCGATCGTGCTCACGCGACCTCCCTGCCCCCGCCCTTGCCTCCCCCGCTTGCGGAGGAGGGAGCGGAGGCGGTGCGCGGCCGCGCCGAATGCAGCTGGCGCCAGATGTGGACGCGCAATTCGGCAAAGCGCGGGTCGCCGCGCACGTGATCGGCATCGCGCGGCCAGCCGAACGGCAGATCGAGCACCTCCTTGATGCGGCCCGGACGCGCGCTCATCACGGCGACCCGGTCCCCGAGCACGATCGCCTCGTCGATGGAATGGGTAATGAACACCATGGTCTTGCGCTCCTCCGGCCGCTCCATCAGCGCCAGCAGCTCCTCTTGCAGGACCTCGCGGGTTTGCGCGTCGAGCGCGGCGAACGGCTCGTCCATCAGCAGGATCGCGGGATTCATCGCCAGCGCCCGCACCAGCCCGACGCGCTGCTGCATGCCGCCCGAGAGCTGGTAGGGATAGTGCCGCTCGAAGCCCACAAGGCCGACCAGCTCCAGATAGTGATCGACCGCCTGCTTGATGCGGGAGCGCGGCACGCCGGCCATCGCGAGGCCGAAGGCCGCGTTGTCGTAGACCGTCTTCCACGGCAGCAGGCCGAAATGCTGGAACACCATGGCGACCCCCTCCGGCGGGGCGCCCATGACCGGCTTGCCCTGCACCAGGATCTCGCCGTCCGAGAGATCGGTGAGGCCGGCGATGCAGCGCAACAGGGTGGTCTTGCCGCAGCCGCTGGGGCCGACCACGCACATGATCTCGTTGCGGCGCACCTCGAGCGACAATTGATGAAAGGCAACGACGGCACCGTCGAGGAAGAGCTTGCTGGCTCCGTTCGCCACAATGGCGGGCGCAGCTGCCGTGGCGGCCGAAGCCATGCGTTTCCCCATGCGGAACGTGTTGTTGTCGCGCGTGGAGCCGAGTGTCCGGGAAAAGCCGCCGAAACGCAATGCGGCAAACCGGTCCCGGCTTTAAGCCGGGACCGGTGTGAGTAGCGAGTGGCGAATAGCGGAGCCACAATCGACTATTCGCTATTCACCACTCACCACTCACCACTCACTGTATTCGCCTTGCCCCTGGCAAGCCTCACAGGAAAATCTGCATGGTGTGGTCAGTGGCAGCGCGTAACGCTGACGGTAGCCTCGCCGCCAGTTGCCGACGGAACCTTCTCCGTATCGGTGCGGCAACCTGACTGATAGACCACGACCGGTCTGGGCCGCTCGGAAGAATTTTCGGTGGGCGGATATTCGGTGGGCGGATAAGCGTATGGGGGGTCCTGATACGGAGCCGCGTAGTCGGATGGATAATAACTCGTGAAATAAGGCGCGTAGCCCCACCACGGCGAAAAACCAAAGCGACGACGATCCCCGAACCGAGCGAACCGAAAATCTCTCATCCGAAAATCTCTTATGTGCGCACGAAACTCGCCGGTGTGCGCACGAAACTCGCCGGTGTGCGCACGAAACCCGCCGGTCATCCCATGCGGCAGTGACGTGCGGGCGGAGGGCGATGCTGCGACGGATGGGCGGACGACGCCCCGCGCCGAAAGCGATGGAGCAGCGATGAGTCCGCCTGATCTCGCCGATGTCTCGACCGGCGCGATCATCGAGCCGATGCCGAGAAGAACGATGCTGGCCGCAAACATACGAGAGGTCATCACCCCTACTCCATGCCTACGCTATCGGGCCGCATAGAGACAAGGTTAGCACATTCTTAATGGCGCCAGCAAAGGCCCAATTGGGGCACCTCTGCATGAGGGGGATCTGGCCGGCGGAAGGGTCGTGCGGGCTCTCGGTGTCTCGCGGGGCCGCCGAATATCAAAGCCGGATAAGCCCCGTTACGGGCCGAAGGCTGCGTCGCGCCGGCCGCATGCCGCGCCCAGGAGCTTGTCTTACAGGAAAATCTGGATGGTCTTGATTTCCGTGTAGCTCAAGAGCTCCTCGAGGCAGCTCTCGCGGCCGACGCCGCTGTTCTTGTACCCGCCGTAGGGCGTGCCCTTGAAGTGGTTGCCGACCCCGTTGATCCACACCATCCCGGACTGCACCTTGCGGGCGGCATTGAGCGCGCGCTTGATGTCGTTGGTCCACACCGCGGCGGTCAAGCCGTATTCGACCGAATTGGCAAGCTCGATGGTGGCGTCCTCGTCGCGCCAGCTGAACACCGACAGCACCGGCCCGAAAATCTCCTCGCGCGCGATCCGCATCTGCGGATGCACGTCGCCGAACACGGTCGGCTCGACCCAGTAGCCGCGCTCGAAATCCTTGCCCGCAGGCCGCTTGCCGCCGACCATCAGCTTGGCGCCATCCTTGACGCCCGACTGGATCATCGAAGTGACCCGCTCGAGCTGGCGCTTGGAGTTCATCGGCCCCATCTGCGATTTGGGGTCGAGCGGATCGCCGACCTTGATCTCCGCCACCCGCTCGGTGATGCGGTCGAGCACCTTCTTGTAGAGCTGCTCGTGCAGCATGAGCCGGCTGGTCGAGCCGCAGGACTGTCCGGACCAGGCGAAGTTCATGCCGGCGACGGCGGCGTCGGCGACCTTGTCGGGGTCGGCGTCCGGATAGACGATGAACGGATTCTTGCCGCCCAGCTCCAGCGTCAGCGCCTTGATGCCGGATTCGGCGGCGGCGCGCTGGATCAGCATCCCGGTCGGCACCGAACCGGTGAAAGCGATCCGCTTCACCTTGGGGTGGCGCACGATCGCGTCGCCGGCCGGCATGCCGTTGCCGGTGACGATATTGACGGTGCCGGGCGGCATGATCTCGCGCGACATTTCGGCGAGGATGGAGGCCGACAGCGAGCTCGTTTCCGGCGGCTTCACCACCACCGTGTTGCCGGCGATCAGCGGCCCGGCGAGGCCGCGGACCGCAAAGCTGAGCGGATGATTGAATGGCACGATCCGGGCCACCACCCCATAGGGCTCGCGCACCGTGATGTGGAGATGCTTGGAGCTCGCCGGCACGGTCTCGCCCTTCATCTCGATGGCGAGCCCGGTGTACCATTCGAGCGCCTCGGCGGCGCCGTCGATGTCGACCTTCATCTTGGTGATGGTGTTGCCGGTATCGGCGACCTCGGTCCGCAGCAGTTCGTCGGCGCGCTCGCGGATGCGCTTGGCGAGCTTGTGCAGATATTTTCCGCGCTCCTTGATATCGAGCGCGGCCCAGGCCGGCTGGGCCTTCTCGGCGGCGGCCACCGCCTTGTTCACGTCGGCGGCGTCGCCGGCCGGCACCTCGCCGATCTTCTGCTCGTTCGCCGGGTTGACGGAATCGATCCAATTGTTGGCTTGCCCGGCGACCAGATCGCCGCCGATCAGCATGTGGGCCTTCATGAGCTGCGCATGCACGTTCATGTATGACACTCCCCGGATGGGCCGCTGCCCGCCTCTTTGTTCATCGTATCTCTATCGAGGAAGGTGGCGCGCGACAAGCGGGCGGCGCCGCGGACTGCGACTCTCGCCCGCTCGTTCCCGCGTCCGCGGGGACCCAGCCTTTGCCCATTGCGAGTCTGGATTCCCGCGTCCGCGGGAATGAGCGGATGTGGCAATTCTTTCACACGTCCGTAGGCGAGGACCGTTTCAAACGCCGAAATCTGGAACGGTCCCGGCTCAAGGCCGGGACAAGTGAGCACCCTTCACCGCTTTGGCTTTTCACTGCCCAGGGCATCGGCGCCGGCCTGCGCCACCGGCTCATCGTTCTCGCCGATGCCGGAGACGCCGACGCCGCCGATGCACTCCTGCTGGTGGATGATCGGGATGCCGCCCGGCACGCCGAGACAGTTGGGAACCGCCAGGAATCCCGGCCGTTCCGCCACCCGCTTGGCGAAGGCCGAGCTCGGCCGCTCGCGCAACGCCGCGGTGCGCGCCTTCAACGTCGCCATCTCGACCGTGTTCGGCCCGTTGCGGTCCGGCCGCTCGAGATAGAGGAGATGCCCGCCGGCATCGACGACGGCCACCGTCGGCTCCATCTTCTTGGCGGCGCCGGCTTTCCGGCAGGCCGCCACCATCTTGTGCGCGTCGTCGAGCGTCAGGCATGGCTTGCTACGCATCTGGTTCTCCGGTCGCTGCGAACTTATGGCTGAAACAACGCCGCAGCCGCTGAACTCTGCCAACAATCGGATGGAGATTCCAGGTAATCGCCGTCGCCCAGACGCAAAGTCGGCGCAATTGCGCCCTAACGGCTGGCGCGGGGAGAATTCATGCATCCGGGTGCGAGCACAAGGCCAGACCAACGACCAGGCCGCAAGGCTCCGATCGGTCCGCTGCTATTGCTGGCGCTGACGTTTGCGGCGGTCGCTCCGAGCATGACCGGCGAGGCTCTGGCGTTCGATCGCTGGAAGCACCCGCGTGCCGGCGCGGGCCAGTTTCGTGCGTTCCGGGCAGGACCGAACGCTGCTGCGCCAGGCGCCGTCAGGTCGCGGGAGGCCGTGCCCGACCAAGGCCGCGAGACGATCGGCACCATCCCGGCCGAGGGCCGCCCGCTCGAAGTGAATCGCCCAGCCGCAAACGCTGCCGAACGCGGCCCGCAGTTGCAGCGTCTCGATGCCGATCCGGCCGCGCGCGGCCCGGCGGAATTGCAACGTCAAACACCGGCTTCCCTCACCCAAAACGCAGCTCGACGCGAGCCGCTTCAACGCGGTCAAGCGGCGGACGGCTTCGCGCGCCGCGCGCTCGCCGATCGCGGCTTGCAGGGGCCGGGCCGGTTCGGGCGCGGCCCGCTGGCGGGACGGTTGCAGCCCAGACCCTTCGCCGGAGCGATCGCGCGCCGGCCGATGATCGGCGAGCGCGGCTTCACCGGCGTGCCGCCGGCGGGCGAGACCCGCTTCCTGACCAACGAGATGGTGTTCCACGTTCCCTCCAACGTGTCGCCGCAAGCCGTCGACAATGCCGCGCGCCGGCTCGGCCTGAGCACCGTGGCTTCGCAAAGCTTCACTCTGTCGGGCGGAACGCTGTTTCGTTTCCGGATCACCGACGGCCGGCCGGTCGCCGACGTGATCCGCGCGCTCGAATCCGAAAACATCGGCGTCGCCCAGCCGAACTACGTGTTCAGGCTGCAGCAGGACGCGACGCTGGCGGGGCGCAGCACGGGTGGCGATCCTTCGCAATACGTGGTGGACAAGCTGCGCCTGCTCGACGTCCACCACATCGCCACCGGCAGCAATGTGCTGGTCGCGGTGATCGACTCGGAGATCGACGGCAAGCATCCCGAGCTCGCCGGCACGGTGGTCGATGAGTTCGACGCCATCGGCAATCATGACAAGCCGCACGTCCACGGCACCGGGATGGCGGGCGCGATCGCGGCGCATCGCCGGCTGATCGGCGTCGCGCCCGGCGTCCGCCTGCTCGCCATTCACGCTTTCTCTTCGAGCGGCACGGATTCGGCGCAGGCCACCAGCGAGCACATCCTCATGGGCATCGATTGGGCCATCCGGAAGGGCGCGCGCGTCATCAATATGAGCTTTGCCGGGCCCGATGATCCCATGCTCCAGCTCGCGCTGCAGAGGGCGCACGACAAGGGCGTGGTGCTGATCGCGGCGGCCGGCAATCTGGGGGCGAAGTCGCCACCGCTCTATCCGGCCGCCGATCCCAACGTGATCGCGGTGACGGCGACCGACGCCAAGGACCAGCTGTTGGCGCAGGCCAACCAGGGTCCCTATGTGGCGCTCGCGGCGCCCGGCGTCGATGTCCTGGAACCCGCCCCCAATGGCGGCTTCCAGAAGACGACCGGCACCTCGGTGGCGGCCGCCCATGTCAGCGGCATCGTGGCGCTGATGCTCGACCGCGACCCCAGCCTCGACGCCGCCGCCGTGCGCGACATTTTGACATCGAGCGCCAGGCATCACGCGCCCAACGGGCGCGACGATCAATTCGGCTGGGGCCTGGTCGATCCCTATCGGGCCCTCACGGCCCCCGACCCCAGGGTGGCGCGGGATCGCTCCCATGATTTGGTCACTCCCTCCGGCGCCGTAATTCCGCGGCCGATGTCGGCGCGCTAGCGCTATTTTCAGGAAGAACAGGCCGGGCTCGCGGCAAGTTACCGGCCAGCAGCAGCCATTGGGGCGAGCGCGCCCGCATTCGGCGATTAACGCGCGGGTCAGCAAATGAGTCAAAGCTGGTTGCGGCAGCAACAAATGCCTATATGAAAGTCGATCAAAGACGACCCTGATCGGAAGGATAGAAGCATGATGTCGACCCGTCTCTGCGCGCTCGCGCTCGCGATATTAGGGATAGCAGGCTGCTGCGTGCCGGGCGCGGCCCAGACCGCCAATGATTTCTACAAGGGCAAGCAGCTGAGCGTGATGATCGGCTATGGGGTCGGCGGCTCGGACGATCTGTGGGCCCGCATCATCGCGCGGCATATCGGCGATCATATTCCGGGCCATCCGACCGTGGTGCCGGTCAATGCCCCGGGCGCCGGCAGCCTGCTCTTGGCCAACCAGATCACCAACACGCAGCCCAAGGACGGGACCGTCATCGGTCTCATCAATCGCGGCATTCCGTTCGAGCCGCTGCTCGGCGGCAGCAGCGTTCGCTTCGATCCGCTGAAATTGAACTTCGTCGGCAGCCCGGACCGCGACACCGCGGTGTGCGCGGCCAATAAGAACGCCGCGGTGAAGACCGTGCAGGACCTTTACACGCAGGAACTGATCGTCGGCGCCACCGGCTCGGGCGCCGACACCGAAGTCTATCCGAGCTTCCTGAAGAACCTGCTGGACATGAAGTTCAAGATCATTTCCGGCTATCCGGGATCGCGCGAGATCAACCTGGCGATCGAGCGCGGCGAGGTGCAGGGCATCTGCGTGAGCTACGACACGATCGCGCGCGAGAACATTTTCAAGAACGGCACCGTCCATGTGCTGTTCCAGGCCGCCCTGAAGCCCGATCCGCGGCTCGATGGAATCCCGTTCGCCGCCGACTTGGCCAAGACCGATCAGCAGCGCCAGGCGCTGGCGCTGTTCCTGGCGCGCACCAATGTGGGCCGGCCCTTCATCGCCCCGCCGGGCGTGCCGCAGGAGCGGCTGGCGATCCTGCGCACAGCGTTCGCGCAGACCATGCAGGACCCCGGCCTGGTGCAGGAGGCCGAGAGCTCGGGCCTGCATCCGCTCTACATCTCTCCCGACGAGCTGCAGAAATTCGTCGGCGACGCCTACAAGATGTCGCCCGACGTCGTGGCGCTCACCAAGAAGGCCATGGGGCGCTAGGGTAGTTGCTGCGATTGCCGAGCAGCGCGGCTTCCCTCGCCCCGCGTGCGGGGAGAGGGCAGCTCGCGCCGAGCGAAAACCAGATCTCGGCCCGGTGAGGGGGCGCTTCCACAAGCTCAGACTCGCGGAGCCGCCCCCTCATCCCGACCTTCTCCATAGCCCGTCGCAGACGGGCGTAAACGCCCTGATGGCACGCGGGGAGAAGGAGACCGCAGTGCGACGCGTCCACGCGTTACCGCGCAAGCGCGACCCTGGTTTTTTCGAAGAAGACTGGGTCCCCGCTTTCGAGCCTGTGAAGAAATTGGCTCCGCGCCCAGGCTGTGATTCACTTTCGTTACAACGCGAGGTGATTCGATGGCGAGCGAGGCGCGGTTTATTCAGGCGGATCGGGCTCAGACGCGATGGGACTTCGTTGATTTGGAAGCG
>DASXXS010000302.1:0-3365 GCA_036502925.1 Xanthobacteraceae bacterium
AATAGGGGATCAGGCCCCAGCGCATCATATCGAGGCTGCGCTGCCCTTCCTTGGGATTGAAGCGCACGATCGGCAGGGAGTCGGTCGGCGCCACGTTCCAGCTCGGCGGAAAATTCGGCGCCGGCCGCTCCGGCGGAATCCCGAACGCGATCTTGATCTCGCTGACATCGGAGGAGAGGCGGGCGCGTCCACACATAGCTCTATCCTAGCATTGCCGCCCCGCACGGCGGAGATGCGGCTAAAATTCCCACTTCTCCGGCACCCGGTGAAAGGCGGCGTGGCCCTTGAACGCGCGCACGTCGCGCGGAAACAGTCCAAGGCCGATCGAGCAGCGGCCGTAGCGGTCGTTAATGCGGTCGATGAGCGGCGACAGTTTCTGGCGCCGGTCGGTGTCGGCCGCGAACATATCCGGCTGATGCTGATCGGCGGGCACCAGGTCGAGCAGCACCACGCCGACGCTGAGCGGTTTGGTGCGTGGGACCCGTTGCCAGATCTCCTCGAGGCGGGCGAGCAGAAAGCCGGTGTCGCGCGTTTCGTGAAAATCGGTTTCGTCCCACCAGCCGCCGAGATCGGCCACCCAGAAAAGATGCACGCCTAACCGCCGGCAAAAATAATCGCCGCGCCGCAGCCGCTCGGCCGCCTCGGTGAGCAGACGCTGCGCGAAATCATGCGCGCCTTTTTTGGTGCGCAGGTCCGGCTCCAGCACATGCTGATGGCCGATGCTTTTCGAAAAACGTGACGCCGGCGGCTGGATGTCGACGCCATGCAGCATCTGGTGGAACAGCAATCCGTTCACGCCGCCCCACACCCGGCGCAGCTGGAACGGCGTCAAGTTCCAGAGCTGGGCGACGGTTCGGATGCCGGCGCGGTGCAGGCGCCCCTCCATGCGCTCGCCGATGCCGTAGATCTCCTGCAATTCGAGGCCGAGCAAAATCTCAGGTCGTCCTTCGTGATGACGACCAGCCCGTCGGGTTTCTGCAAATCGGAACCGACCTTGCCGAGAAAGACGTTCGGCGCGATGCCGATCGAGCAGGTGAGGCACTCGCCGACCTGGTCGCGCAGCGCGCGTTTGTCCTTGAGCGCGAGCTCGCGTGCGACCGGCACCTGGGGCTCGGTGCCCATCAGGCGACACGCCATCTCGTCGATCGAGCGGACTTTCTCGATCGGCAGGCAGGTGTCGACGGCCTTGAGGATGCACTCATGATAGTCGATATAGAGCCGGTGATTGGCCCGGACCGGGATGACCATTGCACCGCTCTCGGTCGTTGGCTTGTTCATCTTTTGTTCTTACCCTGAACGCGAGCATTGAACAAGCCCGACCGTGCCGCCGCGCTACGCCCTCCGCCTCGAGGACCTGCGCGTGTTTCACCTGGTCGGCGCGAGCTGCCATGCCTGCGGGCACAAGGCCATTATTCCGAACACGGCGCTGCTGCAGGGGCGTCCCGGCTACACGCGTCTCATGGCACTCGAGCGGCAGCTGCGCTGCCGAAAGTGCGGAACGTGGGGTAAGGCCTCGCTCGACGTGGAATTGCGGCCGCGCGACTGAAATTCAGGAATTGAGAAACATGGCGGGGGCGTTCGTTACGACCCGGTCGAAGGCAGATCGTACAGCGTCAGCGTCACCTCATCGCCGTCGATATCGACCTCAAGCACCCGATTGACCGGCTCGCCGACTGTGGCGAGCTCGTTCAGCGCGGCCTTGAACAGGCGTTGCTGCACGACGCGGTTCACAACCGGGATCAGAATGACGAGGCCGGCATGGAGCGGCTGCGCCGCATAAAGCTGCCGGAAATCGCTCGCGTTGTTGGTGACGAGGATAAAATCGCCGTCGCTTGCGTAGCGCACGACATTCCAGTCCTTCCAGCCCGCGCGGCCGACGTGCGCGACATGGCGGGCTTCATGGCCAGAATTCCCGGCAACGGTGACGAGGTCGACGCTGAGGCATTCGTCGATCAGAAACCTCACGACACCGCGATGATGTCGAGCTTCCGGCGGCCGCGGTGCACCGGCTGCTGATCGCGCCACGGCTGCCGGCGCGGCCGCCCGCGCAGCGGATAGGCGGCGGCATAGACCGGCGCCAGCCGGATCATGTCTGCGGTAAGCCGGGGATAGCTTTCAAGCAGTTCAGCCTGCGTGGAACCTTTGGTGACGAGCTCGGCGATCATGTGCACGGGCACGCGCGTGCCGCGAAACACCGGATCGCCGCCCATGTTGTCGGGATCGGAGACGACGAGGCGGCGAGCGCGGCGCAATTCGCGAAGCGATGACGCCACCTCGCGCCGGGGTTGCCGCAAATCGATTTTGACGAGGCCGCCCTCGAGGGACACCACATTGCGTGGAGATCCGGCCAGAGCATCGAAGAGCTGGCGCCGCAGCTCGGGCGCAAGGCGATCCGAAAGCCTCCGCTCAAGGGAGAGCGAGACGAGTGCGCGCGCATCGAGCAGCCGGCCACCTTCGTCGCCGGCGACAGCAGAGATCGTTTTTTTGTCGATCGCGTTGTTGACGGCCTTGAGCGGCAATCCGGTCAGGACGGCGGCTTCGGTTGGCGTGAAGAGGGTGTCGTGGGTCTGCATGGTTGTTTATAATCGTTCTCCATATAGAGAATATATTATTTTGGTTCGGAAAGCAAGAGCGGGCAGGAACCGTTGATAATCACCGGACTGCGCTTAAGGACATGAGCAAGCAATATCGGCGGCGCGTGCCGGCCTCGGTCCACGAGACCGCGGACGCTTGAGCTTGCGATCGACCCGGCCGGGACCGGCGAGCTGCCTTCAAGGATGAAATCGCCGCAACCGCCTGGAAAACCATGCGCTTGCCGGAATTGTGCGTTTCCGGCATGGTGGGCGACGAAGTCGGTCAGACAGCCCTCGCAGGTCGCGCCGACGCTGTAGCGGTTCGGGACGGACAGGTTTCCGTCGTGGTGGACTGGAAAAGCGATGTCGCCCCCACTGCCGAGGACATCCGGGCGCAAGCCGGCCAAATTCGCCACTACATGGCTGCGCTCGACGCGGCGGCGACGCCTCGTCTATATGACCTCCGGAACGGTGCAATGGGTTCAAGCGGAATGACGCGATGATATTCTTCGCTGCGAAGTGGGATCATCGATGCAGACTTGTGCAGGCCAGCACGGCTATTCGACGTGTACCTTATCGGCGGCGGAGATAGCCGATTATGACTTCGGATGCGGCACCTCGTGCCGCACCTCGACCGCCGGCTTGTCCTCGCGCAGGCCCTCATAGATGACCTGGCGCAGCAGATTGTCGTCGGTCCAGTTGAGAAACTTCACCTCGGCGACGAGCTCGCGCCGCACCCAATGCACGCGGCTCAGCACCAGCGGCGACCCGAAGCGGCTGCTGCGCGGCGGC
>DASXXS010000303.1:0-12256 GCA_036502925.1 Xanthobacteraceae bacterium
GGCCTTGAGCCGGGACCGTTCCAAGCGCAGGAGTCTGTAACGGTCCCGGCTCAAGGCCGGGACAGGTTCGTAACGAGCCGGGCAAGTTTCCGCCGCCGCCGTCAGCGGTGCACGAAACCGACGATGTCCTTCACGGCTTTCATGGTTTCGGCCGCGAGCCCCTGCGCGCGCGCCGCACCGTCGGCGAGCACCTGGTCGATATAGGCCGGATCGGCGATCAGGCGCCGCATCTCGGCATTGAGCGGCGCCAGCTTGCTGACCAGGAGATCGATCAGCGCCGCCTTGAAGGCGGAGAACTGCGCGCCGCCGAATTGCGCCAGCACTTGCGCCCGGCTGGTGTCGGCGAGCGCCGCGTAGATGCCGACCAGATTGTCGGCTTCGGGACGATGCTCGAGGCCCTTCTCCTCGTGCGGCAGCGGCTCGGGATCGGTCTTGGCCTTGCGGATCTTCTGCGCGATCGCGTCGGCATCGTCGGTCAGGTTGATGCGCGAATAATCCGACGCATCGGACTTCGACATTTTTTTCGTGCCGTCGCGCAGCGACATCACCCGGGTCGCCGGGCCCTGGATCAGCGCCTCGGGCAGCGGAAAGAAGGCATCGCCATGACCGTGGGCACGGATCGAGGCGCCGAAATCATTGTTGAACTTCTGGGCGATGTCGCGCGACAGCTCCAGGTGCTGCTTCTGGTCCTCGCCGACCGGCACATGGGTGGCGCGATACACGAGAATGTCGGCCGCCATCAGGGTCGGATAGGCGTAGAGGCCGACCGAGGCGTTCTCGCGGTCCTTGCCGGCCTTTTCCTTGAACTGGGTCATGCGGTTGAGCCAGCCCATGCGGGCCACGCAGTTGAAGATCCAGGCCAGCTCGGCATGCTCGGGCACCTGGCTTTGATTGAACACGATGTGCTTTTTCGGATCGATGCCGCAGGCGATGAAGGCGGCGGTCACCTCGCGGATCGCGCGCGGCAGCTCGGCCGGCTCCTGCCACACCGTGATGGCATGCAGATCGACCACGCAATAGATGCAGTCGTAGCGCTCCTGCAGGGCCACGAACCTGACCAGGGCGCCGAGATAATTGCCCAGATGCAGGTTGCCGGTCGGCTGCACGCCGGAGAACACGCGTTGCTTGAATGCCATTGCGGCTTTCCTGTCGTGGGTAGCGGATAGTTAGCGCGAATAGTTAGTGGTGAGTAGCGAGTAGTGAGTAGCGAGTAGCGAGTAGTGAGTAGTGAGTAGTGAGTGGTGAGTAGTGAGTAGCGGTGGCCGGCGCGCTTCCCTCTCACTACTCGCTATTCGCTATTCGCTTCTCCCGCCATTCGCTTCTCCGCGTCCCATGCCACGACGGCCTCCTGTGCCGCAAGGGGAACCCGCCAATCCCAGGGCTATCGCAAATGACCTAAATCTCTCAACCCCCGTTCGAAACGTGCTATCGTTCCCTGCATTGCCCGAGGCGGCCCCGAAGGGTGGGCTCAAATGACGACCTCCATCGGACGGCGAGAGTTCATAGCTGCCCTCGGCGGCGCGGCCACCTGGCCGTGCGCGCGACAAGCTTCCGGCGACTTATTCGAGTCGTGATGAGGTCGCAGCCGGTGGGCTGATGAGCTACGGAACTGACCTCATGGACATGTTTCACCAAGTCGGCGTCTATTCCGGCAGCATCCTCAAGGGTGCCAAGCCCGCCGACCTGCCGGTGCTGCAGTCGACCAAATTCGAGTTCGTCATCAACCTGCAAACAGCGCGGGCGCTCGGCATCGAGGTGCCGCCAGGGCTGCTCGCCATCGCCGATGAGGTGATCGAGTGAAGCGCCGCGAATTCATCACTCTCCTCGGCGGCACGGCCGTTTGGCCGCTTGCGGCGCGTGCGCAACAGCCGGCGCTGCCGGTGATCGGGGTTGTCAACGGCAACTCGGCCGATGCCGCCGCAGGCTATGCGGCCGGGTTCCGCAACGGCCTCAACGAAATCGGCTACGTCGAAGGCCAAAACGTGACGGTCGAGTACCATTGGCTCGAGGGTCAGTATGATCGCCTGCCGGCACTGATAGCCGATCTGGTCCGCCGCCACGTCGCCGTGATCGCCACGCCCGGCATCACGCCGGCTGCGCTCGCGGCCAAAGCTGCAAGCGCGACGATCCCGATCGTCTTCGGCGTCGGCGAAGACCCGGTCAAGCTTGGTCTTGTCGCCAGCCTGGCCCGGCCCGGCGGCAACGTGACCGGCGTCAATTTTTTCGTCCGCGAGGTCGCGGCCAAGCGGCTGCAGCTCCTGCATAACCTGGTGCCCAAGGCCGTTCGTGTTGCCGTGCTGGTCAATCCGGCCAATCCCGTGAGCACCGAGTCCACACTGCGGAATGTGCAGGAAGCCGCCCCTGCGATCGGGCTGCAAATCCAGATCGTTAACGCCGGCACGACCGGCGAGATCGATGCGGCCTTTGCCGCCTTTGCGCGCGAGCGCCCCGATGCCCTTTTCGTCGCCTCGGACGGATTCTTCACCAGCCGCGGCGTGCAATTTGCCACCTTGGCGGCGCGCGACAGGATTCCGGCGGCTTATGGAGCCCGTGAACTTGTGGCAGCCGGCGGGCTGATGAGCTACGGAACCGACGTCGCGGACATGTATCGTCAAGTCGGCGCTTATGCCGGCAGCATTCTCAAGGGCGCCAAGCCCGCTGACCTGCCGGTGGTGCAGTCGACCAAGTTCGAGCTCGTCATCAACCTGCAAACCGCGCGGGCGCTCGGCATCGAGGTGCCGCCCGGGCTGCTCGCCACCGCCGACGAGGTGATTGAGTGAAGCGCCGCGAATTCATCACTCTTCTCGGCGGCGCGGCCGTCTGGCCGCTTGCGGCGCGCGCGCAGCAGCCGGCGATGCCGGTGATCGGGTGGCTCGGCCTAGGTTCGCCTGGCCCGAACCCGCCCACTGTGCGCGCGTTCCGTCAAGGCCTGAGCGAAGCCGGCTATGTCGAGGGCCGCAATGTGGCGATCGAGTATCGCTGGTCGGAGAACCAAAACGATCGATTTCCGGCATTGGCGGCCGATCTGGTTCGTCGTCAGGTAACCGTGATTGCTGCGGCGGGCGTCTCGGCGACGGCGGCGGCCAAGGCGGCGACCACGACGATTCCCATCGTTTTCAATATGGGGCTCGACCCCGTCGAGCGTGGAGTCGTCGCCAGCCTGAACCGACCGGGCGGCAACCTCACCGGCGTGAGCAACTTGAACGTAGAGCTGGGGCCCAAGCGGCTGGAGCTCATTCACGAGCTGGTCCCAACCGCGACCGTCATGGCCCTCCTCGTCGATCCGACCGGTCCCAATGCCGTGACGGTATCGCGAGACATGCAGACGGCGGCCCACACCCTCGGCCTGCAGCTCCACGTCCTGCATGCCAGCAGCGAACGCGACTTCGATACGGTTTTCGCGACCTTGCTCCAGCTGCGAGCCGGTTCGCTCGTGATCGGCAATGATGGGGTGTTCATCAACCGGCCCGAACAGCTCGGCGCGCTGACCGCCCGCCACGCGGTGCCGACGGTCTTCCAATATCGCGAGTTCGCCGCGGCCGGCGGCCTCATGAGCTACGGCGGCAGTCTTTCAGAACCGTTGCGTCAGGTCGGCGTCTATGCGGGCCGTATTCTCAAGGGCGAGAAGCCGGCCGACCTGCCGGTCCAGCAGTCCACAAAAGTCGAGTTGTTCATCAACCTCACAACCGCCAAGGCGCTCGGCCTCACCGTCCCGCTCGCGCTGCTCACCCGCGCCGACGAGGTGATCGAATAACGCCCAGCAACGCTCGCCGCCGTCGCGCGATGGGGTCTCGTGATTGCCTCCGCGGTTTCGACCGCTATAGTGGGCGCACGCCCCGCTTTCGTCTCACGCCCCCCGAGCCGTCATGAACCCACTGCGCACCGACGTCATCGGCATCGGCAATGCCATTGTCGACGTGATTGCGCGGACCGAGGATGACTTCCTGGTCGAGCACGGCATGCGCAAGGGCACGATGGCGCTCATCGACGAGGCTCGGGCCGGCGCGATCTACGACGCCATGGGACCGGCGGTTGAAATCTCCGGCGGCTCGGCCGCCAATACGATCGTCGGCGTGGCGAGCCTCGGGGCGCGCGCGGCCTTCGTGGGCAAGGTCAAGCAGGACGAGCTCGGGCACGTGTTTGCCCACGATATCCGCGCCGCCGGGGTCGGCTTTGAGACGCGCCCGGCCGCCACCGGGCCCTCGACCGGGCGCTGCTACGTGCTGGTCACACCCGACGGCGAGCGAACCATGAACACCTATCTGGGCGCCGCCCAGGAGCTCTATCCGGGCGACATCGATGCCGACCAGATCGCGAGCGCCGGCATCACCTATCTGGAAGGCTATCTGTGGGACCCTCCGCACGCCAAGGCGGCTTTCCTCAAGGCCGCAGAGATTGCCCACGCCGCCGAGCGTCGGGTCGCGCTGACGCTGTCCGACGTGTTCTGCGTCGACCGCCATCGCGGCGAGTTTCTGGATCTCATGCGCACCGGCGCGGTCGATCTCGTCTTTGCCAACGAGCGCGAGCTGCACAGCCTCTATGCGACCGCCGATTTCGATGCCGCCCTCGATGGGCTGCGCCGGGATGCGCGACTCGCCGTGATCACGCGCAGCGAGAAGGGTTGCCTGGTGGTGACGCGCGAGGAGACCGAAGCGATCCCGGCCATCCCGGTCGAGCGTGTGGTCGATGCCACCGGCGCCGGCGATCTGTTCGCCGCCGGGTTCCTGGTCGGCCTCGCGCGGGCGGCCGATCACCGCACCGCGGCGCGGCTTGGCGCGCTCGCCGCCGCCGAGGTGATCGGGCATCTGGGCGCCCGCCCTGAGACCTCCCTCAAGGCGCTGGCCGAGGAAAACGGCCTCGGGCTCTGATCTCCTCCGGGATCCACAGCAATTCACAGCCCGGTTGCGCCGATATCCCGGTGCGTCACACGGAATTGACGGTCTGGCATGCATAATTATCGCAGCTGCAGCGTTGCGTGGGGAGGCATGCATGGGCGCCGCGATCAGTCGTCTTCCGAACCGGTTCCCGGTCGGCACCCGCTATGTGATCGAAGGGCGCCAGGGCCGTATCTGCTTGCGATATCTCGAGTTTCCCGGTGGTCGCAAGGTCGGTCTGCCGGCCAATCCGGCGGCCCGGATGGGGTCCCGCACCGGCGCCGCCAAACGCGGAACCGGCCGGAGCCGCGCCCGAAAAAAATAATGAAAAAAATTTTGGACGGGATGGAACGGCCGCCGGCCGTGGGAATTGTACTCACGCGCCGGGTGGCGTGCCCCCCAGCCCCCCAACCCCTCACCCATCCGGCGAAAGACCCTGGGCCGCCCCGGCACCAGGGTCTTCTTTTTTGGCTATAGGTGCCGGCCCACCACCAAGTGGTCCCGATGTACCATCTCGGTGCGGCCCTCGAAGCCCAGGATCAAAAGAATATCGGCCGATGACCGGCCCTTGATCTTCTCGGCGTCCGCGGCGTCATAGGCTACCAGGCCGCGGCCGACTTCGTCCCCGTCCGGCCCGCGGATGATCACCGCGTCGCCGCGGGCGAACTGACCGTCGATCCGGATCACCCCGGCGGGCAGGAGGCTCTTGCCGCGGCGCAGCGCCGCCACCGCGCCGGCGTCGATGATCAGGATGCCCTTGGGCTCGAGCGAGCCTGCGATCCACTTCTTGCGTGCGGCGACCGGATTGGCCGGCGTCAGGAACCAGGTGCAGGGCGCCCCGCGGGCAATCGCGTCGAGCGCATGGGCGACCCGACCCGAGGCAATCACCATATGGGTGCCGCCCCGGGTTGCGATCTTGCCCGCCTCGATCTTGGTCTGCATGCCGCCGCGCGAAAGCTCGGAGCCTGACGCGCCCGCCATGGCCTCGATTTCGGGGGTGATCTGGCTCACCAGCGGGATGCGCCTGGCCTGCGGGCTCTCGCCGGGCGGCGCATCGTAGAGCCCATCGACATCGGACAGCAGCACCAGCAGGTCCGCGCTCGCCATGGTGGCGACCCGGGCGGCGAGCCGGTCATTGTCGCCGTAGCGGATCTCGTTGGTCGCCACCGTGTCGTTCTCATTGATCACCGGCACGGCGCGCCATTCCAGCAGCCGCTCGATGGTCGAGCGCGCGTTGAGATAGCGGCGCCGCTCCTCGGTGTCCTGCAGGGTCACCAGCACCTGTCCGGCCGTGATGCCGTGACGCGAGAGGACCTCCGCCCAGATGCGGGCGAGCGCGATCTGGCCGACCGCGGCGGCGGCCTGGCTGTCCTCGAGCCGGAGCACCCCGGGCGGCAGCCGCAGCACCGAACGTCCGAGCGCGATGGCGCCCGAGGACACCACCAGCAGGTCGCGCTTGTCGCGGTGCAGGGCGGCGATGTCCTCGGCAAGCGAGGCGAGCCATTCCTCCTTCACCCGCCCGGCGGTGGCGTCGACCAGGAGCGAGGAGCCGACTTTCACCACGATGCGGCGGAAGTCGCCCAGAACCGGCGCTCTAGTGACCGGGGCTGTGGTCATGGCTGCCAGGCCGGTGTGCTGGCGTGCGGGCGCGGTTCGCTCATGGCGCGCGCCCCGTCGATGACCTCCATGAGGGCCCGCAGCACCGCCGGGACCCCTGCGCCGGCCGCCGCCGAAAGCACCAGCGGCGATTTTTTGGCGGCGCGCTTCAAGCGCGCGACCTGGCGCTTGATCTCGTCGGGCGTCATGGCATCCGCCTTGTTGAGCGCGACGATTTCCGGCTTGTCGGCGAGGCCATGGTCGTAGGCCTCGAGCTCGGCCCGCACGGTCTGATAGGCGGCGCCGGCGTGCTCGCCGGTGCCGTCGACCAGATGCAGCAGCACGCGGCAGCGCTCCACATGGCCGAGGAAGCGGTCGCCCAGGCCGGCGCCCAGATGGGCGCCTTCGATCAGGCCCGGAATATCGGCCAGCACGAATTCGCGCCCGTCAATGCTCGCGACGCCGAGCTGCGGGTTGAGCGTGGTGAACGGATAGTCGGCGATTTTCGGCTTGGCGGCGCTCACCGCCGCCAGGAAGGTGGACTTGCCGGCATTGGGCAGGCCGACGATGCCGACATCGGCGATCAGCTTGAGCCGCAGCCGGATGATGCGTTCCTCGCCGGGCTGCCCCGGATTGGCGTGGCGCGGCGCCCGGTTGGTCGAGGACTTGAAATGCGCGTTGCCGAAGCCGCCGTTGCCGCCGCGGGCGAGCACCGCGCTCTGGCCGACCGCGGTGAGATCGGCCAGCAGGGTCGCGCCATCCTCCTCGTAGATCTGCGTTCCCACCGGCACTTTGAGCACGATATCCTCCGCATTGGCGCCATGGCGGTCCTTGCCCATGCCGGCGCGGCCGCTTCTGGCCTTGAAATGCTGCTGGTAGCGGTAGTCGATGAGGGTGTTGAGGCCCTCGACCGCCAGCGCGATCACGTCGCCGCCGTTGCCGCCGTCGCCGCCGCTCGGGCCGCCGAATTCAATGAACTTTTCGCGCCGGAACGCCACGCAGCCGTTTCCGCCATCGCCGGAGCGGATGAAAATCTTGGCTTCATCGAGGAATTTCATGGGTGCCCTTAAATCACTCCCGGGCTCGTGAACAACCCGGGATTTGAAGTTCCTGTACGAGCTTGCGGCAACAATGGTAGGAGCTTCAGCTCCACCACACCAGAGATGGATTGATGGCGGCAGGCGGCGAGGGCGAGGATGCGGACCGGGCACGGCGTTTTGGCGATGCCGCGTTGCCGCATCTCGATGACGTCTACACGCTCGCCCGCTATCTGTTGCGCAGCGCCGCCGATGCCGACGACGCCGTGCAGGAATGCTACCTGCGGGCGTTCCGGCACTTCGACGGCTGGCGCGGCCAGGCCACCGGGACGTCGCTCGTCAGGCCTTGGCTGATGGCGATCCTGCGCAATGTCTGCCGTGACGAATTCGCCCGGCGTTCCGCTGCGGCCGGCGACGTGGCGGACCTGGCGGAGAATGCCGTGCCGCTGTGGCAGGAACCCGGGGTCTCGCCGGAAACCGCGATCCTGCGCCAGCGCGAGGCCGAGGCGGTTGCGGCGCTCCTGGCCGCGCTGCCGGAGCCGTTCCGTGAGGTGATCGTGCTGCGCGACATCAACGATCTCTCCTACCGCGAGGTCGCCGAAGCGGTCGGCGCTCCGATCGGGACCGTGATGTCGCGGCTGGGGCGTGCGCGCGGCCTGCTGCGCGAGGCATGGCTCACGTCGGAAAACGAGCCGCAATGTGAGGAGCGCTCGAGATGACCTGCGAGGAGACTCGCCTCTTGCTGAATGCGCTTATCGACGGCGAGCTCGACGCCGGGCATGCCAGCGAGGTCGAAGCCCATGTGGCGACCTGTCCGGGCTGCGCCGCGCTGCTGCGCGATTATCGCGTGATGCGTCAGGCGCTGTCCGCGCCGGCGCTGCGCCACCAGGCGCCGGCCGCCTTGCGGGCGCGCATCGAGGGTGCGCTGCCGTCGCGGCGCGCCATAGTGCCCAAAGCGGCGCCCAGCCGCCGCAGCCTGCTGCAGGGGCTGGCGATGGGTAGCGTGCTGTCGGGCGCGCTGGCGGCAGGCTTGGTCATGTTCGTGACGCGCAGGCAAGAGGATCAGGGCATCCTGGGCGACGTGGTCTCGGCGCATCTGCGCTCGTTGCAGGGCGACCGCCTGATCGACGTGCAGTCGAGCGATCAGCATACCGTCAAGCCCTGGTTCAACGGCCGGCTCGATATCGCGCCTCCGGTCGTGGATCTCACAGCGCAGGGATTCACGCTCATCGGCGGCCGGCTCGATTACATCGACGCAAAGCCGGTGGCGGCCATCGTCTATAAGCGCCGCGCCCATGTCATCAATCTGTTCGTGGCACAGACCACCGCCCAGGTTGCGGGGCCGCAGCCGGCGGCCGCGATCGAGCAGGTGCGGGGCTTCAACATCTGGCGCTGGACCCGCGCGGATCTCGCCTTCTGGGCGGTCAGCGACATCAACGCCACCGAGCTGCAGGAATTCGGCGAGAAGCTCGAGGCCGCGGTTCGCGGCGGCGGCTGAGCCCCGGCCGCGACCGGCCGCTTCAACTCGCTACCGGCGCCCTTGCGATCGAAAGGATCGGGCCGGCCGCGTCGCTGTTCCATCGCCCTTGGCTTGGAGGTGCGGCCTTCGGGCCCTTGGGATAGGATGCCGACAGGCTCGCGGCCGGAGCAGACGAGCGAACCGGGAACGGGAGGCGGGCATGCCTGTGCGCCTGCGGAATTTCCTTTTTTCAGCAATATTGGCGGCGGCGGCTGCGACACCCGCCTTCGGGCAAGCGGTGGCGCCCGCGGCCGGGCCGGCCAATAGCGATAAGCCACGCGCCGCATCCATCCCGGATTTCTCCGGCGTGTGGTCCCACCCCTATCTCACCGGCTTCGAGATCCCGTTCTCCGGTCCCGGCCCGGTGTTGAACAGGTCGCGCTCGCCCAACGGCGTGGCCAACTTCCAGAAACTGGTCGGCGATTATACCAATCCGATCCTGCAGCCCTGGGCGGCGGAACTGGTGAAGCGGCACGGCGAGATCTCGCTGGCCGGGATCGGCTATCCGACGCCGAGCAACCAGTGCTGGCCGGGCGGGGTGCCCTACGTGTTTTGGGATTTCCTGCTGGAGATGTTCCAGCAGCCGGACAAGATCACGATGATCTACCGCCACGGCAATGAAGTGCGCCGCGTGCGCATGAACGAGCCGCATCCGGCGCAGGTCACGCCGTCCTGGTATGGGGATTCGGTCGGCCACTACGAAGGCGAAACGCTGGTGATCGATACGGTGGGGATCAAGATCGGGCCGTTTGCCATGGTCGACATGTACGGCACGCCGCACACCGAGGCTCTGCATGTGGTGGAACGCTATCGGCTGATCGACTTCGACGATGCCAAAGAAGCGATCGCCCGCAACGACAAAGAGAATTTCCGCGTTACTCAGGAGAGCTTCGATCCCGATTACCGCGGCAAGGTGCTGCAGCTCCAATTCACCGTCGAGGATCCGGGCGTGTTCACCACGCCGTGGTCGTCGATGATCACGTATCGGCGCGCCTTGGGGGGCTGGACGGACCTGATCTGCGCCGAGAACCGGCATGAATACTTCGCCGCCAGAGAGTCCGCGGTCCCGACCGCCGACAAGCCGGATTTCTAGGCCGACGACCAAACGAGGCCGCTCATGCTGACACGCCGCAATTTTCTCAACAGCACGCTCGGTGCCGGCTTGGCGCTGGCGACCCAACGCGGGCAGCCGGCGGCGGCGCAGGGCGCGCAGCAGCAGCGGCGCATTATCGTCGATTCCCAGATTCACATGTGGAAGGCAAACACGCCGGATCGGCCCTGGGCTCCTGGAACCCGGCCGCAGCTTCCCGAACCCATGACCATCGAGCGGGTGGTGCCGATGATCGACGCGGCCGGCGTCGATCGCGTGGTCATCGTTCCGCCGGGCCTGGAAGGAGAACGTGTCGACTATGGCCAGGAAGCGGCGCGCAGATACCCCGGCCGTTTTGCCACCATGGGCCACATCGTGCTCGACGATCCGGGCGAGGCCCGCCGCCTGCCGGCCTGGAAGCAGCAGCCGGCCGTTCTCGGCATCCGGTTGAACATCGCCGGCGCGCAGGCCGCATGGCTCACGGACGGAACCGCGGACTGGTTCTGGCCGGCGGCCGAGAAGGCCGGCATTCCGATCATGTTTCTCACCACCGGCCAGACGTCGCTGTTCGGTCCCATTGCGGAGCGCCACCCGCGCCTCGTCCTGATCATCGATCACATGGGGGTCTCATCGGAGACCGCGCGTAACGGGGCGATGCCGGCCGCGATCGCCGATTCGGCCATGCTCGCCAGATACCCGAACGTGTCGGTGAAGCTGTCGTCGGCGCCGCTGTTCTCGTCCGAGCCCTATCCGTTCCGCGACCTGACCCCGCACATCCGCCGCCTCTTCGATGCCTATGGTCCGCACCGCTGCTATTGGGGCACCGACGTCACCAATTCATTCGCCAAGGCCACCTATCGTCAGCGCGTGACGCATTTCACGGAAGAGCTCGACTTCCTCTCGGAGGCGGACAAGGACTGGATCATGGGGCGGGCAATTCTTGATCGCCTCGGCTGGGCCTAGGTCTCGAACGTAGGCGGATTCATTATCAGAATGTAGGTGGTGTCCGGGGTCACGACGATTTCCGTTGGCGCGTAGGCGGGCATGGCGCGCGGCATGCCGGGCGGCAGGCGCGTGAAGGTCGACCCGATGCCGTGTCCGCCGGCCGCCGGGTCGGCGAGAGTGGCCTCGTATATCGTCTGATAGAGCGTCAGCGGCGCGCCCTGTCCGAGCGTCGGGCGGCTTGCTGGTGCGGCGGCTCCGTGCCGTCACATCCCAATCTTGACAAATCGGCCCAACTCAGATCATTCGGGAAATTGAAACTGAAGAATTGCGCCCGGGCGGGAGAACCGCGCCGGGCTTTTGTTTGATTGCGCGACGCGCTCGGACGACCGCCCGATTGTAGGGGCGCCCCTTGTGGGCGCCCGCGGTCAGACACGGCAGGGCGGCCACAAGGGCCGCCCCTACGGTCGCCATCCGGCCCTTGTTCTTGCGTTGATGTTCATTGTTATTTCTGGTCATTCGCAGCGCATGCGGCTGCGTTTGCACGCGAAATCCCCGGCCATTGTAGATTCATTGTTTATTACAATGAGCCGCCTTGATTTTGCAGGCGAATTTCGTTGCGAGCGATCAGGGACAATGCCGCGGCGCCAATCGCGCCGCAATGCGTCAGTGCTGAGTGGCTCCGACGAAATGGACGGTGCTTTGATCGATCTTCGACATCGGAATCGCCGCCTCCATGAAGATCTTGAGCGCAAGCGCGGGCGATAACGGTGATCCCTTGATGGCCGGCATGAAGGAGGCCGCCACGGCGGCGAGCAGCAGCGGCCAATGGCGCGGCTCAACCAGCTTGAAACCCGGCACCGGGACTACCGGCTCGCGGGTGAACACCTTGAGCATGGACGGCCAGAAGATCTCGACGGCCCGGCGCGGCATGAGGAAAGGCTTGTGGCCGGGAGGAAGCTCCGGAATCCCGAAGTCGGGCGTGCCGATCGATTTCGCGGTGCGCTCGAAGATTTCATGGCAGTCGGCAATCTCCTCCTTGGCGGTGCCCAGCTTGAGCGCCTCGCCGCCCAGGATGGATAGCACGGTGAGGCTCTCGAGCGTTTCCGGAACCAGGATGGCGTTGAGACGGTCCGCGAAATAATAGCGCTCGCCGTTTGGCGCTTCCGCGATGAGGAAGACCTCGCCCTCTTTCGCC
>DASXXS010000304.1:0-1782 GCA_036502925.1 Xanthobacteraceae bacterium
GACGTGATGTCAAGGACCGGTTTGCCCTCACGCCCGTCAGCTATTTCGCGGCAAAGAGGTGAGCGCTCCCGTCTACGCCGAGGATTGCGCGACCCGCCGAGGTCCGTTGCGGGCCAAAGAACGAACCCGCTCGCGCGGGAGAGCGCTGCGCGCGAGCGGAGCAAGGGGCGATGGTGGTGCTAACCAACTGATCGAGAGGCGATGACGGGGCGGGCGTCCCGTCCTGAGGATTGAGGGTTCCCAACTCCAACCTCAGGACAGGAGCCTTCGATGAGCGACAAGCCGATCAGCGATCTTCGCCGCCGCATGATCGCGGACATGACGGTCCGGACCTTCAGCGACAAGACGCAGCACGACTATATCCGGCAGGTTGAGGCGTTTGCCAGATTTCTCGGCCGCTCGCCCGACACCGCGACCGGCGATGACATCCGCTTCTTCCAACTTGCCCAGGTCGAGCAGGGCGCACAGCCACCGAAGATGAATACGCAGGCCTCGGCGTTGCGCTTCTTCTTCACGATCACGCTCGGCCGCGCCGACCTCGCCCATCAGTTGGCCCGCACCCACTATCCGCGGAAGCTGCCGCGGGTGCTCACGTTGGATCAGGTCGCCCGCCTGCTCGAGGCCGCGCCCGGGCCCGGTCTCAAGTACAAGGCCGCGCTCGGCATCGCCTACGGCGCCGGTCTGCGCGGCGGCGAGGTCGTCATGCTGCGGATCAGTGACATCGATTCCAAGCGCATGCTGATCCGTGTCGAGATGGGCAAGGGCGGCAAGGATCGCCATGCCAAGTTGTCGCCAGAGCTTCTTTCGTTGCTGCGCGCATGGTGGTTGCAATGCCGGTCGAAAGGCTGGCTGTTCCCAGGCCGGGATCCACTCCTGCCGATGACGGTGCGCCAGCTCAACCGCGTCTGCCACATGGCGGCCGAGGCGGCGGGGCTCGGCAGCTGGGTCACGCCGCATACGCTGCGGCACTCGTTCGCCACGCATCTGCTGGAGGACGATACCGACGTGCGGGTGATTCAGGTGTTGTTGGGCCATGCGAAGTTGGACACCACCGCCCGCTATGCCCACGTCGCCACCAACGTGTTGCGCGCGGTGAGAAGCCCGTTCGAGCACCTGATGCTGTCGAAGGAGGGGCCGCCGGAGGAGCCCCCGGCATAACGCCGGTCCCTCATGGGTCGCCCAGCCCTGGAGGTCGCGGATATCTTCCGCGACCACGGGCCCGCTTGGCGTGACGCCAACCGCGGCCACGTCAGCCTCGGCCAGCTCAAGGTGATGAGCGCGATCGAGCGCTGCCGCACGGCGGCGCTCGGCGGACACGTCATGCGTTGCGAGAACGACGCCTGCGCCTACACGGCCATCGCCTACAATAGCTGCCGCAACCGGCACTGTCCGAAGTGCCAGGGCGCGGCGGCGCGGGAGTGGATGGCAGCGCGGGCGGCAGAGCTTTTGCCAGTGCCGTATTTCCACGTCGTGTTCACACTGCCGTCGGCGATCGGCGATACCGCCTATCAGAACAAGGCGGTGATCTACGATCTCCTGTTCAGGGCGTCCGCCGAGACGATGCTGACGATCGCGGCCGATCCCAAGCATCTGGGAGCGAGGATCGCGATTACGTCTGTGCTGCACAGCTGGGGAAGCGCGATGACGCATCATCCGCACGTGCACATGATCGTGCCGGGCGGCGGCATCTCGCTCGATGGCTCACGGTGGATCGCCAAGCGGCCGGACTTCTTCCTGCCCGTGCGCGTGCTCTCGAAGCTGTTCCGGAGGCTGATGATCGAC
>DASXXS010000305.1:0-9970 GCA_036502925.1 Xanthobacteraceae bacterium
TGTCGCCGGCGCGGTGCCGGTCACGGTCGATGAAAAGTCGATCGCAGCGATTTCCGGCGCCCAGGTGGTGTGGATCAAGGACTTCCTGGCCGTGGTGGCCGAGAAGGAATGGAACGCCGTCAAGGCGGCGGCCGCCCTCAAGGTGACGTGGTCGCAGTCGAAGCCGAATTTCCCCGGCCACGACAAGCTGTTCGATCACATCCGCGCGGCCCCGGTGGTCAAGCGCTCCTCCGATCCCGGCGTCGTCGGGTTCGCGGCCCAGCGCGACCAGGGCTCGGTCGAGCAGGGTTTTGCGGCGGCCGCGCGCGTGATCGAAGGTGAGTACGAATATCCGACCCAGTCGCATGCCAGCATGGGACCGGCCTGCGCGGTCGCCGACGTGCGCGCGGGCGAGGCGACGATCTGGACCTCTACGCAGAAGCCGTACGATTCGGCCGCCTGCGTCGCCGAGCTTCTCGGCCTGCCGCGCGACAAGATCCGAGCGATCTGGATGTTCGGCACCGGCGGCTACGCCCGCGACGGCCAGGGCGACGCGACCGCCGATGCTGCGGTGCTGTCCCGGCATCTCGGGCGGCCGGTGCGGGTGCAGTACATGCGCCACGAAGCGCTGGCCTGGGACCCGAAGGGCACCGCTTTGGTCAACCGCAGCCGGGTCGGGCTCGATGCGTCAGGCAAGGTGATCGCCTACGAGAACATCAGCAAGGCGTTCTCGATGGAAGACTGCAACACGCGCGAGCAGCATCCGGGCGACACGCTCGCCGGCATGTCGCTCGGCGCGCCGCTGAATTGGCGGCCGGCATTCGGGGTTCCCGGAAACGGTTACACCTTCGATAATGCCCGCTGGGGCTGGGAGCTGATCGCGCCGCTCATGGACCGCGCTTCTCCGCTGCGCAGCACCCATATCCGCGACCCCTTCGGCCTGCCGATGCTGTTCGGGAGCGAGTCGTTCCTCGACGAGGTGGCGGCGGCGACCCATACCGATCCGATCCAGTTCCGGATGCGCTATCTCAAGCGGGATCGCGAGCACGAATTGTTTCGCGCCGCCGCCAAGCAGTACGGCTGGGAAACGCGGCCGTCGCCGCGCAACGACCAGGCGCAGGCCGATGTCGCGGTGGGCCGCGGCTTCGCCTACCGGCAATTGGGCGGCACTTACATTGCGCTGATCGCCGAGGTGCGGGTGCATCGCGACTCCGGCGTGATCGAGATCCCCCGCCTGGTCTGCGCCCATGACTGCGGGGTGATCGTCAATCCGGAGACCATCCGGCATGTGATCGACCGGCAGCTGGTCTATGGCACCAGCCGCGCCATGTGGGAGGAGGTGCGCTTCGACGAGAACATGGTGACCAGCGTCGACTGGCTCACCTATCCGGTGGTGAAGATGGACGGGGTGCCGAAGTCGATCGAGATCGTGCTGATCAACCGCCCCGAGGAGCCGCCCTCGGGCGCCGCCGAAATGGCGCTCGGCCCGCTCCCGGCCGCCATCGGCAATGCGGTGTTCGACGCTACCGGCGTGCGGCTGCGGCGCGTGCCCTTTACGCCCGAGCGGGTGAAGGCGGCTTTGAATCGCGCATAACCAACCGGGGAGGATCAGATGCGCCGTTTCCAGACGAAGCGTTTCGCTCTTGCCGCGACCAGTGCCGCGGCGCTCGTGCTTGCCGGCGTCGCGGTCGCGCCGGCCGCCGACAGCGCGCTCACCGGACAGGTCTCTTCCGCTGAAGAGGGCGCCATGGAAGGCGTGCTGGTGAGCGCCCAGAAGGACGGCTCGACCATCCGGATCACCGTCGTCACCGACACGCAGGGCCGCTACGCCTTCCCGGCCGCCAGGCTCGAGCCCGGCAATTACAAGATCGGCATCCGCGCCGTCGGTTACGAGCTCGACGGACCCGCCGCGGCGGCGGTCGCGGCGAGCACGGTTGCGAGCGCCGATCTCAAGCTCAAGAAGACCGGCAACCTGGCGGCGCAGCTCACCAATTCGGACTGGATGGCGTCGCTGCCTGACGCGCCGCAGCGGCGGATCATCGCCAGCTGCACCACCTGTCACACGCTGCAGCGCATCGTGGAATCGAAATACACGGCCGACGACTTCATGGCCCTGGTGCCGCGTATGATGCGCTATGGCGCCATGTCGAAGCCGAACCATCCGCAGGTCGCGCCCGATCGCAGCCCGACCAGCGCGCCCAAGGGTGATGTGCTCAGCAGCTTTGCGACCTATCTCGCCAGCGTCAATCGCAGCACCCACCCGACCTTCGCGTTTCCGCTCAAGACCGCGCCGCGGCCCTCCGGCCGCGCCACGCGCGTGATCCTGACGGAATACGAGCTGCCGCGTCCCGATCTCACCGAGCCGCACGACGTCGTCGTCGATCCGCTGGGCACCGGCAGCGTCTGGTATTCGAATTTCGGCGAGCAGAATCTCGGCGAGCTCGATCCCAAGACCGGCAAGGTGACGGAATATCCGCTGCCGCTGCTCAAGCCCGATGCCCCGACCGGCGCGCTCAATCTCGAGTTTGATCCCGGCGGCAATCCCTGGGTCGCCATGATGTATCAGCAGGCGATCGCCACGCTCGACCGCAAGACCGGAAAGGTGACGGCCTATCCGCTGGCGGCCGAGTTCCAGAGTCCGAAAGTCCAGATCGGCATGCTCGATCCGCGCAATTCCAACGTCGACGGCAAGGTCTGGTTCAGCGAGGGCGGCTCGCGCACATTGTTCCGGCTCGATCCCGCGACCGGCACGATGGATCACATCGATCAGTTCAAGGACGTGCCCAAGAACGTCGCCCATGCCGAATACGGCATCGTCTCCGATCCGCAGAACAACATCTGGTTCTTCGATTTCGCCGACCGCAATGTCGGCCGCACCGACAAGAGCACCGGCGTCACCACGCTCTTTGCGGTGCCGACGCCGGCCTCGCGGCCGCGCCGCGGCCACATGGATGCCGACGGCCGCATCACCTTTGCGGAATTCGCGGCCGATCGCGTCGGCGTCATGGATACCAAGACCGAGCAGATCCGGGAATGGCCGTTGCCGGCGAATTTCTCGCCCTATGACGCGGTCATGGACCGCAACGGCGAAGTCTGGACCGGCGGCATGAACGCGGACACCATTTTCCGGATCGACACCAAGACCGGCCAATCGGTCGGCTATCTGCTGCCGGAATCGACCAACATCCGGCGCGTGACCGTGGACAATTCGACCACGCCGGTGACCTTCTGGGTCGGCAACAACCACCGCGGCAAGATCATCAAGCTCGAGCCGTTGGACTAGAGCGAATCCAGATCGATTCGATTCGGCGATCGGCCAACCAACGCCGTCACCCGCGGGCCTGAACCGCGGTCCGTCCCCTTCGCATAGAGCCTTTTGCGGGGGTCCTGCCTGGCGACGAACCCGATGCAAGCCCTCTTCATTGGCCAGACCTACATCGATGTCACTTTCCTGACCGATCGGCTGCCGGTCGGCGACGAGAAGCATGTCGCGTCGGCTTACGCCATCTCGTTCGGCGGCAATGCCGTCACCGCCGCGTTCTGCTGCGCCAAGCTCTCGATCGTGCCGGATCTCATCACCACGGTCGCGGATGACTGGCTTGGACGCATGTTCCTGGAGATGGCGGCGAAATACACGATCGCAATCCATCCCCGAAAGGTGGGTACGTCGTCGCTGTCGTTCATCATGCCGAAAGAAGGCATGCGTGCGATCGTACGCTGTCGCGACGACAGCTATCTCAATTCGTTCCCGGTTCTCGATCTCACGGGTTGTCGCGCGCTCCACGTCGACGGCCACCAGGCTGACGCCGCCATGCACCATGCCAAGCTGTGCCGGTCGGCCGGAATCCTCACCTCGCTCGACGGCGGCGGGCTTCGATCGAATACCCACGAGCTGCTGGCCTTTATCGACGTGGCCGTCGTGGCGACGCGGCTGTGCGAGCAGATGGAGCTCACTCCCGCCGAAATGCTGGACTACCTGAAGAGCCGCGGCTGCCGCATCGGCGGCGTGACCATGGGAGAGCGCGGACTGATCTGGTACGACGAAACCGGCACGGTCCGATCGCTGCCCGCTCTCGCGGTGCCGGCCGATAAGGTGGTGGACACCAGCGGAGCCGGCGACGTCTTTCATGGCGCCTACCTGTATTCGCATCTCGCCGATCCGACCCGAACCTGGGAGAGCCATTTCAGGTTCGCCCGGGCAGCAGCCGCCCACAAGATCCAGCACTTGGGAAATGAAGCGGGCTTGCCGACTCGCGCGGACATCGATGGTGTGCGACACCGGTTTGGCGATCCGGGCAACCCGTCTCCCCGCGCGACCGACCGAGAGTGAAACGATGCCCGCGCCATTCAGGCAGACGCTCTTGGGAGACATCGGCGCCACCAATGCGAGATTTTCGCTGTTGGCGAACGGCGCGCTCGGTCCGATCGCGAATTTCGAGGTCGCCCGTTACGCGCGATTCCCTGACGTGGTTGCGGCCTTTCTGGATATGCAGCGTGATCAAGCACAGGTGACCGATGCGCTGTTTGCGGTGGCGGGTCCGGTGGAGGGTGAGCGCAGCAAGCTCACCAATTGCGCATGGGTCATCGATGGCGACGAATTGCGCACCACGTTCCGCCTTGCCAAGGTTCGCGTCGTCAACGATTTCGCGGCCACCGCCTATTCCTTGCCGAGCCTGGCGGTAGCCGATCTGTACGCGATCGGTGGCGGGCGGGCGGTGCCGGGCGCCCCCATGGCGGTGCTCGGACCCGGGACCGGCCTCGGGGTCGCTTGCCTCGTTCCGGGCGCCAAGGAACCCGTCGTCATTGCGGGTGAAGGCGGCCACGCCACGTTTGCGGCCGCGACCGCACGCGAAGATGCCGTCGTCGACTCCTTGCGCCGCCGTTTCGGGCACGTCTCGGTCGAGCGCGTGGTCTCGGGCACCGGCCTTGAGAATCTTTATCGGGCGATCGCGGCGCTGGACCAGAACGACGTTCCGGCGCGCGATGCCGCCGAGATCACCAAGCTCGCGCTCGAAGGCGGTTGCCGCACCGCGGTTGCGGCGCTCGATATGTTTTGCGCGTTCCTCGGCTCCTTCTCCGGAAATGTCGCGTTGACGTTCGGCGCGCGCGGCGGCGTCTATATTGCGGGCGGGATTGCGCCGCGGATCGTCGCGTTCATGGGGCGCTCGCAATTCCGCCGGCGTTTCGAGGACAAAGGCCGCCTGCGGCCCTATCTCGAAGCCATTCCGTCAAACGTCATCGCGCACCCCGCCGCGGCGTTCCTGGGGTTGCAAGCGCTCCACGACCACAGCTAGAAGTGAAGCGAGGGCGAACCATGCTCATGACCAAGCGCAAGCCTTGGATCCTGCTGGCGTCCTCGCTTCAACTTAAACCCGGTAGACGTCTTTCTCATTTTGCCGCGAGCGGCGTCCCGCTGGTTATGGCGTCCCAGCGCGCCAGGGCACGGTCGACCACGGCGCCGAGGTCCTCGGTCAGGAGATAACCCTCCCCGACCAGCGCCGACGCGCGGTCGGTCACCAGGGCTTGATATCGCGCGCGACTCCCGTAGCGTTCCTCGATCGAGAACCGCGGATCATGGCTGGCCTCGCGCGCCGCCCGCGTCACCGGCAACGGGATGTAGGAGCCGGTGAGCGGGAGCAGCTCGGCCGGTTGACCGATCGACGGGCTGCGAAAATTCCAGCCCGTATAGGTCGCCAGCGGCACCGCGACGTCAGGCAGGTGAATGCCTGCGAGCTCGTTGCCGTCGCCATCGACCTGCGGGACCAGCAACGGCAGCGGGTGGGCGGTGGGCGGCCCTTCCAGGTCGGCGCGATATCCGGCCGGGATGCCGAGCGGCGAGCGCACGCCGGGAATCGCGGGGAAATCGATCTTGTCTCGGGGCACGAGCGTTCGGTCCGCAAGTTGCGGATGACGGCTCTCCGGCGGCGCACGGCCGTCGCGTACCCAGCGATCCATCGCCACCAGCAAGGCGCGATGCGCAAACGAATAATCGTTCGGGTTCGGCTTCTGCTGCCCCTCTCCCTGCGATGCCAGATATCCGCCGGGAACATGCTGGGTGCCGGCGAACAGATAGATACGAACGTTCTCCGGCACCGTTGCGTCTTCCTGACCGTCAAGCGTCGTATGCGTGAGCGCGGCGGCGCGACCGCCGCCCCAGTATTCGCCCGACGAATTGGTGTAGAAAATCTTCGGACGCTGCTCCGGCGCGAGATGCGTCAAAAGCCCGTCGCTCTTGCCGGTCACGGGATCGCGCTGGTCGAGATCGAGATAGGGAAACAGCGAGGCGACGTAGAACCCGAGTCCGTTGGGCCGCGCGAAGCGCGCGTTGAAATCTCCACCGCGCCCGGAACCCGCAATATTGGCAATCACGCCGTCGAAGGCGCGCCGGTTCTGTTCGTCGACGTTGAAACCCTCATAGAGGAATTCCCGCAGCCATCGCCCGTCTTGCGAGGGGCCGAACGCATAGGCGTAACGCGCCGAAATCGGCCCGCCCTGCGCGTGTTTCACCGCGGAGGCCATGTCGCGCAGCGCCGCGAAGGCGACGCCGGCCACGACGGCCCCCTTCGCTTCGTAGCTCAACTCATAGACATGGCCCGGCTGGAAGCCGTCCTTGAGATAGAGCGCGGAGATATCGGGGACCAATTGTCCGTCCTTGATGCGGCCGAATTGCCACTGGTCGCGCGCAATGCTGCGTGGCGCGCCGAGAAACCCGTCGCGCACCGTGAGCATGTTCTGGGGGCTCGAAGGATCGAGCGGCGGATACGCGGTGGTGTCGGCATAGCGCCCCATGTCGTCGAGCGGATGGGTCGGGTCTGCCGTATTCGGTATGAACGTGGTCGCCACCCGCCCGGTAATCGATTTTCCCTGATCGAGCGCCGGCGGCGCATCGAGCGCCATCAGGCCGCCGCGGCGCGGAATGTCGAACTGCCATCCGACCCACACGAGCGTGTAGCCTTGGCGCATCAGGAAGCCGTCGCCGAAATCCGCCGCGGCGGTCGGATCCAGAGCCTGTGGCGCATGGTTGAAATCGCGCAGGATGTTCTTGCGACCCCGGTTGAGGATATCGAAGAAGGCGACGCCGTTGCCGCGCGCCGCGTCCTTCGGGGCGAGCACATAGAGATCGGCTGAAAATCCCACACGTCCGGCTGCATCGCGCGGCGCCTTGTCGATATCGACGATCCCCTTGTTGCGCGGATGCGCGGGATTGACCGAAAAGAACACCTTGCCGATGATTTTCTCATAGGGCCCGACATCGCCGAAGGATTTGCCATCCAGCACCGGCGTGCGCGAAGCAATCTCGATTCGATCAACTTCCGCCTGCGTGCGGTGAGGCGCTCCCGCGACCAGTGCCACGCATATTGCAAAACGTGCGATTCGCAGAATATCCATCATATCCTCCCGCGCAGCCGGCTGATGATCCGCGACAATGTAATCCAGGACCGACCTAAATCTCCATACCGAGTCCGTGGGCGCGCGCCTTGTCATGGGCGAGCTTCGCCAGCGCCATGAAGCCCGGTGGGAACGCACAATGGGGAGGCGGGACCACGAGGCTGGCTCCCGCGCGCCAATGGCGATATGTTTGGCAATCAAGTTTTCGTCGGCACCGGCTTCCGACCGCGGAGACCCCTCATGCGAATCCCCGTGCGAATGCGATTGATTGCGGCCACCGCGGCGATCGCCGCGCTTGGCGCCATGGCGCAGGCCCAGCAGCTGCAACCCTTGGCGCCGGTGCCGGACTTCGACAAGGTCGCGATCAAGCCGGTCGATCTCGGACACCGGACCTATATGCTGGAAGGCGAGGGCGGCAACATCACGGTCGCGGTCGCGGACGACGGCGTCATCATGGTGGACAGCCAGTTCGCGCCGCTCTACGGCAAGATCAAGGCCGCGATCGCCCGGATCACCCCGCTGCCGATCCGCTATCTCATCATCACCCATTTCCATCGCGACCATACCGGCGGCGCCGAGGCCTTCGGCAAGGACGGCGCCATCATCGTGGCGCATGAGAACGTCAAGACCCGCATGGCGAGCGGGACCCGCAACGGTCTCACCGGCAACCTGGTGCCGGCCGCGCCGGCGATTGCGCTGCCGAAGGAGACCTACAAGGACACCATGACGATCCGGCTGCAGGGCCGTGCGGCCGAGCTCAGATATTCCAAGGATGTGCACACCGACGGCGACACCTATGTCTACTTTCCGGATGCCAATGTGCTGGCCAGCGGCGACATCGTATTTTTCGGCCGTTACCCGAACATCGACTTTGCGTACGGCGGCAGCATCGACGGCATGATCCGCGGCGTCGACGAGTTGCTCGCCTTTGCCAGGGAGGACGCCACGATCGTGCCAGGACATGGACCGGTGGGCACCAAGGCGAAGATACGGGAGTATCGCGAGATGTTGGTGGTGGCGCGCGACCGCATCCAGAAATTGAAGGCGGCCGGAAAGACCGAGGATGAAGTCGTCGCCGCCAGGCCGAACGCGGACTATGACGCGCGCTTCGGTCTCGACGAACGGTCGAACGGAAACTTCGTGCGCGTGGTCTACCGCTCGCTGAAGAGCTAGTTGTGACTCTGGTGCTTGCTGTGCGCGTGTCCCGCGCGCAGGGCGGTCTCCTTCTCCCCGCGCGCCATCAGGGCGTTTACGGCACAGCCCGCGAAGGCGGGCGTAAACGCCCTAATGCACTGCGACGGGCCATGGAGAAGGACATCCTGCAATGCGCATCGCGGCGGTCGATCTGGTAAGCAATACCTGTTTCCCGGCACTCGCGGCCGAGGAGCTGGGCGTTTTCAAGGGCGAAGGGCTTGATGCTCATATCGAGCTGGTCCCGGCGCTCGGCGCCACCAAGGCGCTGCGCAACGGCAGCGTCGACGCCATGATCGCCGGCTCGGTGCACGACATCCTGACGGAGTTTCCCGGCTGGAAGGGGGCCAAGCTGGTGGTCGCGCTGTCGCAGGGAACCCCGTGGCTGCTCGTTGTCCGGGCGGACCTCGCCGCCAAGCGCGGCGACATCGGCGCCGTCAAAGGCCTGCGCCTGGCCGCCGCGGAAGGTCCCGACCTGGCCCTGAAGCAAATGCTTATCCGTGCCCAGATCGATCCCGACCGCGACCTTGAAATGATAGAGCTGCCCGGCGCCAAAGCGCGCGACGTCTCGTTCGGCGTGTTCGCGGCATCCGCTTTGGAGGGCGGACTGATCGACGGCTTTTGGGCCAACGCCATGGGTGCCGAGACCGCGGTCAGCCGCGGGGCCGGCAAAATTCTCATCGATGTCAGGCGCGGCGATGATCCCGACGACGTCCGCCATTTTACTTTCGCCGGCATAGCCACCACCGATGCCTTCATCCAACGCGAACCGGAGTGCGTAGCATCCGCCGTGCGGGCTGTCGTAAAAGCTCAAAAGGCTTTGCGTGCCAATCCGTCGCTGGCTCGCGAGGTTGGACGGCGCAAGTTTCCTGCGGAAGCCGCGCGGCTGATCACGCGGATCGTTGAACGTGACGTGCCGTTCTACGATCCGGTTATTTCCGAGGAGGCGGTCGCAGGCCTCAACGGGTTCGCGCGGGCCATCGGCCATCTACCGGGTCCCGCAGCTTACGACCAGGTCGTAGCGGTGGGCTTCCGCGATTTATGGACGAATGGTTGAGGTGGCACGGCAGCGGTGCACCGCTGGTCCGAGACGGTTCCAAATGCCAAGGTCCGGAACGGTCCCGGCTCAAGGCCGGGACAAGTTAGGCGGGACGATGCCGACCGTCTGACGACACTGTTCTCGCCGCCGAGCCACGCGCTTTGGCGAGCATCAGGGCGTTTACGCCCGCCTTCGAGCTTGTGAAGAAATCGCCTCATCCGCTCCTTCCCGCGGAAGCGGGAATCCAGTCGCTTCGCAAAATGCCTTCAGAGCTGGGTCCCCGCTGGAGTTTACCCCCGCGAAAGCGGGGGCGGGGATGAGCGGGTGGAGACGCCTCATCACGCGAGCAAATAAACATCAAAGCTTTCATCG
>DASXXS010000306.1:0-5629 GCA_036502925.1 Xanthobacteraceae bacterium
ATCTCATCGCGGCGCGGATTGAGCGGATAGACCGGTCCGGGAAACTTGTAGCGGTGGACGTTACGCCATACCCGCTGCGACCAATTGCCGGGCGTATCGCTCGCGCCCAGGATGACGATGTTGTGCGGGTTCAGCAACGCATCGACCTTGCCGAGCGCATGCAACAGCAGGGGAGACGCCTCGACCACCAGGTTCACGCCAGACTCCCGACTTTTTCACCTCTCCCCCCGCGGGAGAGGCCGACGCGCGAAGCGCGGCGGCTGGGAAGGCGTGCCGCAGATTCTGAATTTGGGGCACGCCTCCTCACCCCAACCCTCTCCCACGATCGGAGAGGGAGTCTGAAACGCTGTGCGCTCATAACTCCTCACATGCGAGCGTCCTGCCCCACAAGAGGGAAGGAGTCGACGCGGCCCAGCCATAAACCAGAGTTGGCGCCGAGGGACTCATGCCCGGCCCATCGCGCCGGCGGCCGAGCGGCGCGCCATGAAGTAGAATACAACCGAGATCAACGCCATCAGCATCGACCACATCAGGCCGAGCGCCGCAAGCTCGGTGCCCTGGCCGTTGCCACAGAGATCGAACATGGCGACCGCCATGGTCTGCGAGCGCGGGCCGGCGAGCAGGATCGCCAGCGACAAGACGCGGGTGGCCATCAGGAAGATGAAGAGCCAGCCGGCGACCAAGGCAGGCGCCAGCAGCGGCGCCACGATCCGGCGCAGGCGGGTGAGCGCTGATGCCCCGCACACCGCAGCCGCCTCTTCCAGCTCGCGATGGATCTGCAACATGCCGGAGGAGCTGTAGCGCATGCCGTAGGGCAGGTAATTGATGACGAAGGCCCAGATCAGGATTCCGATCGTGCCGTAGAGCGGGATCGGCAGCCGCAGGAAAACCTGCATGACGGCGACGCCCAGCACGAGGCCCGGGAAAACCAGCGGGATGGTCGCCAGCCGCTCGACCAGCCAGCCGCCCGGCGCGCGCCGCACCGCCAGCCAGGCGGCCAGGAATGTGAGCGCGACCGCGATGGTGGCGGTCGCGACCGCGACCAGCATCGTGTTGATCATCAGCTCGACATGGTCGGATGCCAGCACGGTGCGATAATTGGCCAGGCTGATGAGCTTGAAGGAGGCCGCGCTCACCGGTGCAAAGAACGGCAACAGCGAGATCCAGGCCAGCATCAGCATGGGCACCATGAGCAGCAGCACGAAATCGACGGCCAGGATCGCGGCCGCGACATAGCGCAGGCGTCCGAGATCGAACGGCCGCGGCCGGAAGCCCTTGCCGGTGATGGTGGCGAACCGCTCGGCGTGCCGCGACAGCCCGGCATAGACGTACAGCAGCACCAGCACCAGCAGCAGCATCAGGACCGACAGCGCGCTCGAGCCGCCGAGGTCGGGCGGCGCCCGCGCCATCATGTTGGTGTAGATATCGGTGGTCAGAACCGAGATGCGGCCGGGCAATCCGACCAGCGCCGGCACCTCGAAGGCCTCGATGGCGCGGATGAAGACCAGCATCGAGAGCGCCATGATGGCGGGCAGCGAGAGCCGCATGGTGATGCGCCGGATGGTGGCCCAGACCCCGGCCCCGCTGACGCGCGCCGCCTCTTCAAGCTCCGGATTGGCGTTGCGCAGCGTCGCCCCCACCAGCAGGAAGGCCAGCGGCGACCACAGGAAGCCCTCGACCAGCACCATGCCGGGCATGGAATAGATGTTGATCAGCACATCGGATGCGCCGGTCAGCGTCCGATAGAGCTGATTGACCGGCCCGGCCTTGCCGAACACCAGGAGCCAGGCGGACACGTAGAGAATGTAGGGCGTGCCGAGCGAGATGATCGCGGTCACATAGGCAAGTCCCTTGAGCGGCGCGTTGGTGCGCTCGACGATCCAGGCCATGATCCAGCCCACCACCAGCGCGATGGCGGCGCTGCCGGCGGCAAACGACAGCGAGTTGAGCGTGGTGGCGACAAAACGCCGGCCGCCCAGCACGTTCTGGAAATTCTCCAGGCCCCAGTGGGTGGCTTCGTTGGGAGCGCCCGCGATGAGGACGCTGCCCTGCAGCAGGAAGATGAGCGGCGGCACCACCAGGGCGGCCAGCACGACGATCAGCAGCGCGGCGATCCAGGTGGTCTGGCGCGCCGACGAGCGCGGCCGGGATTGCGACTCAGCCGAAAAGGTCATCGAAAATCTGCTTCCATTTCGGCAGGTTGTCTTCGATCGCCTCGGGCGGGAAGAAGCGCACGCGGAAATGGCCATCCTCCGGCTTGAGCGTGGGATCGCGCGCCGGGACCGCGGGATCCGCGGTGAGGTAGTCGGCGTCGCGATAGATCTCTTGGCCTTCCTTCGAGATGATGAAGTCGACCAGGAGCTTGGCGGCGTTGGGATGCGGCGCATTCTTGTGGATGGCGATCACCGACAGGGTGCCGGTCGCCGGCTCCATCTTGATCCAATCGACCGGCGCGCCCTTCTTGGCGCTGATGACGGCGTGATGGTTGAAAATCTGCAGCCCGATCGCGTATTCGCCGGCGATGACCTGATCGAGCACCTCGCGTGCCGCGGCCGCCACATTGGCGACCCTCTGCTTGGAGAAGGCGCGCAGATAGGCCATGCCTTTCGGTTCGCCCATCTCGGCCAGCACCGTGCCGACGAAGCCAACCCCGCCCGAGGCCGACGGCAAGGCGTTCCAGGCCATCTTGCCGCGCCACTTGGGGTCGAGCAGATCCTCATAGGTGCGCGGCTGCGTCCCCTGCGGGACGAGCGAGGTGTTGTAACCCGGCGTATTGATGTACAGGTTGCTGGTGACCCAGTAGCCTTCCGGATCCTTGTAGAGGTCCGGATAGGCCTTGGCGGCGTCGGGCTGCCACTGCAGCACATAGCCTTCCTGCTTCAGCGGCACCACGGTCGAGGTGCCGTCGAACACGTCCGATTGCGGCCGGCCAGCCCGGCTTTCGTTGAGAATCTTGACCGCGACCTCGTTGGCATTGGCGCGGGTGTAGCGCACCTTGATGCCCGGATATTTCTTCTCGAAGGCAGCCGCGACCGGACGCACCAGCTGGTTGATGATCTGGGTCGAGTACCAGACCACCTCGCCTTCTTTCTTGGCAGCCGCGATCACGGCCGCATCGATCGCGTATGCGGCGGTGACATGGGCCGGACCGCAGCCAAGCAAAGCCGCGACCGCGGTGGCACCGGCGATGGTCCAGCGACGGCCTCCCATGATGTTTCTCGATCCCTTGTCGCGGCAGCTTTTCGAAACTGCCTTTGCGCCCGGGCGGCGGCCGCCCGCGCGCTTCACCCTAGCATGCCGCTATAGCACGCCACGGCGCGCGTCTTGCCGGAGCGGTGCGCCCCATTGACGCCAAATTTTCCGCCTGCACCGGCGAGGTGGCCACCCTGCGGGAAACGCAAGCCAGCGTCCCACCCTTGGTATAAGGCACTGAATAACAAAGATTATTTTCCGTTCTGAGCGCCGCTGTCGCGGCGGTCGCGCACTTGCGATTTCCCATTCCGCGAGGAGTCGCGCTATGCTCCTTGGTAGCGCGGCCCCGTGCCCCAGCAGAGCCCAGCCCCGCCCGCGCCCGACATTTTATTCGCCTCGTCCATAACGACGGAATTGGAGGATTGAGAATGATCTCGCTATCCATCAATGGCCAATCTCACAATGCCGATGTGGAAGACAGCACGCCCTTGCTTTGGGTGTTGCGCGACACGATCGGCATGACCGGCACCAAATACGGTTGCGGCATCGCCCAATGCGGCGCCTGCACCGTGCATATCGACGGGATCGCGATGCGCTCCTGCTCGATACCGGTGAGCACAGTCGCCGGCAAGCAGATCACCACCATCGAGGGCCTCGCGGTCGGCGGCAAGCTCACCGCCGTGCAGCAGGCCTGGCTCGACCATGACGTGCCGCAATGCGGCTACTGCCAGAGCGGAATGATCATGGCGGTGACGGCGCTGCTCAAGCAGAAGCCCAAGCCGACCGACGCCGACATCGACGCAGCGGTCACCAATATCTGCCGCTGCGGCACCTACCAGCAAGTCCGCGCGGCGATTCACGCCGCCGCCAACGCGTGAGCCGGGAGGCCGCCATGACATACATGCCGCGAATGAATCGCCGCGCCTTTGTGGTCGGCACCGCCGCCGCCGGTGGCGGACTTGCGTTGGGCTTCCAGCTCCCGTTCGGCCCGCAGGTCGTGCGCGCCGCGGACGGCTCGCCCGAGGTCAATGCCTGGGTGGTGATCAAGCCTGACGACACCGTCGTCATCCGGGTGGCCCGCTCCGAGATGGGCCAGGGCACGCTCACCGGGCTGGCCCAATTGGTGGCCGAGGAGCTCGAATGCGACTGGTCGAAGGTCACCACCGAATTTCCCAGCCCCGGGCAAAATCTGGCCCGCAAACGGGTGTGGGGGGATTATTCGACCGGCGGCAGCCGCGGCATTCGCGGCTCGCACGAATATGTCCGCCAGGGAGGCGCTGCCGCCCGCGAAATGCTGATCCAGGCCGCCGCCAATGAATGGAAGGTCCCGGCTTCGGAGTGCAGCGCCGCCAACAGCGTCATCACCCACAAGGCATCGGGGCGCACCACCACGTTCGGCAAGGTGGCGGAAGCCGCCGCCAAGCTTGACGCCCCCAAGGACGTCAAGCTCAAGGACCCCAAGGACTGGAAGATCGCCGGCAAGGGCCTCAAGCGCCTCGATACGCTCGACAAGCTCACCGGCAAGCAGGTCTACGGCATCGACATCAAGATGCCCGGCTTGCTGATCGCGACCATCAAGGCGTCTCCGGTCAACGGCGGCACGGTGAAGAGCTTCGATGCCGCCAAGGTGACCGGCATGCCGGGGGTGAAGAAGGTCGTGCAGGTCGACGACAATGCCGTCGCCGTCATCGCCGACACGTTCTGGCATGCGAAGACCGCCATCGACACCCTGCCGATCGTCTGGGATCCGGGCGAGAACGCCCGGGCGTCGAGCGCGACGATCGCGGAGTTCGTCAAGACCGGGCTCGATGCCGACCAGGCCTATGTCGGCAACAAGACCGGCGACGCACCTGCCGCCATCGCGGGCGCCGCCCGCAAGGTCGAGGCGGTCTACAACTATCCGTTCCAGAACCACGCCACGATGGAGCCGATGAACGCAACGGCGCGCTACACGGCCGACCGCTGCGAGGTCTGGGGTCCGAGCCAGAACGGCGAGGCGGCGCTGGCAACCATCATCGAAAGCTCCGGCCTGCCGGCAGAGAAGTGCGACTTCTACAAGGTCATTCTCGGCGGCGGCTTCGGGCGGCGCGGACGCTCCGACTATGTGCGCCAGGCGGTGCTGATCGCCAAGCAGATGCCGGGCGTCCCGGTCAAGATGATCTGGACGCGCGAGGAGGACATGACGCATTGCACCTTCCATCCGATCACGCAATGCAAGATGACCGGCGCCTTCGATGCCAACAACAATCTGGTCGGGCTGCACATGCGCATCGCCGGCCAGTCCATCTCGGCCTCGCTGGCGCCGCAGAACCTGCAGAACGGCATGGACCCGGTGGTGTTCCAGGGGCTCAACCCGGGCGGCACCGAGGGCCAGTTCAGCTACAACATTCCCAACGTGCTGATCGATCATGCCATGCGCAACACCCACCTGACGGCG
>DASXXS010000307.1:0-2906 GCA_036502925.1 Xanthobacteraceae bacterium
AATCAGGATGGTGATTCGGCTGCGCTTGGGTTGATGATTGTCGCGCCAGATTGTCGCTGGCAAGCGGCATGTTCGGCGGGGGCTATCCGGCGCCCGCTTCGGCCACCTCGTTGTGCTGATCGTGCTTCTTGATCGCGGCGCTGCGGCCCTTGCGGATGGTGGCGGCTTTCTGCCGGTAGCTTTCGACGTTCATCTCGACGACGACGGCGTGGTGGACCAGACGGTCGACGGCGGCGATGGTCATGGCGGGATCGGGGAACACCTTGTTCCACTCTGCGAAGGGCTGATTGGCGGTGATCAGCATGCTGCGGCGTTCGTATCGCTTGCTGATCAGCTCGAACAGGACGGAGGTCTCGGCCTGATCGCGGCGGACATAGGAGAGATCGTCGAGCACGAGCAGATCGTAGCGGTCGAGCTTGGCGATGGCGGCTTCGAGGGCGAGTTCCTGGCGGGCGGTCTGCAGGCGCTGGACCAGATCCGTGGTGCGGGTGAACAGCACGCGGTAGCCGTTCTCGACCAGGGCGCGGCCGATGGCGGCGGAGATGTGGGTTTTGCCTGACCCGGGCGGGCCGAACAGCAGCAGGTTGGCGCCCTGCTCGAGCCAGGCGTCGCCGGAGGCGAGTGCGGTAACGCGCGCCCGGCTCAGCATCGGCACATGGCCAAAATCGAAGCCGTCGAGCGTCTTGTCCGGCGGCAGGCGGGCCTCGGCCAGATGGCGCTCGATGCGTCGCTGGGCGCGCTCGGCGACTTCCATCTCGGCCAGGGTGGCCAGGAAGCGCGCGGCTTGCCAGCCTTCACGGTCGGAACGTTCGGCGATCTCCGGCCAGAACCGGCTGATGGCGGGCAGGCGCAACTCGCCCAGCAGCAGCGGCAGACGGGCGGTGTCCACTTCGAGGCGGCTCATGGCCGTGCTCCCGCGACCATGACATCCGGTAGGGCGGCATCCGGCCTGTCCGGCGCCAGCAGCGCGTCGTAGCTGGCGGGCGATGGCAGCACCACGGTGACGTCGGGGATGCTGCCCTGGGCCGGGCCGAACCGGCACAGCAGGGTGGCGAGGTCGGGCAAGCGGCCGTCCTCGATCAGCCGGTCCAGTTCGGCGGCGAGTTCGGCCTCGCAGGCCCGTTCATGGGCGAGAGCGAGCAGGCCGACCATGACCCGGCAGGCGGTCCGCGGCGGTTCGGCCGCCATCAGGCGTTCCCAGGTGCGGCGGTAGGCGTCGCGCGGGAATAGCTGGTCCCGGTAGACCAGGTTAAGCAGGGCGGCGGGCTTGCGGCGCAACGCGTGGATGACGTGGCGATAATCCACCACGTGCAGGGTGCGATGCGGCCCGTGCCTGCCCTGATAGGCCCGCCCGCGCGTCAGCGTTACGACCAGCGTGCTGCCGAGCAGGCATTCCAGCCGGTCGTCGTAGAGGCGGACGCGCAGGCGATGGCCGATCAGCCGGGACGGCACGGTGTAGAACACGCGCCGGAGCATGAACCCGCCACTGCTGGTGACGGTCACCAGGACTTCGTCATGATCGGTCGTGCGCCGTGCAGGCAAGGATAGCAGCGCGGCTCGTTCTGCCTCGACGGCCTTGCGGCGCCTTGCGTTGGCGCGGCCGACCACCTCGTCGACGAAGGCGCGCCAGGCGGCCAGGTCCGTGAAGTCTCTGGTGCCGCGCAGCAGCAGCGCCTGCTCCAGCGCGGTCTTGAGATGGCCGTGCGGCGACTCAATCGCGCCATTCTCGTGGGCCACGCCGCGATTGTTGCGCGTCGGCTGCATGCCGTAATGCGCGCACATTGCCTCATAGCGGCTGGTCAGGTCGGCCTCGGTCTCGTGCTCCAGGTTGCGGAACGCGGCCGAGAGGCTGTCGCTGCGATGCTCGCGCGGTGCGCCGCCGAGTAACCACAGCGCGTTCTGCAGGCCCGTGGCCAGGGCGGTAAAACTCTCGCCACCCAGCACCACCTCGGCATGCTCCCAGCCGGAGAAGGCGAGGCGAAAGTGGTAGAGCCGGTGCGCGAGCGTCGTGCCCGCGATGGTCACGGCGAGTGCGCCTGCGTCAGTGAAGTCGGACAGGCCCTGTTGTCCGGGCGGGTGTTCCTGGCGGAAGATCACGTCGCGCTCCGGGCCGTGCAGAGCCTGCCAATGGCGGACGCGCCGTTCCAGCGTGCGGCGCACGTTTGGGGCCAGGTCGGGGTGGCGGCGGAGCATCTCCCCGAACACGGCGACGGGGCGCAGGCCGGGTGTGGATTGCAGCATGGGAACAATCTCGGCGTCCCAGATCGCGGCGAGCGGGTCGGGACGGCGGCGGCCACGAGGCGTCTGGCGTTGGGAGGGCAGACGAGGATCGGCATCGAGCCGGGCGCCGGTGCTGGCGCCGATGCCCGCGCGCGCCGCGGCGAGCTGCCGGGTCTGGGTCTTGCGATGGTGCATGTATAATCTCGCTTGCTGGTCGGTGATGTGCGTGCCGGGCACGAGGCGATCCCCCGGGAAGGAAATCGCGCCACTCCGGCACAAAACTTCACGCAACCGCAGACGGACCCCTGAGCCGGAACCCGCCTTGCCGGGGCTGACCTACGGCAGGGCTACGCCCCGCCTCCGGTCAGCCCCGGCAATCACCATCCTGATTGACGCTCAAAACCATCCTGATTGTCGCTGAACAGCTAGTCAGCGACGGGTAAAAAAGGGGGACGCTGGCCGCTTAGTCGGCCATGTCCTGAAAGCGTATCGCGCGGATTAGGTCCTCGCGTGTGGTGTATCTTTCCGTGCCGTGTAGGAACGTCCGCAGCGCACATTGCTTGCTGCGCAGGTATCGTTGGAAGCTCGGGAACGGCATATCGAAAGCAACGGCGGACTCGGTCATGTCATACCAGTGCGGCGGGCGCCGGCGCGGTCCGGTGTGCTGGTTAGCCATAGCTGATAAT
>DASXXS010000308.1:0-2756 GCA_036502925.1 Xanthobacteraceae bacterium
TTCATCGTCAGCACGATCTTCGCCGCTGCCGGCTATCTCCCCGTCTTCATCTACATCGCCGCGTGCTGGCTGCTGGTGGCCTTGGTTGTCGGCGCCTTTGGACCGGCCACCACCGGCAAGCCCCTCGAAAATCTGGAGTGAAACCAATGTACGCCAGCGCTTTCGATTCCGCCGTGTTCCGCGACATCTTCAGCACCGAGGCCATGCGCCGGATCTTCTCCGACGAGAGCCGGGTGCAGTACTATCTCGATGTCGAGGCGGCGCTCGCTCGGGTGCAGGGCCGTCTGGGCGTCATCCCGGCAGAGGCCGCGGAGGAAATCTGCCGGCACTGCAATGTTGCCGCGTACGACATGGCCCTGCTCAAGAAGCAGACCGAGCGCATCGGCTATCCCGTGCTGCCAGTGGTTCAGCAGCTTGTCGGGCTGTGTGGCAACGGGCTTGGCGAATGGTGCCACTGGGGCGCCACAACCCAGGACATCACCGACACGGCGACCATCCTGCAGATCCGGGACGCGCTGATGCTGGTCGAGCAGGACCTCCGCGCGATCGCGGCCTCGCTCGCGAAGCTCGCCGCGAAATACCGTGACACGCCGATGGCCGGCCGCAGCAACCTTCAGCAGGCCACGCCGATCACATTCGGTTACAAATGCGCCGTTCTGTTGGCGGGCTTCCAGCGGCACCTGCAACGGCTTGCCGAACTGCGCCCGCGGGTGCTGGTCGGTGAGTTCAGTGGCGCGACCGGTACGCTCGCCTCGCTCGGGTCCGAGGGGCTCAAGGTGCAGGAACAGCTGATGCGCGAACTCGGGCTCGGCCAGCCAGAGATCGCCTGGCACACCATGCGGGACCGCATCGCCGAGGTCGGCTGCTTTCTCGGCCTCGTCACCGGCACGCTCGGCAAGATCAGCATGGACGTAAAGCTGATGATGCAGACCGAGGTGGAGGAGGTCTACGAACCGTTCGCCCAGGGCCGCGGCAGCAGCAGCACGATGCCGCAGAAGCGCAACCCGATTTCGTCCGTCTACATCCATGCCTGCGTCGCGATGGTGCGCCAAAACGTGGCCGCCCTGCTGGATGCGATGGTCGAGGACCATGAGCGTTCCACCGGCCCGTGGGAGATCGAGTGGATCGCGCTTCCCGAGATCTTCTGCCTCTCCGCCGGGGCGCTGGCGCAGGCACGGTTCCTGGTCGGCGGACTGCAGGTGGACCCGGCGCGGATGCGCGCCAACCTCGACCTTACCAAGGGACTGGTTGTGTCGGAGGCGGTGATGATGGGCCTCGGTCCCGCGCTCGGCCGGCAGCGCGCGCACGACCTCGTCTACGACATCTGCCGCGAGGTGATCGCGGGCAAAGGCACGTTCCTCGATCTGCTCGCCGCCGTTCCCGAGATCACCGCGCACATGGATCGCACGCAGCTCGCTGCTTTGCTCGATCCCGCGAACTACTGCGGGCTCGCCGGCGAGATGGTGGACCGGGTTCTGGCACTGCAACCGCGCATGGAGGCATGACAATGACCCTCGACACAGTGACCGTCGACATCGACCATCTGCGAACCTGGATCGGCCGCACCGAGGCGATCGAGGACACCGTTACCAAGTTACCCGTCGCGGCGATGTCGGCGACGCTCGACCGCGACGATCCGCCGCCCCTTCCGGGCGATCCGCTGCCGCCGCTCTGGCATTGGCTGTATTTCCTGCCGCTGCATCGGCAATCCGAGCTGGGACCGGACGGCCATGCCAAGCGCGGCGGCTTTCTGCCGCCGGTCCCTCTGCCGCGGCGCATGTGGGCGGGCGGGCGCTTCGAGTTCCACCGCCCCCTGAGAGTGGGCGAGGCGATCCGGCGAAACTCTACGATCGCCGAGGTGAGCCAAAGGCACGGACACACAGGACCGCTGGTCTTCGTGCTCGTGCGCCACGAGATCGCAGGTGAGGACGGCCTTGCCCTGATCGAGGAGCACGACATCGTCTACCGCGAGGCGCCGGCTCCGAACGAAGCGGCGCCGGTGCCGCGCCCCGCGCCGGCGCAGGCCGCTTGGCGCCGCGACATCGTCCCCGACGACGTGCTGTTGTTCCGATATTCGGCACTGACGTTCAACGGCCACCGCATCCATTATGATCGGCGCTATGTGACCGAGGTGGAGGGCTATCCGGGGCTGATCGTGCACGGTCCGCTGATCGCGACGCTGCTCGCCGATCTCCTGCGGCGCAATGTGGCCGCTGCGATGACCCGGTTCTCGTTCCGCGCCGTTCGCCCGCTGTTCGACATCGCGCCATTCGCGGTCTGCGGCGTGCCGGAAGGCGAGGCGGCGAAGGTCTGGGCGCAGGACGCCGAGGGATTCCTCGCCATGCAGGCCGATGCGGAGTTCGGCACACCGGAGAACCACCGATGAGCGCGGCGGACCGGCCGCTGGACGGCATCACGGTGGTGACGCTGGAGCACGCGATCGCCGCTCCCTTCGCTACGAGGCAACTCGCCGATCTCGGTGCCCGGGTGATCAAGGTGGAGCGCCCCGGCGTCGGCGACTTTGCCCGCGCCTACGATAATCGGGTGCGCGGCATGGCCTCGCATTTCGTCTGGTGCAATCGGTCGAAGGAGAGCCTTTGCCTCGATCTCAAGCAGACCGAGGCACGCGAGATCCTAAGCCGGCTGTTGGGCAAGGCGGATGTGCTGGTGCAGAATCTCGCTCCCGGCGCTGCGGCGCGGCTCGGGCTGTCCGAGGCGGCGCTCAGGCCCCGCCATCCGCAGCTGATCGTCTGCGA
>DASXXS010000309.1:0-24360 GCA_036502925.1 Xanthobacteraceae bacterium
CGGCGGATCAGCGGATTTGCCGTTGGCGCCTGCATCGCGGTTTGTGCCGACGGCAGCGCCTTCGCCCAATCCAGCGGAAAGATCCCGGAGTTGACCGCGAACCCCTCCATGTGGGCCTGGGTCCGAATAAGGGCGGACGGCCGCAACGCCCTTTTCGGCGACGGTTGGCTCGATCCGCCGGCCGGGCTGCGCGGGCCGATCAGGAACGACCCGGACCATCCGCTGCGGGGCAACGCGGATCGGGGCGCTGGCCGGCAAGTGACGCTCGCCATGGGCAACTACAGGGATCCGATCCTCAAGCCCTGGGCGGCCGGGCAAATGCGGCTGTCGAACGAGGAGGTGCTTTCCGGCAAACGCGGCATGCCGTTCCTGGCGACGTCGCGCTGCTATCCGGGAGGCGTGCCGGGACAACTGCTTTGGACCACGGAGCGGCTCTTCTTCATACAAAATCCGAGCATGGTGTACATGGTTTGGGAGCGCGACTCCCTCTCGCGCCGCATCTACATGACCGACAAACACTCCCAAGAAGTGAAGCCGTCCTGGTTCGGTGAATCGATCGGCCGTTACCAGAACGGCGAGCTGGTCGTCGATACCATCGGCTTGTCCACAAATATGAGCTTCATCGACATGTTCCGCACTCCGCACAGCGAAAAACTCCATGTGACGGAGCGCTTCAAGCTGACGGCGGACGGGAAATTCCTCGAAGCCTTCGTCAAGGTCGAGGACGAGGATACTTTCAACGAGCCCATGTACATGACGGCACGCTGGCGCAAGCAGGAGGGCCCCTGGCAGGAGTTCATCTGTGCTGAGAACAATGGCGACCGCTTCGAGCACAATTTGTTCCCGATCCCGCAAGCCAAGCAGCCGGATTTCTGAGCGCAGGCCGATTCGACGCTTCAATACCGGTGCCGGGCGACATCCGAGGCCGGGAGCGGCCGCCGGCAACGCCATGGCGGCGCCGTCCGACCGCGCGCGACCCGCCCGTTGACGCGCTCATCACGCTGGGCACTTCGCTACCGGCGTTGACAGGGCCGCCGTCGCTATCGACAGTCTCGCCGGACGCGTCCGCGTGGACGCCGTGGCAGGGTACTGGCTTTGGAATACGTCTTTCTCGTCTCCTTCGTGATCGTGGTGGGCGCTCAGCTGTCCAAGGCGTGGCACCGCCGCCAGCTGGGATCGCCGCAGGAAGAGCAGCCGGCAGCGCAACCAGCGGTGCCACCGGCCACCGCCGGTGAGCCGGCTGAGCCGGCCGCCGCCGATACGCCCGATGAGCCGGATGCGCCGCCGGCGACCGCCCTGCCCCAGCCTGCCCTGGCCGACCAGCTGCACGAGCTCGAACGCGTTCTGGTGCCATTCGGCTCGAGCTGCACGCATCCGCGCGAGCTCGCCGAGCAGGTGCAATTCAAGTACGCGGTCCATCTGCTCGAAGACGAAGAGGTCGACCTGGATACGGTCGTGCGATACGCAGTGGGCGCCGATTGGGCGCTCGCTTGCGCGGCGCTGGCGGCGCTCGCCAAGCGCGATGACGGCAAATATGCCGTCGACCATATCCTGACCCAATTCGACAAGCTCGCGCCGTGGGCGATGTATTTCGCCCTCGCCTATTTTGTCGCGATCGTGCCGCGGCCGCCGGTCGGCGCCCCGCTGGTGGGCGCCAAGGACCGGTGGCGCGACATGCCGGTTCTCTCGCAGCTGTTCCGCGATTATTTCGCCCAACGCGCGAAGCTCGGCGATGCCGCCGAGTTCGGCGGCGCGCTCTATTCGCAGGGGGCTTCGCCCACCCCGATCATCAAGGCGTTTCTCGAAAGCGTCCATCATCCGCTCGCAACCGCGCTCGTGAGCCGGCTCGATACGATGCAGAAGGGCAATATCGACCACGCCTTCCTGACCTCGTTCGGTCGTTTCTGGGCGGTCCAGAAGACGGCGCAAACGCTGGTCGAGCCGGACAGCTGGAACGTGCCGCTGGCGACCGCGCAATCCACGCTGCTGCAGGCGCCGGTCCGCTCGCTCCTGGTGAGCGGCGAGCAGCTGGTCGGCAAGACCTCGTTTCTGCAGCTGCTGGCCCACCGCCTCGCCGGCGCGAATTGGAGCGTCTTCGAGGCGAGCGGCGCCGATCTCATGGCCGGCCAGATGTGGTTCGGTCAGCTCGAAGGCCGCGTCCGCCAGGTGGTCGAGGAGGTCACGGTCAAGAAAAAGCTGATCTGGTACGTTCCCGACCTCTTGCAACTCGCGCGCAGCGGCACCCATCAGGGCCAAAGCGCCAGCATTCTCGAGCAAATTCTTCCGGCAGTCACGGCGGGCCGGCTGGTGATCTGGACCGAAGCGAGCGCCACCGGCACGGCGCGTCTGCTGCAGATGCGCCCGGCGCTGCGCAACATCCTCGAGGTCGTTCGCCTCGAACCGCAGTCGGATGCCAATACGTCCCTGCTGGCCCGCGCGGTGGTGAGCCGGCTGTCCGACGATCTGCGGATGAAGATCGATCCGGACTGCGCCGCCGTGGCGCTCGCGTCCGCCCGGCAATATTTGAGCGCTGCGAGCTTTCCGGGATCAGCCCTCCTCCTGATCCGGCTCACCGCCGGCCGCGCCGACAAGCGCGACGCCGCCATCACGGCCGCGGACGTGCTCAAGACCTTGTCCCAGCTCACCGGCCTGCCGGTCTCGATTCTCGACAGCAACGAACGCCTCGACCTCGCATCCATTCGGCGGTTCTTTGGCAGCCGGGTGATCGGCCAGGAGGAGGCGGTGGCGAGCGTCATCGACCGCATCGCCATGCTCAAGGCCGGGTTGAGCGACCCGGGCAGACCGATCGGGGTCTTTCTGTTCGCGGGCCCTACCGGCACCGGCAAGACCGAGCTCGCCAAGACCACCGCCGAGTATCTGTTCGGCTCGGTCGAGCGCCTGCTCCGCCTGGACATGAGCGAATTCCAGACCGCGGAATCAATGGCCAAGATCCTCGGCGACGGCAGCGCCCACGGCGAAACCGATTCCCTGATCGGCCGCGTCCGCAAGCAGCCCTTTTCGGTCATCCTGCTGGACGAGTTCGAAAAGTCCCATCCGCGCATTTGGGACCTGTTTCTACAGGTATTCGATGACGGCCGACTGACGGACGCACTCGGCCAGGTCGCCGATTTCCGCCATTGCCTGATCATTCTCACCACCAATCTGGGCGCCACCAGCCATCAGAGCTCGGGCCTGGGCTTTGCACCGGCGACCGATGCGTTCACCAGCGACCAGGTGCTGCGCGCCATCAGCCAGACCTACCGGCCGGAATTCCAGAACCGGCTCGACCGGGTCATCGTGTTCCGCCCGCTGACGCGCGATCTGATGCGGGTCATTCTCCACAAGGAGCTGAGCCGCGTCCTGGAGCGCCGTGGCCTCAAGGACCGCGCCTGGGCGGTGGAATGGGAAGCTTCGGCGCTGGAGTTTCTGCTGGAGCGGGGCTTTTCGCCGGAAATGGGCGCCCGGCCGCTCAAGCGCGCGATCGAGCAATTCGTCATCGCCCCGCTCGCCGCCACCATCGTCGAACGGCGTTTTCCGGAAGGCGACCAGTTTGTCTTTTTCCGCAGCGACGGGCGTGCCATCCAGGCCGAGTTTGTCGATCCCGACAGCGATGCGCGTCCTGCTGCTGCGCTCCCCGATGCGGATGCGTCGGGGCGGCCGCCGACCCTGCCATCGATGATCCTGGCGCCGCGCGGGACGGCGGCCGAATTCGGCGCGCTCGCGGCCGAAGCCGCCAGCATCAGGCAAACCCTGGCTTCGCCGGACTGGGAGCGCCTCAAGCTTGAGCTCTCGGACGAGATGAATGCGCCGGACTTCTGGAGCAAGCCGCAGCGGCACCAATCCCTCGCGCGTTTCGCCCTCATGGACCGCGTCGCGGCAGCTGCCGGCACCGCGGACGCGCTGCGCGGGCGGCTGGCCAGAGGAACCGGCGGCGCTTCGGGGCACTATTCCCGCGAGCTGACCGCGCGGCTTGCGCTCAGCCTCTATCTGGTCAGGGAAGGCCTCAAGGACGCGTTCGAGGGGGCAGCCGTCGAGGTCGCCCTGATGGTCGAGCCCGCCTTCGAGAGCACCGGCGGCGACGGCAAGGCGACCGCCGCGTGGTGCCGGCAGCTGCGCGCGATGTATCGCGCCTGGTCCGACAACCGGCACATGCAAATATCCGAGATCCCGGCCGGTCCCGCCGGCGAGGCGCCGCTGCTGCTGATCTCCGGCTTTGGCGCCCAGCGGCTGCTAAAACGCGAGTGCGGGCTTCATGTTCTCGAGCGCGCGGACGGTCACAACGGCGCCACCCGGGCGACCGCGCGGGTGCGGCTCGCCATTACGCCGCTGGGCGACGTGCCGGCCGCCAAGCTGCCGAATGCTCTGGTCAAGGCCTTCGGCGAGGCGCCGCAGCCGAACGCGGTTGTCCGCCGCTACCGTGGTGAACCCGCGCCGCTCGTTCGCAGCGGCGACCGCAGCTGGCGCAGCGGACGGCTCGATGCCGTGCTGCGCGGTAATTTCGATCTGCTCGGGGCCGACGAAGAGCCGCCGCAGCCGGCCGGCCGCTAGCGCGGCGCGCGCTCGCTGAACAGGACGCCGCCCTTGGCCTTGGTGGCCGGGTCCGCCTCCACGATCGTCACCGTCACCGCGTCGATGGGGGCCGCGAAGTTGCGCACCACCGCGTCGGTGATGTCCTTGATCAGTGCGCGTTTCTGCTCGAGGGTGCGTCCCTTGACGGCGTGAACGTAGACTTCCGGCATATTGTCCTCCCGGGTTGAGTGCGGTGCTGAGCGTGCTGTCCCGGCGGCGCGGGTCAGTTTCGAGGCCGGAAGTCCTGGTCCGGATATGACGGCTGTTCCGGGGTCTTGATGACCACCTGGGGCTGGTTCAGGGCCGTGTGGCAAGCGTTGCAGCCTGCATTCACGGTCGCATAGGCCGCGGTGAATTTCGTTGCATCGCGATCGCGTATCGCATCATCGACGGCGTGAAAACCTCCGCTCATGAACATTTCGACGTTCTCAGCCACCTTCTGCTCGCGGAAAACGGGACGGGATTTGGCGACATTGGCGAGCGCCGAGCGCAGCTCCTTGATCTCATATTCGGCGAGCGGCCAGTTGGCTTCCCGCCCGGCAAGCCAGAGCTTGGTGTGCCTCGGCTGAACGATGAGGTTCATCAATTCGCCGATTCCCGGATTGAAGACCGTCGGGCCGAGACTCGCCGCGGCGGCGGGCGGACTTTGGGCCGCCGTGTCGGCGGATTGAGAAAGCAGCGCACCGAAAAGCGCAGGAGGCAGCAGCACGGCGAACATCGAAAACCATTTGAGCATGGCGATCCCCCAATTCTGACGCACGGCCATGCCGATCTTAGTGCGGCAATTGCTGCTTGCAATATCAATCGGCGGCAAGCCGGCGGCAAACTGAAACGTCGTTCTGCTCGTTATCCGGAAAGCTCGCCGGCCGACGTACCAACCGCCGGCAATCGCCTCCAATCAGGAAGCATCGAGGTCAGAGTATTGTCGCGCAGGACATAGTGATGAAACAACGCGGCCGCGGCATGGGAAGCCGCCAACCAGATGATGGCGTTTCCCAGGATCGTATGAATGTAGGCGATGGACTGGCCAAGAACGGGGGCCGGCGGCAGCATCGGTTCGACACTGCCGATGCCGAAAATGGTGAGCGGATGCGCTTCCAACCAAGCCCCGGCGATCGCAGTCAGCGGTATGGCCAGCAGCAGAGCATACAATCCCAAATGCGCAGCTTTGGCCGAATGCTTCATCCAGGGCGCCATCGGTGCAGGCTCCGGAGTGGGCTCGAACAGGCGCCATAGAATCCGCAGCAGGACCAGCGCGAAGACTAAAATGCCGATTGTCTCGTGCGTCTGCCGAGCGGCGTCGAATGCAGCCGAATAGACCCGCTCCTCGCGCCCGCCCGGGCTCACGAGGTAGGCCGCCCCGACCAGAACGACCGTAAGCCAATGGAACAGCTGTGCGACCGCGCCATAACGAAGGCGCGAGCTCAGCACCGAGATTTTCGCGACCGACATGTTGGGAAACTCCAGCGACCCCCCTCGACCTGGCGAGTCGACTTGTGCGTTGCAATCTAGGTGGGGGATTAAATCTTGTTCACGCAGTGTCAGGCAAATGGGGCCTGGCGGCCCATAACGGTGGCGACCGGGAGGAACCCGAGCGGGCGGCCTTCACCGAAACATGGCCCAAGCGCGGTTTCCGATATGTGACGGTTCGTGAAATAGACCGAACGCATCAAATCCCGGCGGACGCGCGGCCGGCGGGTGCTCGGCGCTCGCAACGTCTCGGATCGGCGCTCGCTTGTGCGCGGTCTTGACCGGTTTCTTCGCCGGTGTCGCCGGTCTTTCGTGCGACGATGGCGGCGCCTCATTGGTTGCGACCGCCGCTGGCGCGGGCTCGGTGGCCGGGGCCGGTGCGGATGCCGGAGCTGCCGCCGGTCTCTGCGCCGCGGCAGCCAGTCCGGCTTCGGCCCGGCCGGCCGGGAGGGTCGCAGCCCGGTAGCTGGCCGCGCGCGCCGCACGTGCTGCACGGGTCATGTGCGACTTGCGGGCCTTGCCGCGCTGGCATTGGGGCGCAAGAAAGGCCCCGGACGGGTCATTGCAGGTTTGCGCGCGCGCCAGAGCGGCCTGGCCACTCATCGGGGCCCGCGCCATCGTGGACGATAGGCTCTCGTCGGCCGCGCCCGCGGGTCTGTCGGTCCGCAGCAACGCCACGGCCGAGAGCGCCGATTCCCTACGCGCGGCATCGCCAGGCGGCTGCAGCACGAGCTGCACCACCAGCGCCAGCACGGTGCCTGCGGCAATCAGCATCCCGGCCAACAGCGTCATGGCGGCGCGCCGCACCTTGCGCCGCATTTGGGCTGACGGGCACAAATAGCCGAATTCGGGGTGAAAATTGCGGGCGGGCGCAGCTTTCGCGTAAACGGCCTTGGTAGACATATCGCTTCCTCGGATGCCGTCATCCGCGCCGCAGCCCTCCGGTACCCGCATGCTCACAACGTGCTGACGCGCACGTCGTTCCCTGGTGTTCGCGGAAGTTGACGCCATCGACCGCCGCACCGGCGGGCCTCTGAACAGTTCCGCTAAATTTGCTGCCTGGGTGTCCGGCAAGACCGTGCTTTGATCATCGACGGAAAATTTCGGGCATTCGAAATTTCGGGCATTCGTTTAAGCTCATGCGAGAGTCGTTTTGTATCAATGGCGAGGCTTGCGTGGTGACGCGAGAGCGGACGGCCCGTTGTCCGGTAACCGATCACCACGAAAAGCCGGAGAGCGGTTGCGCCCGTTTCTATTTTGCCCGGATTGCACATTAGGTCAGGAAGACTGCTTTACTCGCGGATGAAACGAGCTACGATCCGTCAGCAGGGGGTCGAGGGGAGCATCACGCGTTGGCCGGAGGCCACGACATGGAACTAAAGACCAGCAGCTCCCGAAATTATCGACCGTCGCGACCTGTCAATGAATGCGCCCAGTGCCGGGAGACGATTTTCCTGCCGGAGTGGTCGGAGTATCTGGACGCCCGTCGGGTGCGGCACCTGTGGGAATGCGAGGCCTGCGGATACAAGTTCGAGACGCTCGTCTGCTTCCCTGAATAATGATTTTCGGAATTTATTACTCTCATCGCGGCCGCAGACACCGCGGCCGGCGTTGCGCGTGACCATCTCTCTGCGCTTGAGCGTCGAGATCGACAACCCCCACCGGAGCGGCAGGCGCCCTGCCCAGGGCCACGCGTTCGCGATGCCCTGAGTGGCCCGCGGCTTAAGCCGGCACGGGCTTTGGCATTCGCAACGCGAAATCAGTGGGCTTCGCTCGCGAAGCCCACTGTACAAAGGGCCGCAAGAGCCGAATATCGAGCTTGATCCCGTCTCGGCGCCCGATCAGACGACGAACGTGCCGCGTGGTTCGCTCGCCACCTCGCCCGGGCGGACGTCGATTGCGCGCTCATCGGCTTCGGTTTTGGCCCGCGGCGCCGCCGGCATCTGCAGCACCGTCGCGTATTGATTGTCGCACAGCGACGTGAGCAGCACGACCTGGCCATCGGGAAATTCCAGCGCATCGTGGTGCATGGTGGGTTGCTCGGTATTGATCTGCCGAAAGCGGGCGACCCTCTGTCCGATCTTCTTGGTTGGAAAGATGGCGAGGGCGGCCTCGCACTCGACATCCCGGTCGAACGCGAGCTCGGTGCCGGGCATCAGGCAGACGGCAACGCGCGGATCGGAAACCGAGGCAAAGCCGCGCGTAATCGTATTGTGAAACTTCGTCGTCACCAGCCTGTCTTCGATTTTTGCGGGACGCGTGGCGACATGATGCAGACTATAGTCGCACATCGATGGTGCTCCACTTCTTCTTGGCGAACAGCCGGGCTTGGTTGTCCTTCTGCCGCCGAGTCGAGCAAGGCTTGGTGGCAAACTTTTGTCAGTGCCGGCCGCCCTCGCATCACATTATCGCGATTCCAGGCGGCAGGCAGCCGTCGCACAAAAAATGACCATGTGGCGCCGCGCGGACCAGATTGGCCCAGGGCCGCGGGGCTATCGCCGGCACAGCCGGCCGTAAGAATCCGACCGATTGAACCTGGCGGACTGTTGGCCTAGGGTTGCTCCCTTACCCGGCCAACTCAAGACAAATGATCCGAAAATCCAAGGAGGCTTCAATGCAGCGATGGCTTGCGTCCTTGTCCGCCGCCGGCTTGCTCCTGTGCGCAGGTCCCGCGCTCGCGCAGCTCAAGGCCACGGCGCAAAATGTGCCCGAGATCCCCTATGACTCGGTGCCGAATTTCCTGAAGCTCCCGGCCGGCGAATATCTGGGCGAATCGGTCGGGGTGGCGACCAATTCGAAGGGACACGTCTTCGTCTATCATCGCAGCGCCACGACGCGCCTGTTCGAGTTCGATCAGAACGGCAATTTTCTGAAAGAGATCGGCAAGGGCTACTACGGCTTCGAGTTCGCCCATTCGGTGCGCGTCGACGCGCAGGACAATATCTGGACCGTCGACGAGGGCAGCAATGTGGTCACCAAGTTCAGCCCCGAGGGCAGGGTCCTGATGGTGCTCGGTCGCCGGCCGTCGGCCGCCCTGGGCGCGCAGACGACGTCCAATGGAACGCCCAACTCGAAATACATCTTCTGCCGTCCGACCGACGTCGCCTGGGACCCCCAGGGCGATATTTTCGTGTCCGACGGCTACTGCAACAACCGCGTGATGAAGTACGATCGCGACGGTCGCTTCCTGGCCGAGGCGGGCAGCGACAAGGCCGGCAAGGAGCCCGGCCAATTCAACTTGCCGCACGGCATCGCCGCCGATGCGCAAGGCAACGTCTACGTCGCCGACCGCACCAACTTCCGCTACCAGGTGCTCGACAACAATCTCAAGCCGAAAGCGGTCTACGACAATGTCGGGGTCGGCTGGACCGTGTGCGTGTCGCAGGGCCCGCACCAATACCTGTTCGCCTCCAACTCCAACCCGAACGGCAACCGTCCCGGCAGCTGGGCGATCACCGGTGAAATCTACAAGATGGAGTTGAACGGGACGATCCTCGGCCGGTTCGGCCACGCCAGCAAGGAGTTCGGCGGCTTCCAGGTCGTGCACATGATGGATTGCCGCAACCCGAACGAGATCGTGGTCGGCGAGATCGAATCCTGGCGCGTGCAGAAGCTGATCCTGAAGCCGCAGGCCGCCCAGGCGGTGACGCGCTAGGCGTCACGGCTCGAGCTCGCAGCAACAACATCCGGGTTGAGGAGGTTTCCATGAAATGCTTTTTGCCGCTTCTGCTGGCCGCGCTGGCAGGCACCTATCCGGCCACGGCCCAGACTCCCGTGCCGGAGATCGCCTTCGACTCCGCCCCCAATCCGCTCGCGCTTCCCGACGATATCTATCTCGGCGAGACCGCCGGCGTGGCGACGAACTCCAAGGGCGATATCTTCGTCTATACCCGCACCGGCCATCCGACGGTCTCGCTCGGCACCTCTCGCGCCTTCGCCCATGGCGGCTCGCGGCTGTTCCAGTTCGATCGCACCGGCAAGTTCGTGCGCGAGATCGGCCAGAACAGCTATGGCTTCATGTATGCCCAGCAGGTGCGCGTCGATCCGCAGGACAATATCTGGATCGTCGATCAGATGACGAACTACGTGATGAAGTTCGACCCCGAAGGCCGCGTCGCCATGTTGCTCGGCCGCAAGGCGGAAGGCGTCACCGTCCCGGGGCCGCCGCTTCGCACGCAGGCCATCGGCGGCGGCGCGCCGGGCGCCGGCGAGCAGACCGATCTCTTCGACCGGCCGACCGACGTCGCCTGGGACGGCGCCGGCAACATCTACGTCTCCGACGGCCTGAACAACGCCCGCGTGGCCAAGTTCAACAAAAACGGCGTATTCATCAAATCCTGGGGCGCCAAGGGCACCGAGCAGGGCAATTTCGGCAACGCCCGCGCGATTGCTGTCGATGCGCGCGGGAACGTCTATGTGGGCGACGGCGGCAACAAGCGAATTGAAGTCTTCGATGGCGATGGGAACTTCAAGACGCAGTACACCAATGTCGGGACACCACAGGCGCTCTGCATAACGCCCGGCGCTAACCAGTTCCTCTACAGCTCGAATTCGAATCCTCCCAACGACATCGACGTCGCCGGCGAGATCTACAAGATGAGATTGGACGGCTCGATCGTCGGCAAGTTCGGCCGGGCCGGGAAGCTGCCGAAGGAGTTCGGCACCGTCAACGCCATCGATTGCCGCAACGACAACACGCTCTATGTGGGCGAGATCGGCAATATGCGGGTGCAGAAGCTCACTTTGCGATAGGGCTCGCAGGAAAGCGCCGCGGGATTTGACCCCAACCACCTGCGCCCGGGATCGCAGCATCCCTCGCCCGCAATCGAAATCGGCTGTTGCCGATTTCGATCCTTCTTTAAGTGCCAAAGTCGGGTAAACCCGACTTTGGTCCGGGGCGAGGGCAGCACGGCGCCGAGGAAATCCGGCTCTCGGCCCGGCGAGGGAACGCCTCCACAAGCGCAGACTCGCGGCCGGCCCCCCGCATCCCTACCTTCTCCATAACCCGTCGCAGACGGGCGTAGACGCCCTGACGGCAAGCGGGGAGAGCGAGGCGAACCGAGCGCGGGGGAATGCAGAGAACCCCTGCCCCCAAACCCTTCAACGCAGGAAGCAAACGTGCTGATCATCGACAACGAGCTCGTGTCGCAATTGCTCACCATGGAGGATTGCATCCGCGTGCAGCGGGAGGCGTTCACGAAGCTGCCCAGCGGCGGCGCCATCCACCGTCCGCGTATCGACATGTATTTTCCGTGCGAACGCGAGGACGGCTATTTCCGCTGGGGCACCATGGAAGGCGCCAACGACGGCTACTTCGCTATCCGCATGAAATCGGACATCATCACCTGGCCGAAAGACCGCAACGGCAACTGGACGGAGGAAAAGTACTGCCGGGCACCCGGCAGCTATTGCGGCCTCATCCTTCTCGTTTCCACGCGCAACGCCGAGCCGCTCGCTTTCATCAATGACGGCGTGCTCCAGCACATGCGGGTCGCCGGCGGCGCCGGCATCGGCGCCAAATATCTGTCGCGCCCGGATTCCCATGTGGTCGGCATGCTCGGCTCTGGCGGCATGGCGCGCACCTATCTCGAGGCGTTCAAATGCGTGCGTGACATTGCGATGTGCAAGGTCTTCAGCCCGACGGCCGCACACCGCGAGCTGTTCGCGCAGGAAATGTCGAAGCGCCTCGCCATCGAGGTGCGCGCCGTCGATGATCCGCGCGAGGCGGTGCGCGGCGCCGATATCCTGGCGTCCTGCACCGACAGCATGCAGCCGGTCTATGACGCCGATTGGATCGAGAAAGGCATGCATGTGACCAATCTCGGCCGCCGCGAAATGCCGGACGAGGCCATGGACAAGTTCGATGTGGTGGTGCGCCAGGGCACCGCCGGGTTACAGATGAAGCAGACCGAGCGCTTTCAGGCCGAGCGCGGCCTCTCCCCGGCCGCCTTCGTGGGCGGCACGGTGGACGAGATGAAGCGGATTCCGGAGCGAAACCCGCAGCCCGGCTTCGGCGGCGACAGCCCGGAATTCATGGACCGCGGCAAGGGCGGCGACAAACCGGACTTCGCCGATCTCGTGACCGGCAAATGCAAGGGCCGCACCAGCCGCGACCAGGTCACGTTTTATCGCAATGTCGGAAACCAGGGCCTGCAGTTCTCATCGGTCGGGGGCTTCGTCTATTCGCAGGCGCTGAAAATGGGCAGCGGCCGCGAAATCCCGACCGATTGGTTTCTGCAGGACATCCGCGATTGATCCTGCGCTCATGTCCTAATCCGCCAGGCTCCAGACCACCCGCACCCGCACCGACAACGTCATCTCGCCGGCCTCGACCGGCACCGGGGCAGATGCGGACGCCGCCATGGCACGCGCCAGCGGGCGCGGCGACGGCACGGCCTCCTCGGTGAGGCTCATGACCTTGCCGAGCGTCAATCCGGCAGCCCGGGCATAGAGATCGGCCTTGTCCTTGGCGTCGGCAACCGCCTTTCGCCGCGCCTCGTCCAGCAGACCGTCTTGGTTGGAAACAATGAATTCGATGCCATCGATGCGGTTCGCCCCGGCGGCCGTGACCTTGTCGAGCAGATCACCGAGCTTGCCCAGATCGCGCACCCGCAGCGTGATTTCGTTCGCGGCGGTGTAGCCGATGATGCGCGGCCGGTCGGCGGCGCTGGCGCTTGCCGGGCGGTAATAGCGGGGCTCGAGCGACAGGCCGCTCGTCTGCAGATCCTTGGGCTCGACGCCGGCCGAGCGAATCGCGTCAATCACCTTGGTGAGCGCCGCGCTGTTGGACTTGAGCGCGGCCGCGGCGGTCTCGCTCTCGCTGACGACGCCGGTTGAAACAAGCGCCGCATCCGGAGCCGCATGCATTTGCGCGCTACCAACGATGTTCAGCGTGCGGGCCGGCACTGTTTGCGCCGACGCCGGCGCGACGCAGAGAATGAGAGCTGCAGCCAGCGCAACGCATGCGCTCGAGAGGTACCTGTTCGACGGATGCATGAATGACATATTCAGGCCTCATACAGAAATCGGAGCCTAAGATAATCCGCAGTTTGGATCTTTGGGCTGGAGATTCTTACCAGGACAATCAAGCCAGGAGAACGCTCATGGAGAAATTCAGGTTCATTTTCGTTGCGGCGAGCACGCTCGCGATCGGCGGCGTGCTTGCGATCGGAACAGCGCAAGCTGTGGTCCCGGGCGCAGACGCCATCCGGGCAGCTTCGGAGAATGGCTCGGTCACCGAATCGGCCCAATACCGCTGGGGCGGCTATGATTATTGCTGGTATGAGGACGGTTGGAGAGGCCCAGGCTGGTACTGGTGCGGCTACGCCCAACGGCCCGGCTTTGGCTGGGGAGGACCGATCGGCTGGAATAACTGGCGTTTTCGCGACCGCGACGATTTCCGTGGGCGCGGCGAGTTTCGTGAGCGCGGCGAGTTTCGTGAGCATCGCGAGCGCGGGGAGTTCCGCGAGCATCGCGAGTTTCGTGACCGCGACGACCGGCGGCGCTTTTAGCCGGTAGCAGGCAATCAAGCCTTCAATCGAGCTGCGAATAGGCGAACACCCCTTAAACGGGGTGTTCGCATTCGTTGGCGGCCGCAAGCAAAAGCCATCCAAACCGACATCCGGGCAGATGTGCCAGCGCGGCGCTTAGGAAGGTGCTATGGTGCTCCCTGGCAGAGGAGCAATCGATGGCTGCAGATTCGAAGAGTACGCGCGCGCAATCGCGCTTGGAGAAGGCTGCCCGGGAGGACGACAAGGTACGGGTGCACTACGAGGTCGAGGCAAAGACCATCGCCGAGAAAACCGCCCGCCTGAAAGCCCTTCGCTTGGCCAAGGAGGCGGCCGACAAGGCCGCGACCGACAAGATGCCGGTCACCTCGAGGAAGTCCAAGGCGGTCAAGAAGCGGCCCAAGGCGGGTGAGTCTTTGTCCGAGTGGCTGGCGGATCAGGACAAAATGGGCCGCCGCGGTTGAGCCGGCAAAACCGGGACTTCGGGCGGTCCGGCCGCAGCGGCAGCGCCGCGCCGGTCGCTAGCCTGGTCGCGCCGGTGCGTCGCAGCTCTTGCATTTGAAATCGGGCGGCTTCTGGCCGGGCTCGACCATCACGGAACAAAACTCACCGCAGCGGCCACATTGCCGCACGAGCTTGGTCGGCAGCTTCACAATCGGTTTGGTCGCCGACGCCAATGCCTGATCGGCTTGGGCTCGGAGCTCCGCCTTGGTCAGCGCAGGCGCGCGCTGCCGCACCCGCGGGGCCGGCGCCGTCATCCCCGGCGTGCGCTGGACATCTTCCGGCTTGCGCCCGTCCGGCTTCTCCTTGCCCTGGTCTGCCATCGTTGCATCCTTGTGGTGTATCAGCGGGGCTGCGCCCTTCCTCGCTTGTGGCGATCGCGTCAATGCCGCCGTGTGTGATCGACGCCCGCGCCGACGCCGCCGGGCCGGCACCGGAGCGATAGCGCATGAGCGCACCTGCGGAAATGCCGGCGACTTCCTGGTCCGCGGGGGTAGCTGCGAGACAACGAAATGACGGCGCCTATTTTCCAAACAGCTTATCGGTGGCGGTAATCAAGCCAATGGTCGGATTGGCGGCGCAATAAGCACCGAGTTTTTTCGCGTTGGCCTCGAATCTATCCGTATCGAAGATCGGCGGATCATCCTCATCGCGGTAATACCCGTCCAGCCACGCCAGGATAATGCCGATCTCGCTCTTATGGCTCTCCAAGAATTGCTTGCAGGTGGTCGTCGAGAAATCGATCTTTTCGGCGCGGGTCTGATTGCCGGAGAGAAGCCAGCAGCCTGCAAGTAAAACGGCGAAAGTCTTCATGCGGAGCATCCTGTTGAGCGCGACGCGGCGCGCGGTGGAGAGCATATCCCTATTTGGCGTTGGGTCGACCCAGAGATCGAGCGGCCCGGCGAGCTTGTGGCTAATGCATGCAGCTTAAGGAGCGCCTGTATAGAATCGATGACCAATTCCTGTCGACTCCTGAAAAGCCGATTTTGCGGCGAGCCTGCATCGATGGCGCCGGCCGATTCACCATGGCGAGACAATAGCATCGCCGTTGTGCCGGCGGGCAGAGGCCCCTCGCCTTCCCGGCTCGGCGATCGCCGCCGAATCCGCCTGCATGGAACATCCCGAATAGGCATATCGAGCCCATTCCGATTGCGCTATAATGGAATTTCCCCTGATGCGAGGTTCATCATGAACACCGACCGCCGACAGCTTTTTGCATTGATCGCCGGAGCACTTGCGGCGCCATCGCTGGCCGATGCACAATCGCCCGGCATGAGCCGCGTCACCGCCTTTGCATTCTCCTTCCCCGGGCTCGAAGGCGGCGATATTCGATTGTCCGAATACGCCGGCAAGCCGATCCTCGTGGTTAACACCGCCTCGCTGTGCGGCTACACGCCCCAATATGCCGGCCTGCAGCAGCTGTGGACGCGCTACCACGACCGCGGGCTGATGATCGTGGGAGTGCCTTCCAATGATTTCGGCGCCCAGGAACCGGGCACCCCGATCGATATCATGAAGACCGCGCACGATGACTACGGAGTCACTTTTCCGCTGGCCGCGAAAGCCGAGGTCAGGGGCAAGAACGCGCATCCGTTCTACAAATGGGCGGCGGTCGAGCGCCCGGTCGAGACGCCGCGCTGGAATTTTCACAAATACCTGATCGGGCGCGACGGCCATGTCGCCGCCGTGTTCGCGACCGAAATCGAGCCGATGGACGCGCGCGTCATCGATGCGGTCGTGAAAGAGCTTGATCGCGTCGAATAATCGCGTTCTCCCTCCGCTTTCCGCCCCCCCCCCCGCTTGCGGGAAAAGGTTGGGTGGGGCAGCGTTGACAAGCTGTCACACGAGCGGCCTATTACCCCTGTCCCAACCGTCATTGCACGGCTGCATGTCCAAAAAAGGAGGACTCCAATGGGTGTTCAACCGAAACTGCCGTCCGATATCGAAGGCTTGGCCAAGATGGTGCCGCCGCTGTCCCGGCGCGGCTTCATGACGAGCTCAGCCGCCGCAGCCGCCGGCTATACGCTGGCCGCCGGCCCGGTGCGCGCCGATGCCATCAAGACCGACACCAATGGGCTCACGACCGGTGACGCCAAGGTCAAGGTCGCAGGCGGCGACATGCCGGTCTACTTCGCCAAGCCCGCCAACGTGGCGAACCCGCCGGTCATTCTCGTGTCCATGGAGATTTTCGGGCTGCACGAATACATCAGGGATGTCACGCGCCGGCTCGGCCATCTGGGTGCGCTCGCGGTCGCGCCCGATTATTACTTCCGCGCCGGCACCGACCTCACGAAGGTCGATGACATCCAGAAGCTCCTGCCGATCGTCAACGCCAAGCCCGACAAGGAGCTGTTCGCGGACCTCGACGCCACCGTCGATTGGGCAAAATCGCAAGGCGGCGATACCAACCGGCTCGGCATCATGGGCTTCTGCCGCGGCGGACGCACCGTATGGCTCTATTCGACCCACAATCCGAACCTGAAAGCCGGCGTCGCGTTCTACGGCAGCCTGGCGGATCCGGAGAACGACGTGTGGCCGAAGAACGCGCTCAGTCTCGCCGGCGAGGTGAAGGAGCCGGTGCTCGGCCTCTATGGGGCTGAAGATACCGGCATCAAGGTCGAGCAGGTGAAAGACATGGAGGCAAGGCTCAAAGCGGCCGGCAAGACCGCCGAATTCCATATCTATGACGGCGCCCCGCACGGCTTCCATGCCGATTACCGCCCCAGCTACCGCGAGCAGCAGGCCAAGCAGGCGTGGGGCGAGCTGGTGAACTGGTTCAAGAAGTACAAAGTGCTGTCCTGATCACCGGACAGGCTCGACTTCATTTCGCGCCGCGCGGCGCCTACGGGCGCCGCGCTTTTTTTAGATTTATTCAGAAGCCGATCCGCCGCGTTTGATCAGGGCAGATAACCGGCCCGCGCGTTCGCTCCTAGAGCAGCAGTCGTGGCAACGCCATCACCCGGGGCGTCGAACAGATGGTCGATGTTATTGAGGCGCATTCGCTGTATTTCATCACTCGACAGCTGGTAGAGCGGCTGCCATGGCGGCACCCGCAGAGCCGCTTCCAGAAGCTCGATCCCGCCCCCCATTTCGATCGTGTAACGGGCGAGACTGCCGATGTCGCGTTCGACCAGTACGATCTCATCGGCGGTGTAGCTCGCCGTCTCGGGACGCTCGCGTTTCTTGGACAGCCAAATCTGGTGGACGAGAATACGTGCCTCCGGCGGCACGTACCGACGCACGCCGCCCAGGAGAACAAAGGCGCACATCGATTCGCAGGCGGCCGCCGGGGACAGTACCGTCGTGGTGCTGCCGTCGGCAGCCGAGCGGACCAGCGTCGTTCCGACGGTCGTCGTGAGGTCGAGGCGGCGGAGCGCACGGCCGAGCTTGACCGTATCGACGACCGAGCCCCCTTCGGAATCGAGCACCAGCGTCGCTCCGTGCACGTCCCTCTGCCCGGCAAAGGCCTCGAAGTCATCCGGGGTCCGCTCCGTGATCAGCCCAACGGCGGAAATCCATGAACGGCACGTCTTGCCGCAAAGGCCCGCCGGCTGCTCGCTGCGCCATTCGAACCGCATTGATGATGAAATTTTAGGCTTATCGACGGGGGCGCTGCCGGCCATAGCCGACGCGCACATGCAGGCGAGCCAAAGGCCGCCGAGAAAATTTCGGATCACGCTTCCCCTTTCCCATCCGGACCTCTTGACCCGCCGTGCGGATGCACCGGCAACTCATGTCGCTTCTACGGAAGCAAGAGATCGGCCAAAGCCCCCCAGTCGGGGCCTATGAGGTCCGTTACCACCATCCCTTTGAGGCAGGAATAAGAAAATTACGCAGGAACTCTTCGGTAATAGACGGCCTTTACGGGCGCGGCTGCGCGGGGGCAACCGGAGTCGCGGGCGGCGTGTTGGGGACGGGCGCCGGCGTGCTCTGACCCGAAGTCGTCCCGGGCGCGTTCGCGGAGGTCATCTGCTTGCCGCGATAGCTGTAGGCGGCAAGGCCCAACAGAACGGCGGCAATGACCACCGCAATGATCCAACCGGAATTGTCACCTGCGCCGGATTGCCTGCCCAGGTCGCGATTGCCCGACAGGTTTGGGTCGCGTTCGAAGTCGCGGGGATCCGACATCGTGTCGCCTCCTCTGACTGGGTTTTCGTGAGGCTGTAACGCATCATTTGAATGCCGGTTCCTGCTTGCTTGGGCCCCTGCTGCGCGGCTCGCGGATAAGACGATTCACTTCGGCCGCACGGTCGGATCTCCTCCGGGACTGCCGGGCGGAGGAATGACCGGCGTCGTGCCGCCCTGCGGCGTCGGCGCCTTGATGTCGGGATCGATATCGGGGGGACAGAGGACCCCCTCGGTCTGCGCCAACTTTTCGCTCAAGGTTTGACTATCCTGGACTGACGGCCGCGGCGCGTCCCGGCCGGCCCGCAACCGCTGATCATTGGAACATGCTTTCGAATCACGCGTCTGCGGCGCCATGCTTGGCGGCGCTTGAATGCTCTGCGCCCCGCAGGGCAGCGTCATGCTCCCCAGCAATATCAGCGCAATCGCGCAATGAAATCGATCGAGCATTGTCTGATTCTTTCGTCAATCGGCGGTGCTATGACAACGCCGGAGGACGGGGTCGCGTTCCCTCGCCGGCAGGGCGATAACCGGCGGCACTGTGCCCATCACGAACGGCGTCAACCGGATGGCGGCGCCGGCAAAAATACGTAAGCTGCCGTTGGCGCCGCCTTCGGCCGCGTCCGACCCAACGGTTGTTCACCCCTCACGCAGGATCGCCGACGATGTCGCTCATTATCAGCGTGCTGATCACCTTCCTGGTCATCATTCTCATTCTCTATTTGGTGAACATGCTCCCGATCGACGGCCGCGCCAAGCAGATCGTGCGCGTCGTGGTGATCGTGCTCGGCATCATCTCCATGTTGAAGTATCTGGCGGTATTTTGAGATCATTGGCGTCGGCGGCCGGCGCCGCAACTTGACCGGCAGCGCTCTCGCGCCGGCCGGCCAAGTCCGCATAGACACAGTTGACGAATCGCTCGAACAGTGCGGAACTGCGTGGATGAGCGGTCGGGCCGGATCACCACGCCCTGAGATCGATTTTTGGGGTTCCTCCCCTTGTGGCGTGAGCAACTGGGCGGCCGCGTGGCCGCCCGTTTCGTCAGCAGCGTTTGGTTATTGACCAGCAGCGGACGGATCTTTCATTCGTTGTTTCGCTGTGCGGCAAACCGCGAGACCGCGGAAGACGACGATCATGGCGCCGGCAATCGCTTGCACATCGCCTAATTCATCATTTCCCGCCCCTGCCGGCGCGCAACCTCCGTGCGGACGGCCCCCGCGTGCCATGACCGCCAGGCGATCGCTCATCGACGAGCTCGACCACGCGCTTGCCTCCGGCACCGATGTGCATCGCGTCGAGATGCTCATGCGTATCACCGACCTTTTTCTCGCCGGCGCCAGCCGCTATTCGGACGTTCAGATCAGCCTGTTCGACGAGGTCATCACCAAGCTTGCGATAGCGATCGAGCCCAGGGCCCGCGCCAGGCTGGCGATCAGGCTGGCGGACACTGCCAATGCCCCGGTCGGCCTGATCCGCAGGCTGGCCGCGGACAACGACATCGCGGTGGCCGGTCCGGTCCTTAAAGCCTCTCCACGGCTGAGCGATGCCGACCTCCTCGCGACCGCCCAGTGCAAAGGCCAACCCTATCTCCTTGCCATCTCGGAGCGCACATCGCTGAGCGAAGCCCTCACCGACCTGTTGCTGACGCACGGCGACGGGGAAGTCGCCCATTCGGTCGTGAGGAATGCCGGCGCCCGTTTCTCGGATGCCGGATTCCGCATTCTGGTGATGCGCTCGGCCGGCGACGAAGGCTTGGCGGAGCGGGTCGGCGCGCGTCCCGACCTGCCGCGGCAACACTTTCTGTCCTTGCTCGACCAGGCCTTCAACACCGCGCGCAATCGGCTGGCGATGGAAAATCCTCGCTCGGGCGCGCGGGCGGCAAACGTCGTCACCGCGGTGGCCGGAGGCGCCCGGTCGGACGCCCACCAGGTCTCCGACGGCTACGCCGCGCGCCAAGAGGTGCTGGCGCTCCGGCGAACCGGTCGCCTCCGCGAGAGCGACGTGTACCACTTCGCGCGCGAGGGCCGGTTCGAGCAGACGGCGGTCGCGCTCTCGCTCCTATGCGGCATCGAAATCGATGCGGTCGAGCACGCCCTGCAGGAACAAGACCATGAGATCGTGCTGATGCTCGCCAAGCTCGCGGGCTTTTCCGCTACCGGCGTCAAGGCGCTGCTGCTGCTCAAGACCGTCGACCGGGGGATTTCGACGCAGGATCTCGACCACGCCGTCAAGAGCTACGACCGGCTGCAGGTCGCAACCGCCCAGCGCGTCCTCGGATTCTATCGCACGCGGCTCCAATCCCAATCCCTGAGCGCTTAGTCAGCAAACACGTCGGGTGGGCAAAGGCGGCCCGGACGCCGCTTACATCGGCACGACGCGCGTTCCGCCGTGCCCACCGCCGCGTGGGCACAGCGGAATCCGCGCCACACACCAATCAAATACCGGTAGCCGCCTTTGCCCACCCTACGGGCCGGAATGCGCTTCAACGCTTGGCCCGCGCGAGCTCATCGACGATGAAGCGCGGCAAGGCGAAGGCGGCCTTGTGGACCTCGGGCGTCCAGTACCGGGTGATAACCCGGCCGGCCCGCCGGTAGCGCTCCGCAATGGTCTTGAGCGGCACCGCGCGCAGGCGCTTGTCGTCGGTAGCCCAGCCCATCGCCATGTGCCCGCCCACATAGGTGGGGATCGCGGCGATATAGCAGCCGGCGTCGGCGAACAGGCCGCGGAAATGGCCGACCGAGGAGACGAGCTCGGCGGGCTGCAGGAACGGCACGCCGTTTTGGGTCACCAGGACGCCGCCCGCGGTCATGCAGCGTTTGCAGGCGGCGTAGAATTTGCGGGTGAACAGCACCTTGCCGGGTCCCTGGGGATCGGTCGAATCGACAATGATCACGTCGAAGCGGCGATCGGTCTTGGCCGCATAGTCCATGCCGTCGTCGATCACCAGATCGAAGCGCTTGTCGGCGAGCACCGGCTTGGTGAATTTCGGAAAGTGCTCCTTCGCGAACGCCACGACGGAGGCGTCGATCTCCACCTGGGTCAGGCGCGCGACCGACTTGTGCTTGAGCACCTCCTTGGCGATGCCGCAATCCCCGCCGCCGACGATCAGGACCTCCTTCGCCTTGCCGTGGGCGAAGATCGGCACATGCGTCATCATTTCGTGATAGATGAATTCGTCGCGCGTGGTGACCTGGGTGGCGCCGTCCAGCATCAGCATCTTGCCGAAGAATTCATGCTCGAACAGAACGAGATGCTGATGCTCGGTCTGCGTCTGGTAGAGCACCCGCTCGATCGCGTAGGTCATGCGAAAGCCGAGCGCGTCGAACAACGACTCGGCAATCCAGCGTTTGTTGGGCATGTTTCAGCCGACAGAGGACAGACGACGGAGAAGATCCGCTCTTCTCTTAATCCGTCCTCCGCCGTCTGTCCTCCGTCGTCGGTCCGCGCAGCAATTCGTTCACCGCCACGCGCCGGGCTTTGAACGCCGAGCGCAGGATCGGGATGCAGGCGTCAGGCTCGGCCTTGCCGCACATGAACACGTCGAGCGCCGCATAGCCGATATCCGGCCAAGTATGGATCGAGATATGGCTCTCCGCCAGCACCGCCACGCCCGACACGCCATTGGGATGGAAATGGTGCAGGTGAATGTGCAGCAGCGTCGCCCGGGCCGCCGCCACGCAGCGGCGCAAGGTTGCATCGATCAGGTCGATATCATTGAGGCCCTCGGCCCCGTGCAGGTCGATGATCAGATGAACGCCGGCGCAGAGCACGCCATTGCGAACCGCGAGATGGTTATCGCGTTCGTCGGCCCGCACGGGCGCGACGACGGCAACCGGACCTTTCTTGCGGGTGGGACTCGTCTTGCGGGTGGGACTCGGATTCTCCAAGCCCTTCCCCGATCGCAAGAGGGCGTCTTGGCGCATTGCGTCCTCCCCAACCAGAGATCCAACCCGAGTGCCGCTCCAGAGCCTCGGAATGCGCCTCGGAATGCGAATGCCGCCGACCCGGCCCGCACGGCGGACTGATGACAGCGGCTCGTTTCCAAATAAGGCCGGCGTCCCCGGAGTCAAGCGGATTCTGGCGGGAAGCGTTTAGAAATTCCTTTCGCCGGCTGCCTCAGCGATACGAATTGTTGACGTCGCGATCTTGCCTGCGGCGGGCTTGCGCTTGACCCCGCGGCAAACCGCGCCAACTATGGCGCCGAACCTTGCGGCTGAGCATGGAGAGGCGTGATGAACCGACAGGCCGGACGGCGTGGTTTCTTCTCGCAGTGTGTTTGTTGTGAGCCGGTTTCGGCATTCGCCGGGCCGCCCGTGAGCCGGCGGAATTTCCTGTCCGGCGGGGCCGCCGCAACCGCATTGGGGTTCGCCGGAGCGGCGGCCGTCGCCCTGCCGCCCGCCGCGGCGCAGGCGCCCGCGGCGCAGGCGCCCGCCCAGCCGCGCCGGATCGATGTCCATCACCACATCGTCCCGCCGGTCCATGCCGAGGCCCTGGCGCGCCACAAGAGCACGGCCACCAAATGGTCGGTCAACATGTCGCTCGACGACATGGACAAGGCCGGCGTCGATACGGCGGTGGTCTCGATTCTCAATCCGGGGGTCTGGTTCGGCCAGAAGGACGAGGAGGCACGCCGCCTCGCGCGTGCGTGCAACGAATACGCGGCCGATCTTGAGCGCGACCATAAAGGCCGCTTCCGGTCGTTCGCGGTCATTCCGTTGCCGGACACCGAGGGCAGCCTGCGCGAGATCGAATACAGCTTGGACGTGCTCAAAGCCCAGGGGATCGCGCTCTGGACCAGCTACAGCGAGAAATATCTCGGCGACCCGGCCTTCCTGCCGGTGTTCGAGGAGCTCAACCGCCGCAAGGCGGTGGTCTACACCCACCCGGGCGTGCCGGACTGCTGCGCCAATCTGGTCAAGGGCGTGCCGGTGTCGACCCTGGAATACGCCCACGACACCACCCGCACGATCGTCAGCGTCGTGTTCGGGGAGGCGCAGACCGCGTTCAAATGCCCGGACGTGCAATTCATCTGGTCCCATAGCGGCGGCACCCTGCCGTTCCTGACCAGCCGCTTCGTAGAGCTGGCGAACCGACCGCGGGACAAGGATCGGTTTCCAGAGGGCCCGCTGCCCATCTTCCGAAAATTCTACTACGAGGTGGCGCAAGGCAACACGCTTGGTCAGCTGGCGGCGCTGATGCAGATGGTGCCGGTGTCCCAGGTGATGTTCGGCTCGGACTATCCGTTCCGCAGGGGCGCCGAGGCGGTCGAGGGCGTGCACAACTACAAATTCAGCCCGGACGACATCAAGGCGATCGACAGCGAGAACGCGATCCGGGTGATGCCCAGCCTGCGGGTGTAGCGTCCGATCCGCAGCGTGGGCAAAGGCGCGGAGCGCGGTGCCCACGCGTACGATCTGTCCGTTTGGCGCGTGGGCAAAATCGCCATCAACGCCGCATCCAGCCGCCATGCAAAGCAGGCGATCTTGCCCACCCTACAGACTTGGCCTGTAGCCCGGATGGAGCCAACGGCTCGGCGCGAAGCGCCGCCCGATGATAAACTCCGCGCAATCCGGGACCGCCCTTCCCGCATTTCGCTGCGCTCCATGCGGGCTACGCGCCCCTCGCCCTATTCCTTGCCCGGCAGGTTCAGCCGGATATGCAGCTCGCGCAGCTGCTTGAGCGTGGCTTCCGAGGGCGCGCCCATCATCAGGTCCTCGGCGCGCTGGTTCATCGGGAACAGCACCACCTCGCGCAAATTCTCCTCGCCGCAGAGCAGCATCACGATGCGGTCGATGCCGGGCGCAATGCCGCCATGGGGCGGCGCGCCGAGCGAAAGCGCATGCAGCATGCCGCCGAACCTGCGCTCCAGGGTCGCTTCGTCGTAGCCCGCGATGGCGAAGGCCTTTTTCATCACCTCGGGACGATGGTTGCGGATCGCGCCTGACGACAGCTCGACCCCGTTGCAGACGATGTCGTATTGGATCGCCTTGAGGCTGAGAATCCTTTCGATATCGGCCGGGTCGAGCGCCAGAAAATCCTCCGGCGCCATATTGGGCATGGAGAACGGGTTGTGGGAGAAGTCGATCTTCTTCTCCTCCTCGCTCCACTCGTACATCGGGAAGTCGACGATCCAGCACAAGGCGAACTGATCCTTCCGGATCAGGCTGAGCTCCTCGCCCACTTTGGT
>DASXXS010000310.1:0-2330 GCA_036502925.1 Xanthobacteraceae bacterium
GCCGACCGTGGGCCTCATTAGTCGCGCCGGCATCGTTCCGATTGCGCACAGCCAGGACACCGCCGGTCCGCTAACCCGAACCGTGCACGACGCGGCGATCCTGCTCAATGTGCTGGCGGCCCGCGACCCGCTCGATCCGCCGACCCGGCGCTTGCAGCGCCCGGCGGACTACACCGCGGTCCTGGACAAGGGTGGTCTAAAGGGTGCGCGGATCGGCTTACCGAGCGACCCCGCCGACGCGGCGAACGATGTCTATTACGGCAAGCTGTCGCCGCGCTCGGCGGAGGTGATGAGCGAGGTGGTTGAGACGTTGAGGGCAGCCGGCGCCGAGATCGTCCGCGCCAGCATTCCGACAGTCGGCTGGATCGGCGGGCCCGGCACCATGATGACCGTGCTCAACCGCAACCCGGAAAGCAGGACGAAACATGATCCCGCCCACTGCCCGATCGTATTCGTCTACGAGATAAAGCGAGACCTCAATGCTTATCTGAGCGAGTGGGCGAGCGAGACACCGATCCGCACGATGGCCGATGTCATCGCCTTCAACGACGCGCACGCCGACACAGCGCTGCGGTTCGGCCAGGATCTGTTTCTTGCCGCCGAGGCGACGCGCGGGGATCTTTCCGAGCCAGAATACCGCTCAGCGCGGGCGATGGACCAGCGCTCGGCCGCCACGCTCGGTCTCGACGCCTACATGGACGCGCATCGGCTCGACGCGGTGCTGTTCGCGGGCCGGACCGGCGCCGCGATCGCGGCCAAGGCTGGCTACCCGAGCGTCCAGGTGCCGGCCGGCTTCACCGCCGGGTTCAATGGCAAGGACACCCCCGATTATCCGCTCGGCGCGACGTTCACCGGCCGCGCCTGGAGCGAACCGACCCTGCTCCGCCTCGCCTACGCCTTCGAGCAGGCATCCCAGGCGCGCCGTCCGCCGCCGGGCTATGCCGCCTGACTCGCCTAGGTGTAGCTGCTACAGAGGTTGTCCCTCCGAGGCTGGGCTGAGAGGCTGTGGTTGCCAGACACGCAACCCCTGCCCGGAGGCCTCGGATGGACATCCATGATAATGCTCGCACCACCCGTCACAGTCGAATGCTGATGATCGAGCGCTTGGCGAGCGGTTGGTCCGTCGCCGCGGTGGCGGCAGCACAGGGCGTCACACCCAAGACCGTGCGCAAGTGGCGCGACCGCTACGCCACCGAGGGTGAGGCCGGTCTCACCGACCGATCGTCGCGTCCGCATCGCAGCCCGCGCCGGCTGCCGGAGCCGGCGCAGGCCGCGATCGTGGCGCTGCGCCGCGACCGGCTCAGCGGTCCGGTGATCGCGCGCCGTCTTGGCCGCCCGCAGTCCACCGTCGGCGTCGTGCTGCGCCGCCACCAGCTCGGCCGCCTTCCCGCGCTGTCGCCGCGCCCGCCGGTCATCCGGTACCAACGCGAGCGGCCCGGCGAACTTATCCATATCGACATCAAGAAGCTCGGCCGCATCGATGGCATCGGCCATCGCATCACCGGCGACCGCACCGGACAGAGCAACAAACGTGGGACCGGCTGGGAATACGTCCATGTCGCCATCGATGACGCCTCGCGCCTGGCCTACACCGAGCTGCTGCCCAATGAACGCAAGGAGAGCGCGGTGGCGTTCACCGCCCGCGCGATCGATTGGTTTGCCCGCCACGGTGTGGCGGTCGAGCGCATCATGACCGACAATGGTTCGGCCTATCGCAGCCATGCCTACCGCGATCTGTTGTCCGGACGGCGCATTAAGCACAAGCGCACCAGGCCCTATACCCCACGCACCAACGGCAAGGCCGAGCGGTTCATCCAGACCAGCCTGCGCGAATGGGCCTATGCGCAGCCGTTCCACAGCTCCGCCGATCGCGCCCAGGCCATGCTGCCGTGGCTCACCGATTACAACACCGGCCGGCCGCATTCGGCACTCGGCGGCAAGCCGCCGATCAGCCGGATCGTCGCCCTGAACGCACATGCCGCAACCACACCTCTCGCCACATCCGATCAGCAGCCAGGCTTCGTCGGGGTGGTCGGGGTCAAGCCTCGCGAAGCGATCGCCGCAGGCGGCTTGGGCTTGACGCCGGCTACCCCGACGCAAGCACAATCCCTCATCGGAAGGGACAACCTCCTTGGCAACGACACCTAGGCGACCAAGCGGTTCGTCAGTGAGCGTCTGCTTCGGAACGGCACTGGCTGCGCCCGTCAAGGACCGCTCCAGTGAAGGTTTCCGGATGCCGGCCATCACAGGTCGCACGTCATGGCATGGGGCCGGCGTACGGAAACCTCCCATGCACGAACCCGCGGGGCTGCGGCGCTGGTCTATGGGGA
>DASXXS010000311.1:0-6723 GCA_036502925.1 Xanthobacteraceae bacterium
CGAACACGATGACCGGCCCGAAGGTCGGGTCGTCGGCAATGCCGGCGATCAGCTCGCGGGCCTTGGGACGCACGATCATGGGATGGATTGTGACCCCCTCGATGCGGGCTTGCGGCATCATCGCGCGGGCCCGCGCCAGGATTTGGCCCACCGCCTCGCGCACGGCCGGCTCCGAGGTCAGGTTCAACCGCACTCCGCCCACCTCCGATTTGTGCACGATGTCGGGAGAGAGAATCTTCGCGACCACGGTCGATCCGCCCTGCAGCAAGGGGGCTGCCGCGGCTGCGGCCTCGTCGGCGTCACGCGCCCGCAAGGCCGGCGCCACCGGAATGGCGTAGGCGGCAAGGAGCCGCGTGGCCGCGACCGGGTCGAGCCACGTAGCGCCGGCTGCGAGCGCGCCCGCGATGACCGCGCGGGCGGCGCCCAGGTCCGGTGAAAAATCCGCGGGCAGGCTTGGCGGCGTTGCCATCAAGGCTTCGAGCGCGTCGTGGTAGCGCACCAAATGCATGAATCCGCCGACCGCCTCCGATTCGGTCGCATAGTCGGGAATGCCGGCGCGCTCGAAGCTTTCCGCGGCCGCGCCGCTGCCGCCGACCCAGACTGCGAATGCCGGCTTGGGCGTAATCGTTCTGCCGCGATGCGTGTTCGCGACCTCGACCACGGCCTGCGCGGCGTCGGTCGCGGAAGCGAGCGCGGTCGGCACATTCATCACCAGCACGGCGTCGTTGCCCGGATCGTCGAGCAGCGCTTCGAAGGCGGCCGCGTAGCGCGCTGCGTCGGCGTCGCCGGCGATGTCGACGGGGTTGGCGTGCGACCAGATCGGTGGCAAGGCGGCGTCGAGCCGCTGCATGGTAGCGGACGAAATCTCGGCCAGCACGCCGCCGAGATCGGCGAGCCGGTCGACCGCGAGCACGCCAATACCCCCGCCATTGGTAAGGATGGCGAGCCGTTTGCCCGGGAACGGCTTCACGCGTCCGAGCGTCTCCGCCGCCGCGAACAACTCATCGAGACCGATGACGCGCAGCAGACCGGCCCGCCGGAATGCCGCGTCGTAGACCGCATCGGCGCCGGCGAGCGCGCCGGTATGGGTCATGGCCGCCTTGGCGCCCTGCCGGTGGCGGCCCGACTTGACCACGACCACGGGCTTGGACCGCGCCGCCGCGCGCGCCGCCGACATGAACTTGCGGGCATCCTTGATCGATTCGACGTAAAGCAGGATCGCGCGGGTGGCGCGGTCGAGCGAGAAGAAATCGAGCAGGTCGCCGAAATCGACGTCGATGCTGTCGCCGAGCGAGACGATCGCCGAGAAGCCGATCGATCGCGTGGCCGCCCACTCCACCAGTCCAGCGGCGATCGCACCTGATTGCGAGACCAGCGCAAGGTCGCCCGCCCTCGGCGTGCTGGCGGCAAAGCTGGCATTGAGCTTGGCGCCCGGAACCATGACCCCAAGGCAGTTCGGGCCGACCAGCCGAAGGCCTTTCGTGCGCGCCGCCTGCTCGCAGGCTTCGGCGAGCGAGCCCGGTCCGTGGCCCAGTCCGGCGGTGATGATGATGGCGGCAGCCGTCCCCCTTTCACCCGCTGCCGCTACAAGCGATGGTACCGCCGGCGCGGGCACTGCGATGACCACCAGATCCGGCGCCGCCGGCAAGTCATTGAAGGATTTAACCGATCGAATTCCCTCGACCTCGTCGTAGTGCGGATTGACCAGATGAACGGCACCGCGGAAGCCGCCCGCGCGCAAATTGCGCAAGACGGCGCGGCCGGGCGAGGTCGGGCGCGGGCTCGCGCCGACGAGCGCGATTGATTCCGGCGCGAACAGCTGATCCAGTCGATAGGTCGACATCAGGCGGCTCGATCGGGGATCCAGTGTCTAACACATCGACCCGGCAGAGCCTTCACGAAAGCTGATGGTCAGACGGTTGCGGGCGCGACTCCCTCACGCACCGTGAGCGCCTCGCGCGCGGCGTCCGTGAACAGGCGGTCGGGCGACAGGATCACCGATGCCGAACGCACGCGCTGGTGCGCCAGATCGACGCCCGGCGGGACGATGCCCTTGTCCGCGAGCGCCTTGGCGGCGCGGATGAGGCGGTGGCGCGCCATGATGATGCCGTTGTCGGTGGAAGCGAGGTTCTCCTTGGTCCGGTCGACGATCGGCCCCATGCTTTCCTGCAGCGAAGCGTCCTGCATGGCGATGCCCTCGACGCCGCTGTAGGTGTCGCCGCGCAGCTGCGCCGCCCGATCGATCAGATAGTCGTTGTCCTTGTTGGCCACCGGGCGAAACGTGCCGGGCGCGTTGAGCACATGGATGCCCTTGCCTTGCCGCATCGCCGTGCGCTCGGCATCCGTGAGCGCCCGGGTGGGGTGAAAATCGTAGCTCCACGCCCAGCAAGTCTCGTCGTCGATTGGAATCCAGAAGTGACCGTGCACCGAATGACCGCCGCGCGGCGGGATCATCGTGAAGGACGGCATGACCCACTGGGTGATGCGCCAGTAATAATTGCCCTCTTCGGCATTGCGCCGGGCGCCGATATAAAGTCCGCCCGGACTCTCGACCACCTCGAACATCGGTCTCGCGTCGCTGAGATTGTACTGATTGCCCTTGGCCCCTTTGAACAGCGGGTCCGAATTGATGTTGCCGCGGTGCAGCCAGGAGACGTGGCTCGAGTCGATGCCACCCTCCATCGCCTGCAGCCAGTTGCACTCCTGCAGCCGCTTGGACACGAAGCGCTGTTCGGGCGCCACCATGGCGAATTCCCATTCGGGCAAAGGCGGTTTGTGCTCAGGCGGTCCCATATAGGTCCATAAAATGCCGCCGCGCTCGACCAATGGATACGAGGTGAGCTTGATCTTCTTGGCGAATCCGCTTTGCTCGGGCTCGGAGGGAACCTCGATGCACTGTCCGGCAAAATCGAACTTCCAGCCGTGATAGGGGCAGCGCAGGCCGCATTCCTCGTTGCGCCCGAACCACAGCGATACGCCGCGATGGGCGCAGAATTCATCGATCAGCCCATAGCGCCCCAAGCTGTCGCGAAATGCCACCAGACGCTCCGACATCAGCTTGACGCGCACCGGCGGACAGTCGTTCGCCGGCAACTCCTCGGCAAGAAGGGCGGGTGTCCAGTACCGCCGGAACAGTTGGCCCATCGGCGTCCGGGGCCCGGTTCGGGTGATGAATTCGTTCTCTTGTATCCTCAGCATGGGCTCCCTCTGCACCGCTTAGTTGCCAATAAAACAAATATTGCCGAAACGGCGCCGAGGGTCTTTGACCTGGATCAAAGCGCCGGTGTGCTGGTTCGGTCTCGACTGCTTGCCGCGCGGGCAGAGGGGCGACGAGATCACTCCACGCCCAGGAGCCCGGCGGCCTTGATGACCGGCGCCGTGGTCGTCATTTCTTGCGACAGGAAGGTGGCGAACTCGCCCGGCGTCTCGTTCTTGACGTCGACCGCGAGCTTGTCCAGCGTGGCCGCCACGTCGGGCGATTTCAGGCTCTCGTTGATGGCGGAATTGAGCTTGGTCACGATCTCCCGCGGGATGCCGGCCGGTCCGACCACGCCGGTAAAGGAGACCGAGACGAAACCGGGCAGGCCGCCTTCGACCAAAGTCGGGACGTCGGCAGCCTGCGGGTGGCGCGCCGCGCTCGTCACCGCCAGCGCCCGGACCACGCCGGCCTGCACCAGCGGCAGCGCGACGGCGGGGTTCTCGAAGGTGAATTGCACCTCGCCGGCGACCACCGCCTGGATCGACTGGCCGCCGCTCTTGTAGGGGACGTGCACGATGTCGACGCCGGCCCTGAGCTTGAGCATTTCGCCGATCAGGTGCGGCGGAGTTCCGATTCCAGGCGTCGAATAGTTGAGCTTGCCGGGATTGGCCTTGGCGGAGGCGATGAGCTCCGCCAGCGTCCTGGCCGGAAATCCCGGATTGGTGACCAGGATGTCCGACGTGGTGCCCAGGCGCGCGATCGGGGCAAAAGCCTTGCGCGCGTCGTAGCCGACGTTCCTGTACATCAGCGGGCTGATGACCAGCGTGCTGGTATTGCCGAGCAGGAGCGTGTAGCCGTCGGGCTCCGCTTCGGCGACCACGCGCGCCGCGATGGTGCCGCCGGCGCCCGCCCGGTTCTCCACCACGATGGGATGCCCCAGGGTTACGGCCATGCGCTGGCCGATCAGGCGCGCCATGACGTCGGCGGGGCCGCCTGGAGAGAATCCCACCAGCATCCGGATCGGCCTTGACGGGTAGCTCTGCGCCGATGCCGGTCCGGCCATGAGTCCGGCACCCGCGAGCCCAACGACCGCAAATGCAGCCAGCACGATCCGTCTCTTGTGCAGCATGCCTGCTCCTCGTGATGCCATCTCCCAAGTGATGCCATCTTGTGCACGGTTTGCGCGCCCGAGCGGGTTCACTGGGAAAACGCGCTTTCATTTGTGCATTGTCGCATTCCCGGATGGAAAACCGGAATCCCGCATCAAGCGCGGGGGGCATTTCTTCCCGAGAAAGCCGCAACGGCCCTTGCATCGCGGGCCACTTTATCCTCATACCAATGCAAATCCCAGAATTGTGGCCGCACCCCTCGCCGCCAAGGAACCCGCCGCCGGCCTCCTCCGTTAAAGGCCAGTTTGCAACCCAGGGAGACTTTCGATGCAGCTCACCTCCGCCCACATTACGCCGCTCGTTGCGCTGATCGCGGGAATCCTGATTCTCGTCGTGCCGCGCCTGTTGAACTACGTGGTCGCCATCTATCTCATCGTGATTGGTCTGGTGGGCCTCAACGCCATCCATCATTTCATCCGTTGATCAATCGACGGCGGATGTCCGGCGCCGGCGCAAATCATTCGTGACTCATGGCCAAATCAAGCCCGCGCAAGACGACTCGCAAGATCGCTCGCAAGACCGGCAAGACACCGGCCCGGCCGGCCGGCGGACGCAAGCCGACGGCACGCAAATCGGTGCGATCCGGCGCGCCCCGATCTGCCGAGACGGCGCCTGCCAAATGGGTCTATGCCTTCGGGGGCGGCAAGGCCGCGGGACGCGCCGGCATGCGCAATCTTCTCGGCGGCAAGGGCGCCGGGCTCGCCGAAATGGCCAGTCTCGGCCTGCCGGTGCCGCCAGGCTTCACCATCACCACGGAGGTCTGCACCGCCTATTATGCCGGTCACAGGACCTATCCCAAGGACCTGGCGCGGCAGGTCGACGCCGCGCTTGTCGAGATCGGCCGCATCACCGGCCGCACCTTCGGCGATAAGACCAATCCGCTCCTGGTCTCGGTGCGCTCGGGTGCGCGCGCCTCCATGCCCGGCATGATGGACACGGTGCTCAACCTCGGGCTCAACGACGCGACCGTCGAGGCGCTGGCGAAGCAGTCCGGCGACCGCCGCTTCGCCTATGACAGCTATCGGCGCTTCATCACCATGTATTCCGACGTCGTGCTCGGCGTCGAGCACCATCACTTCGAGGAGCTTCTCGACGACCACAAGGATCGGCAGGGCTACACGCTCGATACCGAGCTTGATGCCGACGATTGGGTCGCGCTGGTCGCCCGCTACAAGGAGCGCCTCGAGGAGGAGCATGACGAGCCGTTTCCGCAGGACCCGCACGCGCAATTGTGGGGCGCCATCGGCGCGGTGTTCGGCTCATGGATGAACCAGCGCGCCGTCACCTATCGCCGCCTGCACGGCATTCCAGAGCATTGGGGCACCGCCGTCAACGTCCAGGCCATGGTGTTCGGCAACATGGGCGAAACCTCCGCCACCGGCGTCGCCTTCACCCGCAACCCCTCGACCGGCGAGAAGCGCCTCTATGGCGAGTTCCTGATCAATGCCCAGGGCGAGGACGTGGTCGCCGGCATCCGCACCCCGCAGGAGATAACGGAAGCCGCCCGCGAGGCGGCGGGCTCCGACAAGCCGTCCATGGAAAAGGCGCTGCCCGATGCGTTCAAGGAATTGACGCGCATCTACGGCGTGCTCGAGCGCCACTATCGCGACATGCAGGACCTCGAATTCACCGTCGAGCGCGGCAAGCTCTGGATGCTGCAGACGCGCTCGGGCAAGCGCACCGCCCGGGCGGCGCTCAGGATCGCGGTCGAGCTCGCCAACGAAGGCCTGATCACGCGCCGGGAGGCGGTGACGCGGGTCGAGCCCGACGCGCTCGACCAGCTGCTGCATCCGACCATCGATCCCAGCGCCGAGCGCAAGGTGGTGGCGAACGGGCTGCCGGCCTCGCCCGGAGCCGCGGCGGGCGAGATCGTCTTCTCCGCCGACGATGCCGAAGCTCTCAAGGCGCAGGGCCGCAACGTGATCCTGGTCCGCATCGAGACCTCGCCCGAGGACATCCACGGCATGCATGCGGCGCAAGGCATACTCACCACCCGGGGCGGCATGACCTCCCATGCGGCGGTGGTGGCGCGCGGCATGGGCAAGCCCTGCGTATCGGGCGCCGGCGCGGTGCGCATCGATTATGCGGCCGCCACCATGACGGTTGCGGGGCATTTGTTGAAGCAGGGCGACATCATCACCGTCGACGGCTCGACCGGCGAGGTGCTGCTCGGCCGCGTGCCGATGGTCGAGCCGGCATTGTCGGGCGAGTTCACGACCCTCATGGGCTGGGCCGATCAGGTGCGGGTGCTGGGCGTGCGCGCCAATGCGGATACGCCCAATGACGCGCGCGTCGCGCTCAAGTTCGGTGCGCAAGGCATCGGGCTCTGCCGCACCGAGCACATGTTCTTCGACG
>DASXXS010000312.1:0-8919 GCA_036502925.1 Xanthobacteraceae bacterium
CGCGCCGATGCGGAACGGGGAGGCAAGCTCGGTAACGAGCGCTGTTCCCGATCGGCGGCAACGCCGCCGAATGCCGATGGCGCCGGAAATCCCAAAAATGAATCCGAAGCCGGGCAAGAAAGGAACGCCCCCCTGTTTCCACGAGTTCAGCTCCCTGTTTTCTCTCTGTTATTTGCTTTTGGAGAAATTATCTAAGTGCCTAATCCTTCTCAGTAATTGCTCCGTTCGTGCTCAAATCGCCTCCCTGTTTTTCTTGGTATTCTCCCTGTTTCTGCAACAAGGGGGGGGCGTTGGCAGGCTTGAACCCAAAGCTCGCGGTAGTCGGCGATGGCCGGCTTGGTAACGGGCTGCAGGGCCGCTTCAGAAAGCTCGACAAGGTCCTTCGTCCGGCCACCGTCAGCGTGTTCTTTGCGGGGAAGGCTTCGGTAGGCCCCCAGGTTTGGGAGCCCCGACCTCGTCGGCGGATCGAAGGTCGCCCGAGCTCGGCGACCAGCCTGAATCCCGCAGCAGCGCCGACTGGTCGGGGGCGAGAAACGGGGCCGGACGCTTCGCCCCCTCAACACCGCCCATTCCAGCCGCGATAATTCGGCTTATATTCTCCGCTCAGGCACCCCCGCGCGGGTGCGGCCAGGCCAGCGATGGAGCGCTTAGAATGTCGCCCGCCAGCGATTGGAAAGTGCCCCCTGCCGTGCGGCCAAAGCCGACGGACTATGCCTACGATCTCGACCAGGCGCTGGCGGCGGTGGTGGCGGTGCGCTCGATCATCCCGGGCGACGCCTTCAGCGCCGAGACGCTCGGCACCGAGCGGGCCGGCAACGGCGTCCTCATCCGCAAGGACGGCCTAGTGCTGACCATCGGCTATCTTATCACCGAGGCCGAGACGATCTGGCTCACCTTGAGCGACGGCCGTGCTGTGCCGGGGCATATGCTGGGTTACGACCAGGAGACCGGCTTCGGCCTGGTGCAGGCGCTGGCCAGACTCGATCTGCCGGAGCTGCCGCTCGGCCAATCGAGCGGAGCGGCGGTCGGCGAGCCGGTCGTGGTCGCCGGCGCCGGCGGGCGCGATCACGCGGTGGCGGCCCACATCGCGGCGCGGCAGGAATTCGCCGGCTATTGGGAATACGTGCTCGACGAGGCGATCTTCACCGCGCCTGCCCATCCCAACTGGGGCGGCGCCGCGGTCATCGGCCCCAAGGGCGACCTCATCGGCATCGGCTCGCTGCAGCTCGACCAGCCGCGCGAGAGCGGCAAGACCGAGCACCTCAACATGATCGTGCCGATCGACCTCCTCAAGCCCATCTTCGACGACCTCCTCACGCTCGGCCAGCGCAACCGCCCGCCGCGGCCCTGGCTCGGTCTTTATGCCACCGAGGTCGAGAACCGGGTCGTGGTCGTGGGGCTCTCCAATCGCGGGCCCGCCAAGCGCTCCAACCTGCGCACCGGCGACGTCGTGCTCGCGGTCGGCGGCAAGGAGGTCAACGATCTCGCCGGTCTGTTCCGCCGCATCTGGTCGCTCGGCAATGCCGGGGTCGAGGTGCCGCTCACCATCTATCGCGAAGGCCAGGCCATGGAGCTCAAGGTCGCCTCCGCCGACCGGCGCCGATTCCTCAAGTCGCCGCGCCTGCATTGAGCTATACTCAAAACCAGAAAAACGGGAGGAAACCATGGCTGTCGAGCAACGCATCGGACGGGTGAATTCGGGCGACGTATCGCTGTTCTATCGCGTCTTCGGCGCGCCCGGCAAAACCCCGATCATGATCCTGCACGGCTCCAACTATTACGATTCCTACGACTGGATCAACGTGGCGACGCAGCTCGCGGCCGACCGCCAGGTCGTGACCCCCGATCGGCGCGGCTGGGGCGAATCGACCTGGAGCCCGAGCAAGGACTATTCGCGCGACGCCCTTATGGACGACATGCGCGCCGTGCTCGGCGCCATGAAATGGACCGAGAAGCCGATCATCGCCGGCCATTCCGGCGCCGGGCCGACCGTCATCGCGTTCGCGGCCGACTACCCCAATGAGCTCGCCAAGCTCGTCCTGGTCGACAGCCAGATGAACCGCGACGAGGACGCGGTGACGGGCCCGACGGTGGGCAATCCGCCGCTCGTCTTCGAATCGATCGAGGCCGGCATGGCCCGCTTCGCCAAGCTCAACAATCCTCCGCGCGTGGCGCACGACCGCGAGCGCATGCAGCACGCGCTGATCAAGACCGAGGCCGGCTACATGCTCAAGCGCGATCCCGACAACGGCAACAAGAAGCCGGTCGGCGTCGCCGCGCAGTCGCCGAAATTCCCGGTGCGCGAAATGTGGGCGGAGCTCGGCATGGTGAAGACCCCGACCATGCTGATCCGCGGCCTGCGCTCGGATCGCTTCCCGCCCGAGACGGTCACGCGCTTCACCAAGGAATACCCGCATATTCCGCAGGAGACGGTGGATTCCCAGCACGACATTCCGGGCCAGGCCCCGGACGCCTTCGTGGCCCACATGCGCAAGTTCATCGCGGCCGCCTGACACCTGCCGTTGTAGGGGCGCCCCTCGTGGGCGCCCGGGATCGGTTGCCATAGGCGGCCGCAAGGGCCGCCCCTACAATCTCAGGTCCCTTTCAGGGGGAGGAATCAGCGGCCGTGGGGGCCGGCGTGTCGAGGTCGACAAATACCTGGCCGTCCGTGACCTGCGTCTTGTAGGTCTTGAGGTTGACGAAGCAGGGCGGCTGCACCGCCTTGCCGCTCGGCACGTGAAACGCGCCGAAGTGGAAGCTGCATTCGATCACCTCGCCGTCGAGCGTGCCGTCGGCCAGATCGGCGAGACCGTGCGTGCAGCGCGCCTCGGTGGCGTAGAAGACGCCGCCGATATTGTAGATCGCCACCAGCTCGTCGCCGACCTCGCGGCTGATGACGCCATTGACCGGCACATCCGCCGCGGCGCAGACGGGAACGGGATTTTCTGCCATGGTTTGCCGACAAGCTTGCTGACAAATGGATCGCTGACCGGATCGGCCGCCGACCGCACAGGACCGCGTGTGCTTTAGCGGCCCCGCCGAAAAGCGCAAGGGGGATCAGGGGCCAGAAGTCAGCGATCAGTAATCAGATTTCGCTTTGATCGGGTGGTTGGCGCACCGGCAGGGCGGGTTCGCCGGCAGCCCCTTGACTACCGATTTCCGAGCGCTGATTACTGACCTCTGATGACTGACTACTGATTACTGAGCCCCTGGCATGTCCGTCCGCTCCTACATCGTCGACGATCGCGAGCGAAAGACCTTCCTGCTGGACCGCGAGGTCCTGGTGTCGGAGGACATCCTGCGCAAGGAAATGGCGCAGATCTTCGGGCGCTGCTGGATCTATGTGGGCCATTCCTCCGAGCTTAAGGAGCCCGGCGACTTCCGCTCGCGCAAGGTCGCCGGCCGTCCGGTGATCTTCTGCCGCGACCAGGCCGGGCAATTCCACTGTCTGTTCAACACCTGCCGCCACCGCGGCGCGATCGTTTGCACGCAGCGCGAGGGCAATGCGCGCCGCTTCATGTGCATCTATCACGGCTGGACCTACGGCAACGACGGCCGGCTCCTGCGGGTGCCGGGCGACGACGCCTACGCGGATGCCTTCGACAAGGCGGCCTATGGGCTGCGCCGGCCGGCCCGCTTCGAGGACTATCGCGGCTTCTGGTTCATGTGCCTCGATCCGGAGGCGAGCCCGCTGCATGACTATCTGGCCGACGCCAAGGACTACATCGACATGGTCATCGACCAGTCGCCGTCCGGGCAGATGGAAATCATCGCCGGCGTGCAGGAATACGACGTGGCCGCCAACTGGAAGCTGATGGTCGAGAACAGCGTCGACGACTATCACCTGCCCTCGACCCATTCGACCTGGCTCAACTTCATGGCCAATTCGGGCGTCAAAATCGAGCCGCCCAAGGAGGCGGGCCTCGTGCTGCCGACCCGGGGGCTCGCGGTCGAGCTCGGCAACGGCCATTTCACCACCGACAACGTCAATTTCCGCGGCCGGCCGGTCGCCAAATGGATTCCGCTCTACGGCGAGGCCGCCAAGCGGGAGATCGAGGAGATTCGAAACGAGCTGGTCGGCCGGCTGGGCGAGGAGCGCGCCCGCCGCGTCGCCGACACCAACCGCAATCTGGTGATCTTTCCCAATCTGGTGATCAACGACGGCTCCTCCGTCACCGTGCGCACATTCTATCCGGAGGGCGTCGGCAAGATGCACGTTACCGCCTGGGCGCTGGGCCCGGTCGAGGAGAGCGAGAACGCGCGCGCCCGCCGGCTCGATGCCTTCCTCACCTTCTACGGCCCGGGCGGCTTCGCGACCCCCGACGACGTCGAGGCGCTCGAGCTGGTGCAGCAGGGGCTCGCCAACTGGAGCGAGGACCGCTGGTCGGAAATGTCGCGCGGCATGGGCAAGGAAGGCGAGCAGCTCAACAGCGACGAGCATCACCTGCGCATCTTCTGGCGCCGCTGGAACGAGCTCATGGGGGCGCAGGCGTGACCGCGCCGGTTGCCGCCAAGCATCTGGTCACCCGCGCGGAGGTGGAGGACTTTCTCTACCATGAGGCGGCGCTGCTCGACGAATGGCGGCTCGACGCTTGGCAGGACTTGCTTGCCGACGATGCCTGCTACTACGTTCCGTCCAACGACCAGCCGGAGAGCGACCACCGCCGCGCGCTGTTCCTGATCGCCGACGACCGCGAGCGCATCCGCCAGCGCATCATCCGGGTGCAGGATCCCAACTGCCACGCGGAATATCCGAAATCCCGCACCCGCCGCATGATCTCCAACGTGCGCATCCTCGCCGTCGAGGGCGACCTGATCAGCGTCGCGGCCAATTTCGTCTGCTACCGCTTCCGCCGCTATGAGCGCATCCGCGAATATGTCGGCTCCTACCGCTACGTGCTGCGCCGCGCCGGCGACAGCTTCCGGATCAAGGAGCGCCGCGTGTTGATCGACGCCCACGAGCTCGGCTCCCTCGGCTCCGTAAGCTTCATCTTGTGAACACGCTTCGTAGTTTCGTAGCCCGGATGAAGCGCTTGCGTAATCCGGGATCCTTGCTCCCGCATTGCGCTGCGCTCCATGCGGGCTACAAGAAAAAGGAACCCCGATGACCAAGCTCGAGCTGCTGCTGGAAGAGATCGTGACCGCCAATCGCATCCTGGCGCGCGAAGGTGTGGTGGATTCCTTCGGGCATGTCAGCGCGCGGCATCCGGACAATCCCCAGCGCTTCCTGCTGTCGCGGGCGCGCGCGCCCGACTGCATCGAGATCGGCGACATCATGGAGTTCTCCCTCGACGGAACAGCCGTCAATGCGGGCGGCCGCGCTCCCTATCTCGAGCGCTTCATCCACGGCGGCATCTACGAGGCGCGGCCGGACGTTCACTCGGTCGTGCACAATCACAGCCCGAGCGTCATTCCGTTCGGGGTGACCGGAGCCAAGCTCAGGCCGCTCCTGCATATGTGCGCGAATATCGGCCACGAGGTGCCGATCTGGGATTCGCACGACAAGTTCGGCGATACTGCGCTCCTGGTCGACAGCGCGGACATGGGCCGCGATCTCGCGCGCGCCATGGGGGCGGGCCGCACCGTCCTCATGCGCGGCCATGGTGCGACCATCCTCGGACCGAGCGTCCGGCAGGCCGTGTTCATCTCGGTTTACCTTGAATTGAATGCCAAGCTGCAGATGCAGGCCATGGCCATGGGCGAGATCAAGTTCCTCACCCCCGGCGAGGTGGACAAGATCATGTCCCGCACCGGGCCTTACAGCATCAACCGGGCCTGGGAGAATTGGTGCCGGCGGGCCGGCCGCCCGGTCACCGCGCTAGGGGAGGGCTGATGTCCAGGCCATCGAAAGGTGCGGCCGCGAACGCGCCGGAGGCGGCGCCCGGCAAGCCCATTCTGGTGGTCCACGACATCGTCAAGCGCTTCGAAACGCCCGATGGCATCCTGACCGCGGTCGATCACGTCTCCTTCACGGTGGCGCCGGGCGAGTTCGTGTCGCTGATCGGGCCTTCGGGCTGCGGCAAATCGACCCTGTTCAACGTGATCGGCGGCCTCATCGACGGCTACGAGGGCGCCGTCACGGTGGCGGGCGAGCGCCGGTCGGGCCCGCATGCCGCGATCGGAATGATCTTCCAGGAGGAATCGACCTTTCCCTGGCGGACCGTGATCGACAATGTGGCGTTCCCGCTGGAGCTCGCCGGATTGCCGAAGGCGGAGCGCTACGAGCGGGCCCGCCATTTCGTCGCGCTGGTCGGGCTTGCCGGCTTCGAGCGGCGCTATCCGGCGGAACTCTCCGGCGGCATGCGGCAGCGGGTGTCGATGGCGCGCACGCTCGCCGCCAGCCCGAAAATCATGCTCATGGACGAGCCGTTCGCGGCGCTCGACGAGCAGACGCGGCTGTTGCTCGGCGACAAGGTGCTGCAAATCCAGCAGGAGCTCAAGCAGACGATGCTCCTGATCACGCACAACATCACCGAAGCCGTGCAACTGTCCGACCGTGTCCTGGTCATGACCTACCGGCCCGGAAAATTGAAGCGGGAGGTGGAGATCGACCTGCCGCGCCCGCGCACTTCGGAGATCGTGTCGAGCGAGGCATTCGGGCGCTATGTGGCGCAGATCTGGGGCGATCTGCGCGAGGAGGCAAGCCGCGGCTTGCGCGACGACGAGCAGTACCAGCTCGAGCGGAAAGATCATCCATGAACAGCTTCGCGGCCTTTGCCAGGTCGGGATTGCTGACGCGGCTGCTGCCCGCCGCGCTCGGAATCGGATCGATCGTGGTGCTCATCGGCCTGGTCGAGGCGCTCATCCGCCTCGGCCTGATCAATCGTTTCATCGTGCCGATGCCGTCTGAAATCTTCCTGGCCTTTCCGCGCATCGTGGTCGAGGAGAACGTGCTGTCGCGTTTCACGCTCACGATTTCGGAGGCGTTCTCGGCCAGCATCCTGGTCGCCGTATTCGGGATCGCCGGCGGCGTATTGCTGCATCGGTTCACGCTGCTGCGACAGGCGACCGAGACCTGGGTGGCGGCGATCGCGGCGGCGCCGCTGGTGCTGATCTATCCGCTCTATCTGGTGATCTTCGGCCGCAGCGCCACCACTATCGTCATGATGGGCTTCACCGCCGGCGTTGCCCCGACCGTGCTCAAGACGCTCGAGGGCCTTTCCGGCACCAGGCGCGTCCTCATCAATGTCGGCCGCAGCTTCAATCTCACGCCTTCGCAGCAGTTCTGGAAGATCCTATTTCCCGCCGCGCTGCCGACGATCTTCGTCGGTTTGCGGCTCGGCCTGATCTTCGCCCTGATCAACATCGTGGGCGTCGAGTTCCTGATCAATTTCGGCGGGCTGGGACAGCTTATCAACGAGCTGTCGGAGCGCTACGATCTCGCCGGCACCTATGCGGCGATCTGCTTCGTGGTGCTGGTGAGCGTCTGCGTCTTCGTCCTGATGGAAAGGTTGGAGCGATGGCTGAGGCCGGGCGATTGACCGCAACGGCGGGCAGGCCGCGCCGCGGCCTGCTGCACCCGGTCACGGCGCTGCGTGTCGGCATCATCGTCGCGGTCCTGGCGACGTGGCAGCTCCTCTCCGCCTCGGGCCTGCTCTATCGGGACGTGGTGCCCTCGCTCGCCGCGATCGCGCTCGCGCTCTACGTCACGCTGAGCGATCCGAGCTTCTATTTCCACCTCGCCACCACCGGCTATGAGATCGGCATCGCGCTCGCGATCGGCGGCGTGAGCGGGCTCGCGGTCGGGATCGCGCTCGGGGCAAGCAAGCTCATGGCCAAGGCCTACGAGGCCTATCTCTACTATCTCGGCCCCACCCCGAAGATCATCTTCTTTCCGGTCATGATCATGTGGTTCGGTGTCGGTGCCGGCTCCAAGGTCGCGATGGGGGCGGTTTCCTGCTTTTTTCCGATCGCGCTCAATGTAGCGGCCGGCATGCGCGGGATCGACCCGGTTCTCATCCGCGTGGGCGCGAGCTTCCGCGCCAACACCTGGCAGATGGTGACCAAGATCTACCTGCCGGCCATGCGCTATCCGGTCATCAACGGCCTGCGCATCGGGCTCGGCGTGGCCTTGATCGGCACCCTGCTGGCGGAGACCAAGCTGTCGAACCGCGGCATCGGCTTTCTGGTGATTCAGGCCTATAGCCTGTTCAACATGCCGCAGATGTATTCGCTGCTGATCGTGCTGTTCGTGATCTCGATCGGCGCCAATGCGCTGATCGGCCGCCTCGGCGGTCTCCATGATATCAAGCGGTCGTAAGCGCAAGCTCTTCCGTTGCGAAATCGCGATTGCGAAAGCTTGATCGCGCTTCACGTCCGGGAAAACGCAATCGAGCTCAACGAGGTGAAAATGTCCATCGCGACTCCAATCAAAGCGCCGCCGCTCAATCTGCCGTCGCATCGCGAGCCCTATTATGGCGGCGGCTGGCACAAGCCGGCGGGGCGTTATGTCGAGGTGACGAGCCCGGGCACCGGCAAGTCGCTCGGCAAGGTGGCGGAGGGGAATGCGGCCGACGCGCAAGCCGCGATTGCCGCCGCCAAGTCGGCCTTTCGCGACTGGCGCCGCGTGGCGCCGCTCGAGCGCGCGAGAATGCTGCGCGCCATCGCGCAGGTCTTGCGCCGGCATGGCGACGAGCTGGCGATGATCGACGCCGCCGATTGCGGCAATCCCTATGCCGAGATGGTACGTGACGCCCAGATGGGGGCGGCCCAGCTCGACTTCTACGCCGGCCTCGTCACCGAGATGAAAGGCGCGTCGATCCCGATGGGCCCGGAGGCGGTCAATTTCTCGGTGCGCGAGCCGCGCGGCGTCGTCGGCCGCATCATTCCGTTCAACCATCCGTTCATGTTCTGCGCCGGCAAAAGCGGCGCGCCGCTGGCGACCGGCAACACCGTGGTGATGAAGCCGCCGGAACAGGC
>DASXXS010000313.1:0-3939 GCA_036502925.1 Xanthobacteraceae bacterium
TGCCAGCGTCTGGACCCCGGCGCATTTCGCCATCATCAAGGCGGCCGCGGAGGATGCGCTGGTGGAGCGCGTCTTCGTCAACGCCGCCATCAAGAAAAAGCTCTGCGAAGGGGCCGGAACCGACCGCGCCTGGCTGCAGAAGGTGCGGCCGTTTTGGCAGCACGACTACCATTTCCACGTCCGCCTCAAATGCCCGGACGACAGTGCCACCTGCAAGCACCAGGATCCGGTGCCGGCGGGCGATGGTTGCGGCAAGGAGCTGGACTGGTGGTTCAGCGATGCGGTGCTGCATCCCAAGCCGTCGCTCGAGCCCGAGAAGCCGCGGCCACCGATCAAGATGGCGGATCTGCCGCCGGCCTGCCGGCAGGTGCTGGCGGCGCCCTGAGGATCATCCCGGCGCGCCAAACAGCGGGGCCGCGATCAGGCCGAGCCCGGCAGCGACCAGGAGCCCGCAACCCGCGACCAGCGCCGCATAGGGCAGCGCCCTTTCGGCCGGCGGCTGCATCAGGATCGGCAGCCCGGTCCAGATGAGATAGGCCCCATAGAGGCCGAGGCTGACCAGAAAACTCAAGCCCGGAACGAGCAGGAAGATGCCGGCAAGCCAGACCGGCGTGCACGAATAGACCGCCAGCCTGAGGGCGCCAGCGAAATCCTTGCGCGCTCCGAACATGGGGGCCAGCGCGTCGATGACCAGAGCGAGCGCATAGACGGCGGCGAAGCCCGACAGATAGGTGACGAGCGCGCCGGCGAGGCTCGGCCCGATCGGCGCATACGATCCGATCAGGGCGGTGCCGATCAAACGCGCCAGCGCCGGGATCAAGGCGAGCACCGCGACATAGCGAACGAACAGCCGCGCGACGCCGCCCTTCTCCCGGGCGATCACCGGCCATTCGGTTTGCGGCGTGAATAATATCGCCTTGACGCGGTCGAGCAGTTCCATTGCGGCTCCCCCGCCGCACCTTCGCGCAAGAGCGGGGGGTGATCAACGGAAGATGAACCGAACCTCTACAAGTCGTCCCTGCGAAAGCAGAGACCCATACGCCGTGCCCCCTCGATCTGCTGCGGCGTATAGGTCCCTGCTTTCGCAGGGACGACGTAGAAGTGTGACTGTCCGGGATCAGGTCGGGGCAGGCTTTTCCCGGAAATGGTCTCTTGGCATCGACTTGCCGGAAATGCTCTATTGTCACGATCGCGACCCGCGGCGTGCCGTAAGCGCGTCCTGCCCGCCCGGAACGATGCTTCCGGAGCGGTCGCTTCATGAAAACTCAAACTCGTCGCATTCCGGCGTGCGCTCATGGGTCCAAGCGCCATGCCTCCCCCCTGACTGCGGACCAAGCCCAACGGGTGCCGGTTGCTCGACCTATCTCCCGATGAATGGATCGCGATCCGCCTGTCGCTGCGCATCGCCATCGTGGCGACCCTGGTGGCGCTGCCGTTCGGCATCGCCATGGCATGGCTGCTGGCCCGCAAGTCATTCTGGGGCAAGACCCTGCTGGATGGCCTGGTGCATCTGCCGCTGGTGCTGCCGCCGGTCGTGACCGGCTATCTGCTGCTCATCTGGTTCGGCCAGCGCGGGCCGATCGGCGCTTTCCTGGCCGATCATCTCGGCATCGTGTTCTCGTTCCGCTGGACCGGCGCGGCGCTGGCCTGCGGGGTCATGGGGTTCCCGCTCCTGGTGCGGCCGATCAGGCTTGCGATCGAAGCCATCGACGCCCGCCTGGAAGAGGCCGCCGCGACGCTCGGGGCGAACCGCGTCTGGGTGTTTCTGACCGTGACGCTGCCGCTGGCGGTGCCCGGGCTCGTCGCCGGCATCGTGCTCTGCTTCGCCAAGGCGCTCGGCGAGTTCGGCGCCACCATCACCTTCGTGGCCAACATTCCGGGCGAGACGCGCACGATCTCGTCCGCCATCTACACCTTCACCCAGGTGCCCGGCGGCGATGCGGCGGCCGGACGCCTGGTGCTGGTGGCGATCGCGATCTCGCTCGCCGCGCTGGTGGCCGCCGAGTGGCTCTCGCGCCGCGCCGGCATGCGCTTTCATGGGGAATAGAATGCTGGCGCTCGACGTGGAAAAACGGCTGGGCGATTTTTTCCTGAGCGCGCGCTTCCAGACCGGAAGCGGCGTGACCGCCGTGTTCGGTCCCTCCGGCGCCGGCAAGACCACGCTCACCAACATGATCTCGGGGCTGGTGACACCCGACCGCGGCCGCATCGCGATTGACGAGACGGTGCTGTTCGAGTCCGCCAGGCGCATCAACCTGCCTCCGCATCGCCGGCGCATCGGCTACATCTTCCAGGAGGGCCGGCTGTTTCCCCATCTCAGCGTCAGGCACAACCTCGACTATGGGCGGGCGATGTGCGGCCTGCCGCCGGACCTCGCGCAGATGGCGCGCATCATCGGCCTGCTCGACATCGGCAACCTCATCGACCGGCGGCCGGGCAAGCTCTCGGGCGGCGAGCGCCAGCGCGTCGCCATCGGCCGCGCTTTGCTGATGCGCCCGCGCCTGCTGCTGCTGGACGAGCCGCTGGCCTCGCTCGACCTCGCCCGCAAGCGCGAAATCCTGCCCTATCTCGAACGCCTGCGCGACGAGGTCGGCGTGCCCATGGTCTATGTCAGCCATCAGGCGGCCGAGCTTCGGCGGATCGCCACCTCGGTGGTGCGGCTGGCGGCCGGTCGGGTCGAGGCGGTCGGCGGCACGGAGCTGCTCGACGCGGCGGACGCCGACGCGGTTTTGTAGATGACGACGCTCCGGTGTCATCGTCCGTGAAAGCCGACGACCCAGTAACCACCGATGTTTCGGATAAACTGAGGTTTGCGTTTACCGGGTGCTCCGCCTTCGCGGAGCATGACGGTCGGAGATTGTGGGTACTGCCTTGGCGTCAATGATCGTGGAACGGATCGAGGCGGCGCACGAGCTGCTTGAGCCGATCCTTGATGCGTGGCGGCGACTCCGGCTCCTCCGGCAGGCGCAACCCGACCGCGCTGACGCGATCGTGCTCGACCCCGCGCACCACCAGCACGACGGTGTCGAGCGGCAAGGTATCGCCCGGCTTCGGCACGCGCTTAAGCGCAATGCTGAAATGATCCGCCAGCGAGGTCGCCGCCGCCTCCGGGGCGATCGAAAGCCCGTAGATTTCCGCGAGCGCCCCGAGCGTCACCTGCGCGGAGACGAAGAAATCCCCGAGCAGGTGCGGATCGGGCGCGATCGGCGGCGGCATGTCGACAAAGAAGCGATCGAGCGCCTGTGCCTTTTCGGGCGGCGCCAGCAGATAGATATAGTCGCCCTGGCGAACCGGGTCGGCTTCGGCCGGCGTCAGGATGCGCTCGTCGCGCACCACCAGCGTCGGCCGCGCCCATGACGGAATGAGACGCCGCCGCAGATAGGGACTGTTGGAACCGAGCGGATAGCCGACGATCTCCTGCGCCAGCTGGCCGGGCAGGTCGAGCTCGACCCGGCGCGGCAGCGGGTCGTGGCGCGGCAGCGCAATGTGGAGGCGCCGGGCCGCCCAGGCGATGGTCCAGCCCTGCACCAGCAGCGAGGCCAGCACCACCACGAAGCCGACATCGAAAAAGAGCTGCGCGTCGGGCAATCCCACCATCAACGGCATCGAGGCGAGGAAGATGCCGACCGCGCCGCGCAATCCGACCCAGGAGATGAACACCATCTCGCGCCAGGAGAATCGGAACGGCGCCAGGCAGCAGAAGACCGCGAGCGGGCGGGCGAAAACCATCAATGTCAGGGCGACCGCGAGCGCCGGCAAGGCGTGCTCGGCCAGCCGGTCGGGCCAGGCCAGCAAGCCGAGCAGCACGAACATCACGATCTGCGCCAGCCAGGTCACGGCATCGAGAAACACCACCACGGTGTTGTGGGCGCGCGTCGGCCGGTTGCCCACCACCAGGCCGGCCAGGTAGACGGCGAGAAACCCCGAGGCATGCACGAA
>DASXXS010000314.1:0-4899 GCA_036502925.1 Xanthobacteraceae bacterium
CCGGCCGTGACAGCTTCTGCGCGCGTCGGCGTCGGAAATCTGCGGTCGGGGCAGAAGAAAGCCTGCGGCGCGGTCGAACAAAAGAAAGTGCCCAGGCAAGAAAGCAAGCCAGCAAGAAAAAAGTGCTTGCGTTCGTGGCGGGAGACAGCAAGCAAGCGGTGCACAGCTTGCTTGGCGAGTTCCTGCTACCGCTTCCGGCGTGCTGTAGAGCGTGCGGGAAGCGGAAGTGGGAAGAGCGCGCGTCGGCTTGATTGTGGTGCGGGGGTCAGCGGCCGGTCAGGCGATAGCCCTGGTCGGACTTGACGATGCGGCCGTCGGCGGCGAGCGCGGCCAGGCGCTCGTAGAGGGTGGCGGTGCGCACGCGGCACAGGGCACGCAGCTCAGAGAACTGCATTGGACGGCCGGCGGCGGCGAGCGCCGTGGTGATGCGCTCGTCGATGGAGCTTGGCGGCGGCGTTTGTGGAATGCGTCGCTCGACGACTTCGAGGGCGAGCGCATCGGCGCGTTGGGACAGCTCGAGCGTGAGGTCCGGTATGGCGGCGGCGGCGCGGTGCTCGACGGTGAGCGTGAGCTCGCCGCTGTCGCGCAACTCGCCGTCACGGCGCAGGTAGAGATTGGAGTCGCCCCAGGCGTGGAACTCGGAGGAGCCGCGCAGCGCCTGTCCGGCACGGACCCGGCCGGCGCCCTTTTTGGCGTGGTGGACGACGATGACGGCGACGTCATGACGGCGCTGCAGCTCACGCAGATAGGCGAGCAGTGGAGCGACCTCGCCCGCGGCATTCTCGTCGATGCGATGCAGGCGCACGAAGGGATCGAGCACCAGCAGACGCGGCGCGAGCTTGGTGATGGTGGTGTCGAGGGCCTTGCGATCGGCCTCGAGGTCGAGCCGTACGGTGGGAGCGGTGATCACCTGCACGTCGAGGTCGGCGAGCGCAAGACCTGCGGCAGCGCAGATGCCTTCGAGCCGGCGACGCACGATCTGGAGCGCGTCCTCGGCGGCGTAGAGCAGCACGCGGCCGGCACGCGGCACCGGGAAGCGGCGCAGGCACGCCGTGCCGGCAGCGACCGATACGGCGAGATCGAGGGCGAGGAAGGATTTGCAGCATTTGGGCTCGCCGCCGATGATGCCGACCGCTTGTTCTGACCACAGCGAGGTGACGAGCCAGCGCTGCTCCTCGGCGCGTTCGGCGAGGCGGTAGGCGGGCTCGACCGGCAGCAGGCTCATCGCCGTCGTCCGGCTGTCTTGGCCTCGGCGGGCGCCGGCGCGCAGGTCTCCAGGAACAGCTTCTCGTCGATCTGCTGAGCCTCGCGCTGGGTCGCGACCGCCAGCAACTCGCCGGCGAGGTTCATCAGTGCGCGCAGATTGCCCTGCGCGTGATCGCACAAAGTGGCAATCAGCTCCGGCGTCATCAGCTTCGCGGCTCCGGCTTTTTGCAATGCATGTTTGAGACACTCCTCGAGCTCGGCGGGCGTCGAGCGCTCGAGTGTGAGCCGCACCCGCATGCGGCTGGCGAGCGGCAGGAACTCGTCGGAGCGCAGGCGCTCCACGAGCCGGCCATCGCCGGCCAGTACCACGGTGAGCAGGATGTGCGAGTCGAGTCTGGTGGAGGACAGCAGCCGCAGCTCGGAGAGCACGGTCGAGAGCATCTCCTGGGCCTCGTCGACGATGAGCACCGGCCGGGTGAGCGAGGCATCGATATGGGTCTGCCAGCGCTCGCGCAGCACCTTGGCGCCGGCCCAGCGATTATGCGGACGCAGCCCGACGCCGAACAGATCGCCCATCTCGCGATAGAAGTCGGCGAGATTGGCTTGCGGGCGGCTGCACACTCCGACGTTGACGTCGCGCTGTGCCGCGAGCCGCTCGGCGAGGATGCGCAAGGTGACCGACTTGCCGGTGCCGGGCGCGCCGGTGGCGAGCGCAAAGCCGCCCTCGCGCACCAGTTGCTCGACCCTCCAGCAAAAGGATCCGATGCGTGGCGTGACGTGGAGCGCCTCGACCGGCACGTCGGGAGCAAACGGGTTCCACTTGAGGCCGTGGAGCGCGAGCAGCTTGTTGTTCACTTAATCCTCTCCTTTGTCCTTGGGCAGGTAAGCCGGCGGCAAGCCAGTCGCGGCCTGCTGGTCGATGAGCTTTGCCAGCAGCGGGGCGATGCCGGCCGCGCGCGATGGCGGCGCGCCGGGTTGGGGCGAGACCTTGTCGAGCGACCGGCGCAGGCCGCTCGCGTTCTGCGCCTTGTCCTGCGGGTAAAGCCGGCACAGCACCTGCCCGGTACGCTCGTCCACCAGATGCACCATCGTGAGATCCCAGCCGGCGTAGCGGACTTCGAGGCGGGCCATATGCCGGTAGCGATTAGGCACCTCGAAGCGACGGTTCTCGATGACGATGGTGCCGTCGCTCTTGCGCTGGACGCGGCTGTCGGTCTTGGTGAAGGCGAGTCGCAACGCCGCACTGTCCGCGCACGGCCGCATCACATCAGGTCCTGCGAGGAAGCGCGCCAGCGGCGTCGTATCGATCTCAGAGTGGTGTTTGCGATTGTACTCGTACTCGACCCACGCCTGCGTCGCCTCGTTGAGGAAGGCCAGCGTGAGGTCCGGCACGCCCTCCAACATGGCGATCAGGCGACCTTCCACCGAGCCCCAGAAACTCTCGGACTTGGCGTTCTGATAGGCAGAATAAGGAAGTGTTGTTTGATGCACGATGCCGAGCCGATCGAGGCCCTCGACGATCTCGGCGGCGGTCATCGCCGAGCCATTGTCGCTCATCGCCGCGCGCGGCAGGCCGCGCTTCTGGAACGCCTGCGACAGGCCATGCGCCACGTTCTCGGCGGTCTCCGCCAAATACCATTGCAGATGACAGGCGAGCCGTGAGCGATCGTCGAAGATGCCCAACAGAACCGGTGCTTGCCACTCGCCGCGCGGCGTGAGGACCTTCCGCGATCCGACGTGTCCGTCCCAGTGCAACAGGCCGCCCACATACTCGGCCTCGTAGCTGCGCACCTCACGGTCCTGAAGCCGCGCCTCGGCGCGGCGGGCGCCTTCGGTCTGCCGCGACGTGAGACGCCGCCGCTTGTCGAGGCCATGCGCCCGCAGGAAGCGGCGCAATGTGGCATACGACGGCAACGGGCGAAGCTCCGGCCGCTGCTCGGCGAGCGCAGCCAGATTGTCGTGATGGAGCTGCACGCTCCAGCTCTGGTGCGCCGCGTACTGGGCGAGCAGGGCCTGACGCACCGCATCGCTCATCGACGCCTGCTGGCCGGCATCAGTGCGCAGCTTGCGGCGCAGCACGCCAACCGGATCATGCCGCTCTTTACGAGCCCGGTAGTACCAGCGCTCGATCGTGGACAGGCCGAAGCGGACCACCGTGCCGGTGATCGGATGGCGCCACTCGCGCGCCGCGAGCTGGTCGAGCTCCAGACACAGCAGGCCCTTTGCCGGCGGCGCCGCCAGCAGATGGCCGATCACCGAAAAGCGAAACCGCGCCCACAGCTCGTGGACCCGCGACCCTCGGCTCTGCATCACGCCGACGCTCCCTCATGTCAGAGAGCAGCACCGTAGAGCACGCCCTCGGCGGCCGACCACGGGCGTCTTCTGCGGGTCGGCAGCGCCCCTCATGCAGCCTGCATCGTCACGCCTCCGGTGATCGGCAGAAGTAGACGCAGCAGCGAGATGAGTTGCCCGGCAGCCTCGCCGGAAAACCGCTCGAGCAGCGAGGCCGGCAGGCGGGCTTGATCAACCGGCGGCATGAAGGCGGCCGCGGCCGCCCGCCAGAACGGGCTCGCCACGAAGGCGGTGCGCCACCATTGCCGCCACCGCCCCACCGTCCGGCGGCTCACGTCCATGAGCTCGCAGAGTTCCTTCACCGCCGCCACCGACCCGTGACGCAGCGCCGATACCAGCACCACCACCGCGCCGAGAAACACCTTGCGGCCAAGAAACCGTAACGACGCCGGCGTCGTGCGCTTGCGGCACAGCTCCACCGCGCAGCAGAAGCTCAAGCGTCGGTCGTAGCCTTCGTCGACCCCATCCGGAGAGCCGCGCGGTTTGCGGCGGAACTGCGCCGAATGCAGCACCCCGCCGCACCGGGCGCATCCCTGCGCACGTGCGGCCGCCGCGAGGTCACGATCGAGTGCCAGCAGCAGATTGTGGAATCTGGCGTCCGCCAGCAGCGCTTGGTACAAGGGAATGCCCTCCCTCTGAAGACCACCATGGCCAAACCCGGACGCAATAATCCCTGCCCTTGTGGCAGCGGCAAGAAGTACAAGCACTGCTGCCTCGCCAAGGACGAGGAAGCCGCGCGTGCGCTCGCGCCCGCCCCGGCGCCCCGGCGCAAAAGCCCAACGCACGCCGAAATCGCCGAAAGCCTCGCCGCCGCCTACTCCGGCGTCGACGATACCGAGGACGAGTTGACCTCGGCGTCCAACGCCGCCGTCGACCTCGTCCATGCCGGCAAGCTCGACGAGGCCGAGCAGGCCGCCCGCGACCTCATCGCGCGCTTCCCCGATGTGCATGATGGCTGGGATCGCCTCGGAATGGTCTACGAGGCCAGAGGCGGTCAAAAACAGGCGGCCGACTGCTACCGCAAAGTCATCGACTTCATTCGCGCCCACCCGGAGCAGTACGACCCCGAGTTCGAGGCCGTCTTCCATAAGCTCGTCGCCCGCCTCGATCCCCCAACCTCTACCTGATCGCGACCCCGTCGCGCTCACGTTCCGTGAGGGTGCCGAGCCGGCGCCCATCACAAACTGTGCGCAGAATCACAGGGCCATCCCCTCAATTTGCGGGAGCAGGCTCACCCAGACCATGCCCCAGAAGCTGTAGACGTTGACCAGGTTGCGAATGCCGGCGAGCCTCAGCATCATCTGGTTGAACAGGCCGATATTGGGGCTCGCGACCAGAATC
>DASXXS010000315.1:0-5591 GCA_036502925.1 Xanthobacteraceae bacterium
AACGCTGCTCACCCCCGGCGCGTTCTCGGGATAGGGTGAATAATTCGTTGTCCGGAAGAGATCGGAGCGGACCAGGAGTTCGTACTGGAGAGTTCGAACTGTCTTGGCGTCGGGCTCCAGCAGGAGAGAGAAGATGGCAGGTAGCGTCAACAAGGTCATTCTGGTGGGAAACTTGGGAGCCGACCCCGAGATACGGCGAACGCAGGACGGGAGGCCGATCGCGAATCTGCGCGTGGCGACGTCCGAAAACTGGCGCGACAAGGCGACCGGTGAACGCAAGGAAAAAACCGAATGGCACCGCGTCGTCATCTTCAATGAAGGCCTGTGCCGCGTCGCCGAGCAGTACTTGAAGAAGGGCGCGAAGGTTTACGTCGAAGGCGCGCTGCAGACGCGCAAATGGCAGGATCAGTCCGGCCAGGACCGCTACTCCACCGAGGTGGTGCTGCAGGGCTTCAATTCGCAGCTCACCATGCTGGATCGGGCCGGGGGCGGCGGCGAGTTCGGCGGCAATGAATCGGCAGGGGGCGACTTCGGCTCCTCCGGTCCGGGCGCACCGCGCAAGCCGGCCATGGCCGGCGCCGGCGGCAAGAGCGGCGACCTCGATGACGAGATTCCGTTCTGACGGCTCTGGTATCGCCGAGTTGCGTGTCGCCGAAATGCGTGTCGCCGAGCGGCGCCGGTATCGTGCAATGAGCGCAGCCACGCCGGCCAAGCCGGTTTCGGCGAGCGCCGCGTTGCTGGCTGGAGCGCTGATGTCGGCCGCCGCGCACGCGGCGCCCCAGCTCGGCGAGCGGGTCGCGCTGACCGCCTGTCCCCATGCCGGGGTCACGGCGCCTTGCCTGACCATCACCGGCGCGGACGGCACCGTCTACAACATCACCGGCGCCACCCCGAAACCGCCGTTCAACGGCCGCATGATCCGCCTGCGCGGGACCGCGAGCGACAAGCTCAGCGCCTGCCTGCAGGGCGTCGTGCTCGATCGCGTCCGCTGGACCCCGGTGCGGCAGAAGTGCACGAATTGAGCGTCCGGGTTCCCGCGTACTCAATCATCGATACGCTTCCACAGCTAGCGGTGCTCCTGACCCGGGCGGCGCTGGGCACCGTGATAAACCCCGAGAATCACCAACGTGTCCTCATCGTGGATTTCGCACGTTCCGAGCAGCGAGCCTTTATGTCCCATACGGGGAAATCCGACCAGAAGGCTGATCGTCTCTCGAATTCGCGCGCTGACACCTCGCGCGGCTTCTGGATTTCGCTCAGCGATGTGGTCAGCGATCGATGCGAGGTGCCGGAGCGCCCGCAGCGTGTACCGCAGCTTCACAGCCCAAACTTTTTCCAGGTGTCGGCGATTTGAGCCGCGGTGGCAAACTCGCCGCGATCCGCTTCTTGGACGGCGAGTTTCAAATCTTCGATTTGCTCACGCGTCAGTCGGTATTGCGAGTCGCCGGAAGCTAGCGTGAGCAGTAGCTCTCCGGCCATATCTTGCCGCTCCGGGGGCAGGTCCCGTGCGGCCTGAATTCCTTGCTCGAGCAATTTTGTCATGTATCAAGTATAGCGTACTCTTGCATGATCGTACAATCCGTTCATCGAGCGCCGCGGCCTGACGCTCGCGAGGAACGCCCCGATGAGCCTTGCGCCGCTGCTCGATGCCGCGCCTGCGATCCGGCTTCATGCCTTCGCGGCCATGACGGCATTCGCCCTGGGCATCGTGCAACTTTCCGCCCCCAAGGGCACGCTGCCGCATCGCACGATCGGTTGGATCTGGGTCACCCTGATGGCGATCGTCAGCTTGAGCTCGTTCTGGATTCACGACCTGCGCCTGTGGGGACCCTGGAGCCCGATCCATCTCCTGTCGATCTTCACCCTGCTGATGCTGCCGCTTGCGGTCTGGGCCGCCCATCGCCATGCGGTCGACCGTCACCGCCGCGCCATGACCGCCATCTTCCTCGGCGCGCTGGTGATCGCCGGCGTGTTCACGCTGGTGCCCGGCCGCATCATGCACAAGGTGGTGTTGGGCGATTGAGCATCACCTGTTGAGGTCCCCCATGAGCCTCAGCCTTTGAGCACGGCGCGCACGCCGTCGATGACGAATTGCACCGCCAGCGCCGCCAGCAACACGCCCAGCAGGCGCGACAGCACCACGCTGCCGGTCACCCCCAGCAGGCGCTCGATGCGCTCCGCGGCGAGGAAGACGCCGCAGCATACCGCAACGACGATCACGATCACGCCGAGCAGCCCGGCCAGCAGCAGCGGCTGGCCTTGCGCCTGGCCGGAGAGCAGCAGGGTCGCGGTGATCGCGCCCGGCCCGGCCATCAAGGGGATCGCCAGCGGGAAGGCGGCGACATGGCGCACGTGCTCCTCGATCGCGTCCTCGGCCTGCTTCGACTGCCGCTCGATGCGCACCCCGAACACCATTTCCGAGGCCACCGCAAACAGCAGCAATCCGCCGGCGATACGGAACGCCGGCAGCGTGATCGCAAGCGTGTCCAGGAGCCAGGCTCCGACCAGCGCCGTGCCGGCCAGGATGGCGGCCGCGATGAGGCAGGCCCGAACCACGATTTGCCGGCGCGCCGCAACCGGCAAGCCCTGGGTCACGGCCAGGAAGGCCGGCGTCAGGCCGACCGGATCGACCACGACCAGGAGCGTCACCAGCGCCGAGACGAGATAATCGAGCCGCATGGCAGGGTTCTAATCGAAGGTGGCGCTAGCCCCAATCCCGTTGCCGGCGCGCAGCCGGATACCGGCGCGGCCCGATGCCCGAATCGAGGAAATTCGGGCGTCGGTAAGCGAGCCCGAAGGCGTCTCCCGCGCTTGACGATAAGTGCCTGAATTACCATCTGAAAGCGGGGCGCCCCCAGTATGCTTTGCGGGTGGCGCAGGGGCAATGAATCAGCTAAGCAATCAACGCATCAACCGCGCGAGAATTTTCCTTTGGCCGATAACGACGTACCGCCTCCGGGGGACGGGGATCCGACCGATATTCGTCCCGTCTCGATCACGGAGGAGATGAAGCGCTCCTACCTCGCCTATGCCATGAGCGTGATCGTGGCGCGCGCCTTGCCGGACGCGCGCGACGGCCTCAAGCCGGTGCACCGGCGCATTCTCTATTCGATGCACGAGAACGGCTACGAATGGAACAAGCCGTACCGCAAATCGGCGCGTGTCGTCGGCGACGTCATCGGCAAATATCACCCGCACGGGGACCAGGCGGTCTACGACGCGCTGGTGCGCATGGCGCAGGACTTTTCCATGCGGCTGCCGCTGATCGACGGCCAGGGCAATTTCGGCTCGGTCGACGGCGATCCGCCGGCGGCCATGCGCTACACCGAGGTGCGGCTCACCAAGGTGGCCAATGCGCTGCTCGAGGACCTCGACAAGGGCACGGTCGACTTCCAGTCCAACTACGACGATTCCGAGCGCGAGCCGACCGTCTTGCCGGCGCGCTTCCCCAACCTGCTGGTCAACGGGGCGGGCGGCATCGCGGTCGGCATGGCGACCAATATCCCGCCGCACAATCTCGGCGAGGTGATCGATGCCACGGTCGCCCTGATCGACAATCCGGCGCTCGGCATCGAGGACCTGATCCGGATCATCCCGGGCCCCGATTTTCCCACCGGCGGCATCATTCTCGGCCGCCAGGGCATCCGCGCCGCCTATCATCTGGGCCGCGGCTCGATCGTGATGCGCGGCAAGGTCGAGTTCGAGACGGTGCGCAAGGATCGCGAGGCGATCATCATCACCGAGATTCCCTACCAGGTGAACAAAGCCAGCATGGTGGAGCGCATCGCCGAACTGGTGCGCGACAAGAAGATCGAAGGCATCTCCGACCTGCGCGACGAATCCGACCGCGACGGCTATCGGGTGGTGATCGAGCTCAAGCGCGATGCCACGCCCGACGTGGTGCTCAACCAGCTCTACCGTTTCACGCCTCTGCAATCGACCTTCGGGGCCAATACGGTGGCGCTCGACGGCGGCCGCCCGCTGGTCATGACCCTGAAGGATCTGCTGGTGTCCTTCATCGTGTTCCGCGAGGAGGTGATCTCGCGCCGCACCAAGCATCTGCTCGGCAAGGCGCGCGACCGCGCCCATGTGCTGGTCGGCCTCGCCATCGCGGTGGCCAATATCGACGAGATGATCCGGCTGATCCGCGCCTCGCAGGACGCCAACGAGGCGCGCGAGGCCCTGATGGGGCGCGACTGGCCGGCGCGCGCGGTCGAAGCCATGATCACGCTGATCGACGATCCCCGCCACAAGGTGACCGCGGCCGGCGCCTATCGGCTGTCGGCCGAGCAGGCCAAGGCGATCCTCGACCTGCGCCTGCAGCGGCTCACCGCGCTCGGCCGCGACGAGATCCAGGCCGAGCTCGACAAGCTCGCCGACGAGATCGCCGATTATCTCGACATCCTGCGCTCGCGCGCCCGCATCCAGACCATCGTCAAGGACGAGCTCAAGGCCGTGAAGGAGGAATTCGCCACCGCGCGCCGCACGGTCATCATCGACCAGGACGGCGAGATGGAGGACGAGGACCTGATCCAGCGCGAGGACATGGTCGTCACGGTGTCGCATCTCGGCTACGTCAAGCGCGTGCCGCTGTCGACCTACCGGGCGCAAAAGCGCGGCGGCAAGGGCCGCGCCGGCATGCAGACGCGCGAGGAGGATTTCGTCTCGCGCCTGTTCGTCGCCTCGACCCACACGCCGGTGCTGTTCTTCTCCTCGCGCGGCCAGGTCTACAAGGAAAAGGTCTGGCGGCTGCCGCCGGCGGCGCCGCAGGCGCGCGGCAAGGCGCTGATCAACATCCTGCCGCTCGAGCAGGGCGAGCTGATCACCACCATCATGCCGCTGCCCGAGGACGAACAGACCTGGGGCGAGCTCGACGTGATGTTCGCCACCACGCGCGGAACGGTGCGGCGCAACAAGCTGTCCGATTTCGTCGACGTGCGCCGCTCCGGCATCATCGCCATGAAGCTCGACGAGGGCGAGTCGATCGTCGACGTGCAGATCTGCACCGAGCGCGACGACGTGCTGCTCACCAGCGCCGGCGGCCAGTGCATCCGCTTCCCGGTCGCCGATGTGCGCGTGTTCCAGGGCCGCACCTCGATGGGGGTGCGCGGCATCGCGCTGGCCGAGAACGACAAGCTGATCTCGCTGTCGATCCTGCGCCACGTCGATGCCACCGCGGAGGAACGCGCCGCCTATCTCAAGCGCGCCAGCGCGGTGCGGCGCGGCGGCAACGGCAACGGCGAGGGCGAGGAGGTGGCGATCGACGCCGAGGAAGCGACCGGCGCCATCGAACTCGGCGAGCGGCGCTATGTGGACATGTCCGCGGCCGAGCAGTTCGTGCTCACCGTTTCCGAGCGCGGCTTCGGCAAGCGTTCCTCGTCCTACGAGTACCGCACCACCGGCCGCGGCGGCAAAGGCATCGTGGCGATGTCCATCACCAGCAAGAATGGACCGCTGGTCGCCTCGTTTTCGGTCGAGGAGCAGGACCAGATCATGCTGGTCACCAATGCGGGCCAGCTCATCCGCTGCCCGGTCGACGGCATCCGCATCGCCGGGCGCTCGACCCAGGGCGTGATCGTCTTCTCCACGGC
>DASXXS010000316.1:0-15549 GCA_036502925.1 Xanthobacteraceae bacterium
CGACCTCGCTGCTGGGCCGCTTGGCGACCGTGGAGGAAGTGGCGAATATGGTCGTTTATGTTTGCTCGCCGCAGGCCGCGGCCACCAACGGCGCCGCGCTCCGCGTCGACGGCGGCGTGGTTCGGTCCATCGCCTGAAAAAAACGCGGGATCAAATCCGGCTGCCGAACGGTTTCCGGAGGCGCCGCCGCCTTAGGCTCCATCCGGGTTACGCTCACTGCGCCGCCCCCTCAACATTCCGGCAATGCCGAGGTCCTCGTCGAGCTCGGGCCAATGGATGCCCATCGGCATAATTTCGAAATTTGCGCGTTGCTTCGATGACGCGCGTTTCAGCCGCGGGTACCAGTCAAGCGGTGTCGTGATTTTGCGTCCATCGGCGAGGGTCACCACAAGGTCATCGGCCGTGAACTCGACCGAGCGTGGACGCAGATCGCCGACATCAATCTCCAAGATCATGTGCTCCGGCTCAGCCGCGCTTGAATCCTTTTTGCTTGTGCGAGGGGGTCGAGAACACGGCGCGGCACGGGGGGCTCAGGCGAATCCGGTTCTTGATCATGCAAGCGGTGATGCGTTCGACGTCGGGGACGAACTCGCTGCACAGCCGCATCGCGTCAGGCTGACACGCCTGCTGCTGCTCGGGGGTACCGCGGGACTGTGCCGCGGCCGGGGCCGTCATGAAGCTCGCGGTCCAGGCGAGGCCGAGCGCCGCAGTCAGGCCTGCCAGCGAGAAAGACGAGACTTGCTTGAACCCGGTGGTTTTCATCGCTCAACTGTTCCTTTCGGTCCTTGGGACTAAGCGGCTCGACCTCACCGGTCGAAGTCGGCGCTCTCGGTCAGCCAAGATGACGGCAAAGTCGGGGCCGACTCCGGCTTTTCGCGACCCGGGCTGCAACCAAACCGCCCGGATCAGTGCTGGGATGAGTGATGGGAGCGGTGACGAGAAACGCGGTGAGATGGGCGCCCCCCGTGCTCCGGGTGGAGCGCGACGCGGCAAGCGGGGCTGACGCTTGCCCAGTTCCGTCGCATGCAAACCGTGATTTTCGGAATATCGGGAACGAACGCGTTGCAGAGCCGCATGACGTCGGGCGTACAGGCCTGCTGCTGCTCCGGAGTACCCTGCGCGGCGGCCGGCGCCGGCATGAAACCAACGGCGCAGACCAGGGCGAAGATGGCGGCGCTGGCTGCAAGCCAGAATGAGGAGACTTTCCGAAGCCCGGCGGTTTTCATCGGCGAACCTGTTCCTTTTCTATGCTTGCGATTGCGGCTCTCCCCAGTCGAAGCTTGATGGCTTGGACTGGGGCGTTTTTTTGTCGGAAAATCGGCAGGCCCGAGTTTCCCGGCAAGAGCAGGAAGAAAGCATCAATACCGGTTTGCGATCGGCAGCTCCTCGGCCGGGAACAACGTGATCACGCGGCAGCCTTTGTCGGTCACGACGACCTCTTCCTCGATGCGGGCCGCCGAATAGCCGTCCTTGGCGGGGCAGTAGGTTTCCAGCGCGAACACCATTCCCTCCTTGATCTCGGTCGGATGGGTGAGCGAGACCACGCGGCTGATGATCGGCCGCTCGTGCAGCGCCAGCCCGAGCCCGTGGCCGAACTGCAACCCGAAGGCCGACATTTCGTCCGGGAAGCCGAATTCCGGCGCCTTCGGCCACACGCTGCAGACCTGGTCGGTGCTGACGCCGGGCCTGATCAGGTCGATGGCGCTATCGAGCCACTCGCGCGCTGTCTTGTAGGCATCGTGCTGGACCGGGGTGGCGCGGCCGACATTGAAGGTGCGGTAGTAGCAGGTGCGGTAGCCCATGAACGACTGCAAAATGTCGAAGAAGGCCTGGTCGCCCGGCCGCAGCATGCGGTCGGTGAAATTATGCGGGTGCGGATTGCAGCGTTCGCCCGAGATGGCGTTGATCGCCTCGACATCGTCGGAGCCGTGCCGGTAGAGGAACTCGTTCACCATGGCGACGATGTCGTTCTCGCGCACACCCGGCTTGAGCTCCTCGTGGATCAAGTGATAGGCGCCGTCGACCATCGCGGCAGCCCGGTTGAGCAGCGCGATCTCGTCGATGTTCTTGATCTCGCGCGCCTCCAGCATGACCTGCTGGCCGTCGGCGACCTTGAGGCCGGCTTTTTCCAGCTCGAACATCATCGGCGGCTCGATGATGTCGACCCCGATCGGCATCTTGTCGCAACCGGCTTCGCGGATGAGCGCGGCGATCTCCTCGGCGTGGCGTTTCATCAGCCCGAAGGACGGCGATACCGTGCCGCGCAGGCCGATCAGGCCGGCCTTGCAGTTCTCCGGCTTGAGCCACGGCACGAACAGCTTGTGATGCACCGCGGCCGAGCCGAAATCCCACAGGATCGGCTCGCCGTCACGGGTCAGCAGCGCCCAGCGGCAGAGCTTGTCGCGCTCCCATTCGCCGATCTTGGTCGAGGTGATGTAGCGGATATTGTTGACGTCGAAGACCAGGAGCGCGCCGAGGTCCGATTTCTCCAGCGCCTGCTTGACCCGGCTCAGGCGATAGCGGTGCAGCCGCCGGTAGTCGACGCGCTCCTCGAAATCGACCCCCATGGGACCCAGCGCCGGCAGCGCGCGGCCCCAATCGTAGCGCGGGTTGACGTCGTCGGCGCTGATCTTGCGGACGGTATCGTCCATGGGGGCCTCCCTTGACCGACAGGCTTCATCGTGGCCACCGCGGCGGGCAGCGGCGGGCAGCGGCGGGCGTGAATGAATTATAGGCGAGCCCAGGATGCAAGTCCCGTTGTCATTCGAAACGGGCTGAACTCAAGGCCCGACCGAATTCGAGGCCGGCCCTGCCTGCACCGCAGAATGGGCGCCCGCAAGCCGCCACAATCGCCACAATGTTGCGGTGCACCGTCGCCGTCAGCATAATGCGAGGGCCTTGATGGGGAAAGCACCGCGATGACGATCGTTCCGGGGCCTCTGACGTCGGCGGTGCCCGCCGACGGGATGCCGCGCGCATATAACTTTGCCGCCGATGTCCTGGGACGCAATCTGCGGCCCGACCGTGCCCACAAGCCTGCTTATGTGGATCCCCGTGGCACCTGGAGCTTCGGCCAGCTCGCCGATCGCGCGGCGCGTTTCGGCCAGGCGCTACGCGCCCTGGGGGTCCGCCGCGAGGAGCGCATCCTGCTGTGCCTGCTCGACACCATCGATTGGCCGACCGCGTTTCTCGGTGCCGTCAAGGCCGGCATCATCCCGATTCCGGTCAATACGCTGATGACCGAGGACGACTATCGCTTCATGCTGGCGGACAGTAGGGCGCGGGCCCTGGTGGTGTCGGAGGCGATCTATCCGAAATTCGAGAGCCTGATCAAATCCAGCCCCGATCTCCAGCTCGTCATCGTCTCCGGCGCCGATGCGCGCGGGCACCGCGGCTTCGAGGACATGATCGCGCAAGCGAAGCCCGAGGCCTACACGGCACCCACCACCAAGGACGACATCTGCTTCTGGCTCTATACGTCGGGCTCGACCGGCCGGCCGAAGGGCGCGGTGCACGTCCATGCCGCCCCCAAGCTCACCAATGATCTCTTTGCCAGGCATATTCTCGGCCTCACCGAGGCGGACGTCTGCTATTCGGTCGCGAAGCTGTGTTTCGCCTATGGGCTCGGCAATGCGCTGACCTTTCCGCTCTCCGCCGGCGCCACCACGATCCTGCTGCCGGACCGCCCGACGCCTGATGCGGTGGCTGCGCTCCTGCGGCGGCATCCGGTGACGGTGTTTTACGGCGTGCCGACGTTCTATGCAGGTTTCCTCGCGAGCGCCGCGGCGCCGCGAGGCGACGAGGTGAAGCTCCGGCTTTGCGTCTCGGCCGGCGAGGCGCTGCCGTCGCATATCGGCCGGCGTTGGCGCGAGCGCTACGGTGTCGATCTCCTCGACGGCATCGGTTCGACCGAAACGCTCAACACCTTCCTGTCGAACCGGGCCGGCGAGGTGAAATACGGCACTACCGGCAAGCCGGTCCCCGGCTATGACGTCAGGCTGGTGGACGATGCCGGCGCGGCGGTGCAGCAGGGCGAGATTGGCGAATTGCATGTGCGCGGACCCACCAGCGCCATCATGTATTGGAACAATCGCCAGCAGTCGCGCGCGACCTTCCTGGGCGAATGGACCCGCTCGGGCGACAAGTTCTTCCAGGACCAGGATGGCTTTTTCGTTTATTGCGGCCGTCGCGACGACATGCTGAAGGTCGGCGGCAATTCCGTCTCGCCGTTCGAGGTCGAAGGCGCGCTGTGCACGCATCCGGACGTGCTCGAGGCCGCCGTGGTGGCTTGGCCCGACCCGGATGGGCTCATCAAGCCGAAGGCATTCGTGGTGCTCAAATCCCCCGAGCAGGCCTGCGACGCGCTTGCCCGCAGCCTGCAGGAGCACTGCAAATCGCGGCTCGCCCCCTACAAATATCCGCGGGTGATCGAGTTCCGCGCCGACTTGCCGAAGACCGCAACCGGCAAGATCCAACGCTTCAAGCTGCGGGCTGAGACGCTGACATTGACATGAACCGCAATATTGCAGCCTTCCGCCGCCGCCATCATAATGCGAGGGCCTTGACGGGGAGGCAGCGCGATGACGACCGGTCCGGGGCCTCTGGCGTCGGCGGCGCCCGCCGACGGGGTGTCGCGCGAATATAATTTTGCCGCCGATGTTCTGGAACGCAATCTGCGGGCCGGCCGCGCCCACAAGCCCGCCTACGTGGATCCGCGTGGCAGCTGGAGCTTCGGGCAGCTTGCCGAGCGGGTCGCGCGCTTCGGCCACGCCCTGCGGGCGCTGGGGCTTCGCCGTGAGGACCGCATCCTCCTGTGCCTGCTCGACACCATCGATTGGCCGACCGCGTTTCTCGGCGCGATCAAGGCCGGCATCATTCCGATTCCGGTCAACACGCTGATGAACGAGGACGATTATCGCTTCATGCTGGCGGACAGCAGGGCGCGGACGCTGGTCGTGTCCGAAGCAATCTATCCGAAATTCGAGAATCTCATCAAAGCCAATGCGGAACTCCAGCTCGTCATCGTGTCAGGCGACAATTCGCGCGGCCACCATGGCTTCGAGGACCTGATCGCCGGCGCGAAGCCCGAGGCCCGCACGGCGGCGACGACCAGGGACGACATCTGCTTCTGGCTTTATACGTCGGGCTCGACCGGCAAGCCCAAGGGCGCGGTACATGTCCATGCCGACCTCGAGCTCACCAATGATCTCTATGCCGCGCGCATTCTCGGCCTCACCGATCAGGACGTCTGCTATTCGGCCGCGAAGCTGTTCTTTGCCTACGGGCTCGGCAATGCGCTCACCTTTCCGCTCTCTGCCGGCGCCACCACCATCCTGCTGGCGGAGCGCCCGACGCCCGAGACCGTGGCCGCGCTCCTGCGGCGGCATGCGGTGACGGTGCTCTACGGCGTACCGACCTTCTATGCGGCGTTCCTCGCCAGCGCGGCGGCGCCGCGACGCGACGAGGTGCAGCTCCGGCTGTGCGTCTCGGCCGGCGAGGCGCTGCCGGCCCATATCGGCCGGCATTGGCGGGAGCGCTACGGGGTCGATATCCTGGACGGCCTCGGCTCGACCGAAATGCTCCATATCTTCCTGTCGAACCGGCCGGGCGAGGTCAAATACGGCACCACCGGCAAGCCGGTCCCCGGCTATGACGTCAGGCTGGTGGGCGACGCCGGCGAGCCGGTGAAGAAGGGCGAGATCGGCGAATTGCAGGTGCGCGGGCCCACCAGCGCCATCATGTACTGGAACAATCGCGAGCAGTCGCGCGCGACCTTTCTGGGGGAATGGACCTGCTCGGGCGACAAATATTTCGAAGACCAGGACGGCTTCTTCGTCTATTGCGGCCGCCGCGACGACATGTTGAAGGTCGGGGGCATGTATGTCTCGCCGTTCGAGGTCGAAGGCGCGCTGTGCACGCATCCGGACGTGCTCGAGGCCGCCGTGGTGGCCTGGCCCGATCCCGACGGACTCATCAAGCCGAAGGCATTCGTGGTGCTCAAATCCCCCGATCAGGCCTGCGACGCGCTTGCCCGCACCCTTCAGGAGCACTGCAAATCGCGGCTCGCGCCCTACAAATATCCGCGCGTCATCGAGTTCCGCGCCGACTTGCCGAAGACCGCAACCGGCAAGATCCAACGTTTCAAGCTGCGGGCCGAGAGTTCGCCGCTGTGAGTTCACTGACATGAGGAAGAGCTCGCTTGGGCGGACCGGGCTCGAAATCTCCGAGATTGCGCTCGGCGGCGGCGTCACCGGCGGGATTCTGATCAATGCCAACGAAGCGACCCGCTGGGCGGCGCTGCAGCGCGCGGTGGCGGGGGGCATCAACTGGATCGACACGGCGCCACTTTATGGCGACGGAGCCTCGGAAGAAACCATCGGACGCCATGTCGCGGTGCTGTCGCCGCGGCCGCATGTCTCCACCAAGGTGCGGCTCGACCGCGACGACATGGCCGACATCGCCGGCGCCATCGAGCGCAGCCTGGAACAGAGCCTCAAGCGCTTGCAGCTCGACCGGGTGGCGCTGCTCCAGCTGCACAATCAGATCGGTACCGCGGTCGGCGACCGTCCGCCCGTGTCGACCCGCGAGGCTCTCGGCCCCGTGGCCGACACCTTCGACCGGCTCAAGGAGCAGGGGCTCGTCCAATCAGGCGGCATCAGCGCGGTCGGCAGCACCAGCGCCTGCCTGGAGGTGATCGAGAGCGGCCGCTTCGACGCCGCCCAGATCTACTACAACGCCATCAATCCGAGCGCCGCCTGGTCGCGCACCCCGGCGGAATGGAAGGGCCAGAAGTTCTGCCGCATCATGGCGGCATGCTGGCGCTTGAACATGGGCATGCTGGCCATCCGGATCTGGGCCGGCGGCCCGTTGGCGAGCCCGCGGCGGCCCGCCCGGCTGGCCATGATGACCTCGGACACCGATCTCGACAACGAGGTGCGCTGCGCGGCGGCGGTGCGGGCTGCGCTCGGATCGAGCCATGGAACCCCGGCGCAGGCCGCCTTGCGGTTCACGCTCGGCAATCGGGATCTGTCGAGCCGGGTGATCGGGGTTACCGAGCTTGCCCAGCTGGACGAGGCGCTGGCGGCGGTCGAGCGCGGACCGTTGCCGCCCGAGGCCATCGCCAGGCTCGATCAGCTCTGGGCGACCGACTTCTTCTTGAATGCATGAAGTGACGTGCCGCTGCCGCAGCGGCTGAGCCGGCGCCGCACGGGAGCGGCGCACTGCCTTGCCGGCATCGAGGCAGGCATGCAATGCATGTGGAGCGGAAAACCCTCAAAGGGCACCAGATGGCCGACAGCGAGCCGAGGATGACCGGCGGCAGGACGCGGATCGATTTCCAGACCGATCCGTCGCGCTACCGGCATTGGAAGCTCAAGCTCGACGGCGAGGTCGCCACATTGCTGATGGATGTGGACGAGAAGGGCGCCCTGTTCGAAGGCTACGAGCTCAAGCTCAATTCCTATGATCTCGGCGTCGATATCGAGCTCGCCGACGCGCTGGAGCGGCTGCGCTTCGAGCACCCGGAGGTGAGGGTCATCCTGTTGCGCTCCGGCAAGCCGCGGGTGTTCTGCGCCGGCGCCAATATCCGCATGCTGGCCGCCGCCACCCATGCCCATAAGGTCAATTTCTGCAAGTTCACCAATGAGACCAGAAACGGCATCGAGGATGCGAGCGAGGCTTCCGGCCTCAAGACCATCTGCGTGATCAATGGAACGGGGGCCGGCGGCGGCTATGAGCTTGCCTTGGCGGCCGATCACATCGTGCTGGTCGACGATGGTTCCGCGGCGGTATCGCTTCCGGAGCTGCCGCTGCTGGCGGTCTTGCCGGGCACCGGCGGCCTCACCCGCTTGACCGACAAGCGCAAGGTGAGGCGCGACCACGCCGATTTCTTCTGCACCACCGAGGAAGGCATCAAGGGCAAGCGCGCGGTCGACTGGCGGCTGGTCGACGAGGTGGTGCCCAATTCGAAGCTCGAAGAATGCGTGGCCCGCCGGGTGCGGGAATTTTCCGCCAAGTCCCACCGTCCGGCCGGCGCGCGCGGCATCAAGCTCGATCCGCTCGCGCGCACGCGTTCGGAGCATGGGACCGAATACGGCTCGCTGTCGGTCGAGCTGGCGCGGGCGGAGCGGCGCGCCACCGTGACGCTGCGCGGGCCGGCCGCGCCGGTGCCGCGCTTGGCCGCCGACATGGTGGCGCAGGGCGCCGATTTCTGGCCGCTGCGCCTCGCGCGCGAGCTCGATGACGCCGTTCTCGACATTCGGGCGAACGAGCTCTCGATCGCGGCGATCGTGTTCAAGTCGTCCGGCGATCCGCGTCTGGCCCTGGCCTATGACGCGTTCCTCGACGTCAACAAGGAGCATTGGCTGGCGCGCGAGATCAGGGCGTTGTGGAAGCGCGTGCTCAAGCGCGTCGACCTCACGTCCCGCAGCCTGGTGGCGCTGGTCGAGCCGGGCTCCTGCTTTGCCGGCACGCTGGCCGAGCTCGTGCTCGCGACCGACCGCTCCTACATGCTGATCGGCGCCCGCGCTGGCGATAACGGCCCGCCCGCCGCCATCGCGCTCGCGGAGGTGAATTTCGGCGCCTATCCGATGAGCAACGGATTGTCGCGGCTGGCCAGCCGCTTCCTGGCCGATCCGGCCGATCTCGAGCGAGCCAAGGCCGAGCGCGGCAAGCTCTTGGAGGCGCCGGCGGCCGAACGGCTGGGCCTGGTGACCTTTGCGCGCGACGACATCGATTGGGACGACGAGGTGCGGGTGTTCCTCGAGGAGCGCGCCAGCTTCTCGGCTGACGGGCTCACCGGCCTCGAAGCGAACTTGAGGTTCGGCGGCCCGGAAACCATGGAATCCAAAATCTTTGCGCGCCTCACGGCGTGGCAGAACTGGATTTTCCAAAGACCCAATGCGGTCGGCGCAGAGGGCGCGTTGCGCCGCTACGGCACCGGCAAGAAGCCGAACTTCGATACCAGAAGGGTTTAAGGCGGACGACAGAGGACAGAATATCGAAGGTTTGGAACTATCTCAGCCGACCCTAAGCCATCTGTCCTCTGTCGTCCGTCCTCCGTCCTCCGCCATAGGAGCGCGCCATGGGTGAACCGACCGGGACCGGCAATGTCGATTACTCGACCAAAATCCCCAACAATGTCGGCTTGAGCGAAGACCGGCAGGTGCTGCGGGCGCTCGAGGTCTGGCACCCCGGTTTTGTCGATTGGTGGATGCAGATGGGGCCGGATGGCTTCCAGGATTCCCAGGTCTATCTGCGCACCGCCGTCTCGGTCGACCCCAAGGGCTGGGCCAAGTTCGATTATGTGCGCATGCCCGAATACCGTTGGGGAATTTTGCTGGCCCCCAAGGAAGCGGGCCGCAAGATCCCCTTCGGGCGGCACTATGGGCAGGATGCCTGGCAAGAGGTGCCGGGCGAGTACCGCGCCATGCTACGCCGCCTGGTGGTGATCCAGGGCGATACCGAGCCGGCCTCGGTCGAGCAGCAGCGCCACCTCGGCAAGACCGCGCCTTCGCTCTACGACCTGCGCAACGTCTTCCAGGTCAATGTCGAGGAAGCGCGGCACCTGTGGGCCATGGTCTATCTGCTGCACAAATATTTCGGCCGCGACGGCCGCGAGGAGGCCGAAGAGCTCCTGCAGCGCCGCTCCGGCAGCGCCGACAAGCCGCGCATGCTGGGCGCCTTCAACGAGGCGACCCCGGACTGGCTGTCGTTTCACATGTTCACGTTCTTCACCGACCGCGACGGCAAGATGCAGCTGGAGAGCCTCGCCCAGTCGGGGTTCGATCCGCTCTCGCGCACCTGCCGCTTCATGCTGACCGAGGAGGCGCACCACATGTTCGTGGGCGAGACCGGCATCGGCCGCATGCTGCAGCGCACCTGCGAGGCGATGCGAGAGGCAGGCGTCGAGGATCCGAGCGACATCGAGAAAGTGCGCGGCCTCGGCGTCATCGACCTGCCGACCATGCAGAAGAAGCTCAACCTGCACTATTCGCTTTCGCTCGATCTGTTCGGATCGGAGGTCTCGACCAACGCCGCCAACGCCTTCAGCTGCGGCATCAAGGGCCGCTTGCGCGAGACCAAGATCGACGACGACCACAGGCTCGAGCACGCGACCTATCCGGTGCTCAAGCTGGTGGACGGCCGCATCACGCGCGTCGATGAGCCGGCGCTGACCGCGATCAACATGCGGCTGCGCGACGACTACACCCGTGATTGCCAGCACGGCCTGGATCGCTGGAACAAGATCATCGAGAAGGCCGGCGTTGCGTTTCGGCTCGAGCTGCCGCACGTCGCCTTCCACCGCCAGATCGGCGAGTTCCGCGATCTCAAGGTTTCGCCGCGCGGGCAGATTCTCGATGACACCGCCTGGAGCAGGAGCCAGGACGACTGGCTGCCCTCGAGCCAGGACGGCGATTTCATTGCGAGCCTGATGAAGCCGGTCACCGAGCCCGGCCGGTTCGCGGGCTGGATCGCGCCGCCGCGCGTCGGCATCGACAACAAGCCGGGCGATTTCGAATATGTGAAGATCGCGGCGTAGGCGGGTGTCTGCGGCATACTTGTCCCGGCCTTGAGCCGGGACCGTTCCAAGCTCCGAGGTTGGTACGGTCCCGGGTCAAGCCCGGGACAAGGCTCAGTAAGCGCGTTGCTGCGTTACGCCCGGTACCAGCGCGGAATTACTCCGCCGCCGCCCGCGCCGGGCTCGCGTGCACGGAAATCAGATAGTCCATCGCGGCCTGCACGCCGCCCTTGCGATGCGGAATTCCCGCCAGTGACAGCCCCATCTCGGTGGCGGCGAGCGCGCCGAGAATGGTGGCATCATTGGTGTCGGCGAGATGACCGATGCGGAACATCTTGCCGGCGAAGCGGCCGAAGCTCATGCCGTAGGAAATATTGAAATGCTCCAGCGCGAGGTTGCGGAAGGCGTCGGCGTCGTGGCCTTCCGGCACCATCACGGCAGTGACGGTGGGCGAATAGTATTTCGGATCGCGACACATGATCTCGAGACCCCAGGCGCGCACCGCCCGCCGCGTCGCCTCGGCGAGCCGGTCGTGGCGGGCGAACACGTTCTCGAGCCCTTCCTCATGCAGCATGTCGATCGCGACCACCAGGCCATGCAACATGTTGGTGGCCGGCGTGTAGGGAAAAAAGCCGATCTTGTTCATGGTGAGCATGTCCTCCCAGGACCAGAAGGACTTCGGGCACTTCGAGCTCTTCGCCGCCGCTATCGCCTTGTCGCTGACGGCGTTGAACGACATGCCGGGCGGCAGCATCAGGCCTTTCTGCGCGCCGCCCACGCTGACATCCACGCCCCATTCGTCATGGCGGTAGTCGGTGGAGGCCAGCGAGGAAATCGTGTCGACCATGAACAGCGCCGGGTGGCCGGCGGCGTCGATCGCCTTGCGGATGGCGGCGATCGGCGACAGGCAACCGGTCGCGGTCTCGTTGTGCAGCACGCAGACCGCCTTGATCTCGTGCGCCTTGTCCTTGCGCAGGTGATCCTCGATCGTGGCCGGGTCGGCGCCGATGCGCCAGTCGGTGGCGATGAATTCAGGCTTGAGCCCGAGCTTGACCGCCATGTTCTTCCACAGCGTGGCGAACTGGCCGGTCTCCACCATCAGCACGCGGTCCCCGGGAGAGAGTGCGTTGACCAGGGCGGCCTCCCAGGCGCCGGTGCCGGTCGCCGTATAGATGACGACCGGATTGGCGGTCTTGAAGATGGTCTTGATGCCTTCGAGCGCACGCTTGGCGAGCGCGGCGAATTCCGGGCCGCGGTGGTCGATGATCGGCGTATCCATCGCCCGCAGGACGCGGTCCGGTATTTGGGTCGGTCCCGGAATTTGCAGGAAGTGGCGGCCGGCCATGCGCGAGGCGTTCTTGCTCATCAGGCGTTTCCTTGGAAAGCAGGTGGATTCAACACGTTGAAATGGCAGCGGTCGCGCTCGCGCGGATATGCGCCCTTGAAGCGGTCCGCAACTTGCCGCCATGAAGGACGAATGCGAGAGTCAGTCAAGCCTCTTGGCGCTCGATCTCGCTCGGCCCGCCGGCCGGGCGAGCGAGATTTTTGAACGGATCGGGACGGCACCATGGCTGCGACCCTACGGCCCGGGCTCGAACGGCGGCTCCAGGGGGAGCTTGCCGGGGAGGTGCGGTTCGACCGCTTCACCCGCGGCCGCTATGCGACCGACGCCTCGCACTACCAGATGATGCCGGTGGGCGTCGTTTTGCCGCGTACGATCGCGGAGGCCGAGCGGGCCATCGCCCTGGCGCGGGAAGAGGGCGTCACGGTGCTGGCGCGCGGCGGTGGCACCTCGCAGTCCGGACAGACGGTTAACGAATCGCTCGTCATCGACTGCTCGAAATATCTCGATCATGTCATCGAGCTCGACGTCGCCAACGCCCGCTGCCGGGTCGAGCCCGGCATCGTGCTCGACGAGCTCAACCGGCGGCTCAAGCCGCACGGCCTGTGGTTTCCGGTCGACATCTCGACCGCTTCGCGCGCCACCATCGGCGGCATGGTGGGCAACAATTCCTGCGGCGCCCGCTCGCTCCGCTACGGCAATACGCGCGAGAACGTCCAGTCGATCGATGCGGTGCTGGCCGACGGCAGCCGCGCGCATTTCGGCCCGATCGCGCGCGATCTGTCGAATATTCCGGCCGCCTCGCCGTTGCGCCCCTTGGCGCACGGCCTGCTCCGGCTCGCGGCCGCGCAGGCGGATGAGATCGAGGCCAGGTTCCCGAAGGTGCAGCGGCGGGTCGGCGGCTATAACCTCGATGCCCTGGTGCCCGGCCGCAACGATCTCAATCTCGCGCATATCCTGGTCGGATCGGAGGGCACGCTCGCCTTCTCGACGCAGATCGAGCTCAAGCTCGCGCCGCTGATCGGACCGCGCGCCGTCGGCGCCTGCCATTTCGGCAGCTTCCACCGCGCGATGGAGATGGCCCAGCATATCGTCAAGCTCGGCCCGATCGCGGTCGAGCTTGTCGATCGCACCATGCTCGGCCTGGCGCGCGACATCGCCATGTTCCAGCCGACCGTCGACGCCGTCGTGCGCAACGATCCGGAGGCCATCCTGTTCGTCGAGTTCGCCGAAAGCGAGCCGGGGGAGAATGCGCGGCGCCTGCGGCGGCTCGACGAGCTGATGCACGATTTCGGATTCTCCTGGCAGAACGCCGGCGCGCAATGGGGCGGCGTCGTGGAGGTCCTCGATCCCAGGCTGCAGGCCGCGGTCACCGAGATGCGCACGGCCGGGCTCAACATCATGATGTCCATGAAGGAGGCCGGCAAACCGATCTCCTTCGTGGAGGATTGCGCCGTTCCGCTCGAGCATCTCGCCGACTATACCGCCAAGCTGACCGGCATTTTCGAAAAGCACGGGACCCGCGGCACCTGGTACGCGCATGCCTCGGTCGGCTGCCTGCATGTGCGGCCGGTGCTCAACCTGCGGCGCGAGCAGGACGTCGCCGCCATGCGGGCGATCGCCGAGGAGGCGTTCGCGCTGGTGCGCGGCTTCAAGGGCTCCCATTCGGGTGAGCACGGCGACGGCATCGTGCGCTCGGAGTTCCACGCGTCGATGTTCGGGGAGCGCCTGGCCGGCGCCTTCGCGGAGGTGAAGGACCGCTTCGATCCAGACGGCCTGTTCAATCCCGGCAAGATCGTGCGGGCGCCGAAATTCGACGACCGCAACCTGTTCCGCTACGGGCCGCGCTATCATGCCGCCGCGATGCGCACGCAGCTCGACTGGTCCGCCTATCCGGGTGCCGGCACCGGTTTCCAGGGCGCGGTCGAGATGTGCAACAACAACGGCGCCTGCCGCTCGACCGGCGCCGGCGTGATGTGCCCGAGCTATCGGGTGACCCGCGAGGAGCGGGACGTGACGCGCGGGCGCGCCAACACGCTGCGGCTCGCCATCACGGGCCAACTCGGCAAGGGCGCGTTTGCCTCCGACGAGATGGCGGAGACCATGCGGCTCTGCGTCTCCTGCAAGGCCTGCCGGCGCGAATGTCCGACCGGGGTCGACATGGCGCGCATGAAGATCGAGGTGCAGGCCGCGCGCGCCGCCGCGCATGGGCTGTCGTTGCATGACCGGCTGGTCGGGTATCTGCCGCGCTACGCGCCATTCGCGTCACGATGGCCCTTCCTGCTCAACCTGCGCAACGACATCGCCGCGCTGGCGAAGCTGTCGGAAAAATTCACCGGATTTGCCGCCCAGCGAAAGCTGCCGCGCTGGCGCCGGGATCGGTTCCGCGATCCGCCGCGCGCCGAGGACGCAGCGCGCCCGGGCGCAGGCGCTGAAGCAAATCGCGACGTGGTGTTGTTCGCCGACACCCTCAACCGCTATTTCGAGCCGGAGAATATCGAAGCCGCCATGCGGGTTCTGGCGGCTGCCGGCTACCGGGTGCATCTGCCGCGGCCGCTCGCCGGCGCCCGCCCGCTCTGCTGCGGCCGCACTTTTCTGTCGGTCGGGCTGGTCGCGCAAGCGCGGGCGGAGGCTGAGCGCACGGTCGCGGCGCTCGCCCCCTACGTGACACGCGGCATCGATGTCGTCGGGCTCGAGCCGAGCTGCCTGTTCGGCTTCCGCGACGAGATTCCGGCGCTGCTGCGCAGCGAGCCGGCGCGCCGGCTGGCCGCCCATGCGCTCAGCTTCGAGGAATTCGTCACCCGCGCGGCGGGCCGGAACAGGTTCAATCCGTCGCTGGCGCCGGTCGCCGCGCACGCGCTGCTGCACGGCCATTGCCATCAGAAATCCTTCGGCACCATGGCGGCGGTCGAGGCATCCTTGCGGCTGGTGCCCGGGCTTGCGGTCGAGCCGGTCGAGTCGAGCTGTTGCGGCATGGCCGGCGCGTTCGGCTATGGGGCCGACACCATCGAGGTTTCGCTCAAGATGGCGGAGCTGTCGTTGCTGCCGGCGGTGCGGGCGGCCGACGCCGCTACGCTGGTGGTCGCGTCAGGAATATCCTGCCGGCATCAGATCAAGGACGGCAGCGGCCGCGAGCCGCTGCATGTGGCGCGGGTGCTGGCTCTGAGCGTCGCGGCGGCCGGGATGCAATCCAACGGAGTTCAGCGCGCCTCGACCTCGACGGTCACATGAGACAGCGTGCGGAATCGGTCGAGCATCCGCCGATAGTGATCGGGCCCGCGTTGCTTGGTCGTCGCGATCGACAGGATGGCGCCCAAATGGCCGGGGCCAAGGCGCCATAGATGGAGATCCTTCAGGCGATCGCCATCGGTCTCGATCAGCGTACGCATGCGCTCCGCCATCGCCCAGTCGGGGTTCATGTCCAGCAGGATGGCGCCGGTATCGCGGATCAGCGCGTAGGACCAGGCCGCAATCACGACGGCGCCGCCCATGCCGGCGACCGGATCCATCCAGACCCAGCCCAGAAAACGTCCGAGCACGAGGCCGACGATCACCAGCACCGAAACGGCCGCGTCGGCCAGGACATGAATGATGGCAGCCCGCATATTGTTGTCCCGGTGCGCCGCGCCCTGGGCATGCTCATGCTCCGCGAAAGCGACCGAATAGGGCTCGGCGCCGTGATCGAGCC
>DASXXS010000317.1:0-3814 GCA_036502925.1 Xanthobacteraceae bacterium
GTGTCGATGCCGCCGGCCTGCGCCAAGGTATCGGCGCGCACCAGCATGCATCCGCCGGCGGCGCCGGCGGTGGCCGCCTGCGCCCGGTTGATCCAGGCGAACGGGTAGAGCATCTCGAAGAAGAAGATGAAGGCCGGCACCAGGGCGCGCTCCGCCAGGCTCTCGCAGCGAAGCTTGACCATGAGCGAGGCGAGCACCAATCCGCCGGTCTGCGCCCTTGCCACCAGCCGGCTCAACGTGTCGGGCGCATAGACGATGTCGGCGTCCGACAGCAGGAAGTAATCCGGCGCCCTGCGCCTGGCGGTCTCGATGCCTTGCTTGAGCGCCCAAAGCTTGCCCGTCCAGCCGGCGGGAAGCGGACGGCCCGCTACGACATCGAGTCGCCGTCCTGCGTCGCGCGCGGCGGCAGTCTCGAGCGCGGCGGCGGCGGTGCCGTCGCTGGAGCCATCGTCCACCAGCACGATGGTCCATTCGCCCGCATAGTCCTGCTCCAGGAGCGAGCCGATGCAGGCCCCGATGCCCTCGGCCTCGTCGCGCGCCGGGATGACGACAGCGAGCTTCGGCCAAACGTCGGGGGGCGGCAGCTTCCCCTCATCGCGCTCGGATGACAGCCAGAATCCGCCGCGTCCGAGCAGCAGGTAGAGCCAGATCGCGAGCGCCAGTGCGGCGAGGATTTGAGCCAGCATGGGGTTATCGGGCCTTGCCGTTCACCATAGATCAGAGGTGGCCATACGGGGGTATAGTGGGATTGTCGATGCCGTGTAAAATCATGCCAAGTAAGGTATTTTTGTCGCAGGCAGCAGCCCTGATCCGCCCTTCGAGGGTTGGCGATGAGATCGCGTTCCGCTAAACGAGGCGCGCAAAGCTCGAGGGGATGGGAACAGGCGTGAACGCAAACGGACGATTTCAGGACCACCTCAACCAAATCGCGAAGGACACCGACGGTCTGCTCGATCAGTTGCTGGGCGCGGAGCCGGTCAAGCATGAGCTGGCCCGGCCCAAGCGCCTGCTCGATGCGATGCGCTATGCCGGCCTGGGGGCCGGGAAGCGCTTTCGGCCGTTTCTGGTGGTCGAGAGCGCGGCCTTGTTCGGCGTTCCGCGCCAACAGGCTCTCTCGGTGGGGGCGGCGCTCGAATGCGTGCATTGCTATTCGCTGGTGCACGACGATCTGCCGGCCATGGACAATGATGCGCTCCGGCGCGGCCGGCCGACGGTGCACAAGGCTTTTGACGAAGCGACCGCCATCCTGGCCGGCGACGGACTCCTGACCTTCGCCTTCGATATTCTGTCGCGGCCGGAGACCCATCCCAATCCGGCCGTGCGCGTCGATCTGGTCGCCGCCCTGGCGCGCGCCGCCGGGCTGGGCGGCATGGCGGGCGGACAGATGCTCGATCTGGCGGCCGAAGGGCGCTTTGATGGCGGCCGCGTGCAGCGGCTCGGCGAAACCGAGGTCGTGCGGCTGCAGGCCATGAAGACCGGCGCGCTGCTCAGCTTTGCCTGCCGGTCCGGCGGCATTTTGGGTGAAGCGCCGGAGTCGAAGCGCGCGGCGCTGGAACGCTATGGCTCCGCGGTCGGCCGCGCGTTCCAGATCGCCGACGACCTGCTTGATGTCGAGGGCGATCCGGCGCTGGTCGGCAAGCAGACCGGCAAGGATGCCGAAGCCGGCAAGGCCACCATGGTCGGCATCCTGGGGACCGAAGGCGCCAAGGCGCGCCTGCGCGCGCTGGTGGCCGAGGCCGCCTCCGCGCTCGCGCCGTTTGGGCAAGCGGCCTCGATCCTGATCGATGCCGCGCGTTTCGTCGCCGAGCGCGACGCCTGAGTATCTGTTGGTCCGTAGGTTGGGTTAGCGCGGCCGAATGCGTTTTGGTAAGTTCGCCGCGCTTGATCCGCGCGTAACCCGACATGACGGCTGATGTCGGGTTACGCGCGGAACAGACGCCAGCCAAACGACGTCGCATCCCGGCCGCGCTAAGCCGACCTGCGATCAGAGAGTGGGAGACCCCGATGAATCTCGTTCGCCGCCGGTTCCTGTATCTCGCGGGCGCCGCCATCGCGGCGCCTGCGGCCGCCTGGTCGCAGACCTATCCGGCGCGCCCGCTCCACATGGTGGTCGGCTTTGCGGCCGGCGGCGGCGCCGACATCATCGCGCGCCTGATCGGCCAATCCCTGTCCGAGCGGCTGGGCCAGCAAATCGTGGTCGACAACCGGCCGGGCGCCGGCACCAATATCGCCACCGAGGTGGTGGTGAAGGCGGCGCCCGACGGCTACACACTCCTGCTGGCCAACTCGCCGAACGCCATCAACACGACCCTCTACGACAATCTCAGCTTCGATTTCATCCGCGACGTCGCGCCGGTGGCGAGCATCGGCCGCGTTCCACTGGTCATGGTGGTCAATCCCACATTGCCGGCCAAGACGGTTGCGGAATTCATCGCCTATGCCAAGGCCAATCCCGGCAAGGTCAATATGGGCTCCGGCGGCAACGGCGCTCCCGATCACATGTCGGGCGAGCTGTTCAAGGCCATGGCGGGCGTCGGAATATTGCACGTGCCTTACCGCGGCGTGGCGCCGGCGATCGCCGATCTGCTGGGTGGGCAGGTGCAGGTGATCTTCGGCACCATGCCGGCGGTGATCGCGCTCATCAAGTCCGGCAAGCTGCGCGCGCTGGGGGTGACCACGGCGGCGCGCTCCGACCAGCTTCCCGACGTGCCGGCCATCGGCGAGTTCGTGCCGGGCTACGAGGCGAGCCAATGGTACGGCATCGGCGCGCCGCGAAACACGCCCCCCGAGATCGTTGCCAGGCTGAACACGGAAATCAACGCGGCGCTGGCGGATCCGAAGCTGCAGGCGCGGTTTACCGATCTGGGCGGCATTCCGACCCCGATGACCCCCGCCGAATTCGGCAAGTTCGTCGCCGCTGAAACGGAGAAATGGGGCAAGGTGGTCCGGGCCGGCAATATCAAGCCCGAGTAGGGGCGATCGCCACCGCGTCGACATTGCGTCGGTGATTTCGGCCGGCGGTTTTCCATCTTGCCGGCGCGGCGTGCCAGAACGCGTGCGATCGGGTGTGCGACGATCCTCTCGCGGCCGGTGCCACGTGCTGATACGTTCGGCGCGTGCAAAAGCCCTGGGGGATCGTCGTGAAGCTTCCCCGTAGAACGTTTCTGCATCGGGCAGCGGGTGCTGCTGCTTTACCGGCACTGTCGGGCTTCGCGTGGGCGCAAGCCTATCCGTCGCGGCCGGTGCGTCTGATCGTCGGCTTTGCGGCCGGCGGGCCGACCGATATTCTTGCGCGCCTGATCGGACAGTGGCTGTCGCAGCGTCTCGGACAACCATTCCTCATCGAGAATCGCCCAGGTGCCGGCGGCAATATCGCGACCGAGGTCGTCGTGAATGCGGGGCCCGACGGCTACACGCTTCTGCTGATTGCCCCGGCAAACACCATCAACGCGACGCTGTACGACAAGCTCAGCTACAATTTCATCCGTGACGTCGCGCCGGTCGCTGGCGTGCTGCGGACTTTCTACGTCATGGAGGTGGCCCCGTCGGTGCCGGCGAAGACAGTGCCCGAATTCATCGCTTACGCGCAGGCCAATCCGGGCAAGGTCAACATGGCGTCGGCCGGCAGCGGGACGCCGCAGCACGTGGCGGGCGAACTGTTCAGCATGATGACCGGCATCAAGATGCTTCACGTGCCCTATCGGGGCTCGGCGCCTGCGCTCATCGACCTGCTTGGCGGGCGGGTGCAGGTCATGTTCGACAACATGACGTCATCGCTCGAATACATCAGGGCCGGCAGCCTGCGCCCGCTGGC
>DASXXS010000318.1:0-7791 GCA_036502925.1 Xanthobacteraceae bacterium
TGCACGATGAGCTTGCGGTCCTCGCCGTTGACCTTGCCGTCGATGATGATCTGCGAGCCGCTCGCGTCATAGTCGCGGTTGTCGTTGGCCGTGTACTGGAAGTACCAGTGCATCTTGCCGGTCGCGGCGTCGAAGGCGACAGTGCTCTCGGTGAAGAGATTGTCGCCCGGACGGTAGGCGGAATCGTATCGCGGCGCCGGATTGCCGGTTCCCCAATAGGTGAGATTGGTCTGCGGATCGTAGGAGCCGGTGACGTAGAGGGCGCCGCCGCCGGTGCGCCAGGCCTCGGCCTTGTCTTTCCAGGTCTCGCTGCCCGGCTCGCCCGGTGCCGGGATCACGAACGTCTTCCACTTGCTGTCGCCGGTCTTGGGATCGATGCCCGCGAGCCAGTCGCGCACGCCGTTGTCGCCGCCGGACGCGCCGATGAGGATCGAATCCTCGAGCGCCAGGGGGGCGGCCGTGAGTTCCAGATCGGGTTGATCGCCGAGCTTTTTGTCCCAGACGACCTGTCCGCTTTCCCTGTCGGTGGCGATGACCCGAGCATCGAGACCGGCGACCGAAATGACCAGGTTGCCCCACAGCGCGACGCCGCGGTTGCGGTCGGGCTTTTGCTGGCCCGGGTCCATCTTCCAGAGGACGCGCCCGGCAGTGCCGGAGCGCACGTCGATCTTGTATACGACGCCCCAGACGTCGGTGACATACATCATGCCGTCGTCGACCAGCGGCGTCGCCTCGACATATTCGTTGCCGGAGCTGCCGCCGAGCGGAAGCGCGAAGGCAAGCTTGAGATTCTTGACGTTCGACTTGTTGATGATGGCGAGCGGCGAGAAACGCTGCGCGCCGAAATCATGATGGTTCATCAGCCAATTCTGCGGCTCGGGATGCAGCAGGCGCTCGTAGGTGACGTCGGCCGCGCGCAGTCCCGAGGTGGCCGAGATGAGCGCCACCAAGGAGAGGGTGGCGAGTGCATTCGAGGAGATTCTTCTCATAACGGTGCTCCTTCAGGATTCGAGCGCAGCGGCGGGCACGCGGCTTCCCTCGCCCCCCCCGGACTTGATCCGGGGATTGCGGGGAGAGGGCGACACGGCACTGAGGAATACCAGAACTCGGCTCGGTGAGGGGGCGTTTCCACAGGCTCAGACTCGCGGGAGCGCCCCCTCATCCCGACCTTCTCCATAGCCGTCGCAGAGCATCAGGGCGTTTACGCCCGTCTTCGCGGGCTTTGGCGTAAACGCCCTGATGGCACAGCGGGGAGAAGGAGTGCGCGGCCATGCGTCCCTGACGCGAGCGAGCGGCCACGCGAGCGGATCCATGCGGCTCAATACGGCCGCACCGTGCCTTTGACCGTGGTGCGCAGCATCAGCCGGCGCTCGGTCGAGGGAAAATCGGTGCGCGCGTGGGACGAGCAGCGGTTGTCCCACAGCAGCAGGTCGCCCACCCGCCAGACATGCTCGTAGACGAACTCCCGCTTCTCGGCCTGGTCGAAGACCTGCTCGAGCAGCGGCGCGCTCTCCTCCTGTGGCATGTCGAGGATGCCGACCGTCATCAGCCGGTTGACATAGACCGCCTTGCGGCCGGTGTCCTCGTTGGTGCGGAACACGGGATGCATGCATTCGCCGAAGACCTCGGTGCCCTTGTTGTCGCCTTTCTGCGTCGAGCCGTAGTTGTAATGGTGCAGCGCCTTGCGGCCCTCGAGCCGGCTGCGGACGGCCGGATCGAGCGTGTCATACGCGGCATAGCCGCTGGCAAACAGCGTATTGCCGCCGGCGGAGGGAATCTCGACCGAATAGAGCAGCGTCGCCTTGCTCGGGATCTCGGCATGGATCATGTCGTGATGGAACATCATCTCGCCATCGGGCAGCGCGCCAATCGGCTCGCCGTTCTCGCGGATGTTGGAGATCATCATGATGCCGGGCAGGAGCTTCGAATAGCCCTTGGGAAAATACTTGGCCGGCCGGCCGATCTCGCCGATCTCGCCGAAATAGCCGGTCACCCGCACCAGGTCTTCCTGCGACAGGGTCTGCCCCGGAAAGATGATGACGAGATGATCGAGCCAGGCCTGGTAGATCGCCCGGATGGTCTCGTCGTCGGGCTTGTGGCGCAAATCGATGCCGCGCAGCTCGGCGCCGATGTGCCTGGTCAGGGGAACGACCTCGAACCGGGTTCTTGTCATCACGTTCATGGGCCTTCCTCCGCGCTTGCATGCGCTGCTGCTTTTGGCTGGCAACCGGGGAGACTAAAGCATTATTAAGCGATATGGAATTAGCTCAGCGGAAATTGAGCGAGCCGACATGACCCCTGCAGCGACCGCCCGGCTTGGCACCATCCCGGTCGCGGAAATCGCCCCCGGCGAGCAGGTCCGCCACGCCATCGACGACCGCGCCCGCGCGCAGTCGCTGCGCGACGACTGCCTGGCCTGGCTGCCGCGCGCAGCGCGCCTGACGCTTCCGGCGATGGATGCGGTGACGCGGCATTGGCTCGAGCGCTCCGCCTCGCCCTATGTGGCGGAGATCGCCGCCATCGCCGCGGCGCTCGACCATTCCGGCATCTGGTTTCTCAACGGCTGCTACCAATGGGGATGCACGGCGCTGGTCCGCGAGGAAGCGGGGACGCCGTGGCTGGCGCGGACGCTGGACTGGCCGTTTCCGGGCCTCGGCCGGCATGTCGAAATCGCGCGCATGCGCGGGCCCGCCGGCGCCTTCGACACGGTTACCTGGCCGGGCTTCGTGGGCATCCTGACGGCTTGCGCCCCTGGCCGTTTCGCGGCTTGCGTCAATCAGGCGCCGTTGCGGCGGCGAACGCGGCATCCCTGGCTGCGCGCTTACGACATCGGCCTCAACGCGCTGGCGACCGGGCGCATCCGCTTCATGCCGCCCGACCATCTCCTGCGCGAAGTGTTCGAGACCTGCGGCAGCTTCAGCGAGGCGCGGCACCGCCTCGAGACCACGCCGGTGGCCCGTCCGGTGATCTATACGCTGGCCGGCTGCCGGCGCGGCGAGCGTTGTGTGATCGAGCGGACCGAGCAGGACTTCGAGAGCCGCGAGGAGGATACCGGCGCGGCCAATGATTGGCTGCGGCCCCGGCCGGCATGGGAGGCGCGGGTGTCCAGCCGGGCCCTGTTCACGCGCACCTACGAGGAGGCCGCCGAGCGCAACCTCAGCCGCAGGCGGCAGCTGGCGGCGTGGCCCGGCGAGTTCGCGCGCGGGAGCTTCGATTGGGTGACGCCGCCGGTGCTCAACCCGTTCACCCGGCTTGCGGTCGAGATGTGCCCGGGCAAGGGCGTGCTGCGCGCCGTCGGTTACGAGACGCTGCCGGATCGCGAGCTGGCGCAGCCGGTGACGCACGTCTGCGAATTGACCGCGGCGTGCGCGGCCTGACGCGGCGCGATCATTCCGCCGCGACCGGTTGCGCGCCGTGCTCGGCTTCCCCGCTCTGCAGCGCCGCCAGGATCTGATCGACCAGCGCGCGCGCCGATTGCGCGCTCAATTCGACGGCGACACGCTCGCGCCCGCCGTCCGCCGCATTGATGAAATCGATGCCGAGCGCATGGTCGAGCGGCGCGTGATAGGGGTGATCGAAATAGACATTCGCGGTGTCGATCCGCATCCAGCCATTGGGCCCCTTGGCGCTGCCGGTCAGCGCGGCTTTCCTGACGATGTAGGAGCACATGTCTCGACCCTCTGCTGTTGAATTGCCGTTGAGTTGTAGCACAGGGCCGGGGGCGGCGGAAATCCTGCCGCGCGATACCGGGACCAGCACTGCCGAGCAGTGAAGCCTCCCTCGCCCCGCGCGCGGGGAGAGGGCCACACGCCGCGGCGGAAAACCCAAATTCGGCCTGGTGAAGGGGGCGCTTCCACACGCTCAGACTCGCGGAAGCGCCCCCTCATCCCACCTTCTCCATAGCCCGTCGCAGACGGGCGTAGACGCCCTGATGGCGCAGCGGGGAGAAGGAGTGAAACGTCCCGCGTCCCTGACGTGATCGCGCGGCAGCCGCGCCATTCAACGCGAGGCCGCGCTTCACTCCCTGGCCCGGCGTGAGGCTTCCCTCGCCCCGCGTGCGGGGAGAGGGCCACACGGCACGGAGGAAAACTCAAATTCGGCCTGGTGAAGGGGCGCTTCCACACGCTCAGACTCGCGGAAGCGCCCCCTCATCCCACCTTCTCCATAGCCCGTCGCAGACGGGCGTAGACGCCCTGATGGCGCAGCGGGGAGAAGGAGTGGAACGTCCCGCGTCCCTGACGTGATCGTACGGCAGCCGCGCCATTCAACGCGGGGCCGCGCTTCGATCGCCGGCGCCGGTCACCTGCGTTCACATTTCGTATCGCGCTCTGGGCAGCGCTCGGGCCGGTGTGCTAGAGCGCGTGCAGAGGAAGCGGAACCCGTCTCCATTGCGCCGCAAAATGTGCCGGCATCAGCCATGACGTCGTCGATCGAGATCTGGCGTGATTCGCGCGGCCGCCTGTCCGCCCTTCGCATTGCCACGCTTGCGCTCCTGCTTTGGCCGATCGCGCTCGCCATCGTGGCCTGGCAGACCGAGATCCGGTTCGAAGCCCGCCCGGTCAATGACCTGATCCACCGCGCCGGCTTTTGGATGCTCATGTTCCTGTTGCTGTCGCTCGCGGTCACGCCGCTGCGGCGGATCGCGCGCTTTGGCCAGCTCGTCGATGTGCGCCGCATGATCGGGGTCGGTGCCTTCTGCTACGGCGTCGCGCATATTACCCTCTACGTCGTCGATCAGATGTTCGACCTGGTCACTGTGGCGAGCGAGATCGCGTTGCGGGTCTATCTCACCATCGGCTTCACCGCTTTGCTCGGCCTCGCCGTACTGGCGGCGACTTCGACCGACGGCATGGTGCGGGCGCTTGGCGGCCTGCGTTGGCGGCGGCTCAATCAGCTGGTCTACCTCATTGCCATATTGGCGCTCGTGCATTTCTTCCAACAGACCAAGCTCGACGTGAGCGTGCCGACCCTGGTGGCGGGACTGTTCACCTGGCTCATGGGCTATCGTCTCATCGCCTGGCGCTGGACGCGGCCGGGCGAGCTGCCGGCCTGGCTGCTGCTGGTGCTGAGCGTCGCGGCCGCGGCCTTGACCTTCGCGGGTGAGGCGATCGGCATCGCGATCGCGTTCAATGTTTCGCCGCTGGTGGTGCTGCAGACGGCGTTCGATTTCGACCTCAACAATCTCGATATGGTGCGGCCGGGCTGGTATGTGCTGGCGGCCGGCCTTGGCGTGGTCGTGCTCGATCTCGTGTGCGCACGCTGGCGCACGCGGCGGCCGCGCAAGCCGGCGCCCGCACGCGCCCCCGCCGCGCCCGTGCGCGAAACGGTGTGACGGCGCTGTCTGACACTGGCTTCGATTGCCGAGCAGTGCGCGTAGGGTGGGCAAAGGCCGTGCCCACGCGAAGTCTCTCGGCAGATCGAGCCGCTCCGCGGATTGGTGCGGCATCCCTCGCCCCGATTGCGGGGAGAGGGCAACACGCGCCGAGGGTAAACCAGATCTCGGCTTGGTGAGGGGGCGCTTCCGCGAGCTCAGACTCGCGGAGAGGCCCCCTCATCCCGACCTTCTCCATAGCCCGTCGCAGACGGGCGTAAACGCCCTGATGGCGCGCGGGGAGAAGGAGACCGCCGTGCGCCGGGAGACGCCCAAAACAAACATTAGAGTCACGACACTAAGCCGGCGAAAGTTTCTGGTCGTGAAACTGCTGCCAGTAGAGGCGCGCGTAGGGGCCGCCGCGCGCGAGCAGGACCGCATGGCTCCCGCTCTCGACGATGCGTCCGCCTTCGACCACGAAGATCACATCGGCCTTGAGGATGGTCGAGAGCCGGTGCGCAATGACCAGGCTGGTGCGGCCGCGCATCAGCTCTTCGAGCGCGGACTGGATCATCGCTTCGTTGTGCGAGTCGAGCGAGCTGGTCGCCTCGTCCAGGATCAGAATTCGCGGATCCTTGAGCAGGACGCGCGCGATCGCGAGCCGCTGGCGCTCGCCGCCCGAGAGCTTGTGGCCGCGCTCGCCGACCATCGTTTGGTAGCCGTCCGGGAGCGAAGCGATGAAGTCGTGGATGTTCGCCGCCTTTGCCGCCGCGATCAGCTCCGCGTCGGTCGCCGTGAGCTTCCCGTAGCGCAGATTGGCCGCGATCGTGTCGTGGAACAGGTAGGTCTCCTGGGCCACGATCCCGACGTCGCGCCGCAACGAGGCCAGGGTCACGTCGCGCACGTCGATGCCGTCGATCAGCACCGCGCCGGAGCGGGTGTCGTAGAAACGCGGGACGAGGTTCGTGATCGTGGTCTTGCCGGCGCCCGAGGGGCCGACGAAGGCCACGGTCTGCCCGGCCGCGACCCGAAAGCTGACATCCTGCAGCACGGGTCGGGACGGGTCGTAGGAGAACGTCACCGCCTTGAACTCGATGCCGCCGTTGACGCGGGGCAGCTCGATCGCACCGGCGCGCTCCGGCACGCCTTCCACCGGCATGTCGAGATAGTCGAAGATGCGCTCGAACACCGCCAGCGCGCTGACGATCTGCACCTGCACGCCGGCAAGCGCCGAGGCCGGGGTGTAGAGCCGGCCGAAATAGGCCACGAAGGCGACGATCGTTCCGATGGTGAGGCCGCCATGGATCGCGAGCCACGCCCCGCCGACCCACACCAGCGCCGGCCCGATGGTCACCATGGCGTTGATCGCGCCGATGAACCACCGGCCGACCATCACCAGGCGAATTTCGAGGTCCATGAGGCGGGTCGCCGAATCGTAGAAGCGCGATTGCTCGAACGGCTCGCGCACGAACGACTTCATCAGCACGATGCCGGAGATCGAGAGCGTCTCCTGCGTGAGGCTCTCGATCTCGTCGCGCCGCTCGCGGGTCTGCTTGCGGATCGCGTACATGCGGCGCCCGATCGGCGAGAGCGGCAGGATCATCAGCGGCACGACCACGAGCGCGAGCAGGGCCAGGCGCCAGTCGAGGATGAAGATCGTCACGATCGTCGTCAGCATCGTGGCGACATTGGTCACGATCGAGACGAAGGTTCCGGTCACGATGTTGTCGACGTTGTCCACGTCGCTGGAGACGCGGTTCATGATCTCGCCGGTCTTGGTGTCGGTGAAGAACGACAGCGACATGCGGTGCAGGTGCGCGACCATGCTGGTGCGGATGTCGCGCATGATCCCTTCGCCGACCAGGGAATTGAGATAGCCTTGATAGACGCCGATGAGGCCGGCCAGCAGCGCCGCGCCGATCATGCCGCCGACGCCGATGAGGACGGCCTGCATCGAGCCGGCCGGGATCGCGTCGTCGATCAGGTATTTGGTGAACAGCGGCGGCAGCAGGCCGAGCACGGCAGCCGCGAGGATGCAGGCGAGGGTCATGAGCTCCGCCCGCCAATAGGGCAGGAAGAACGCGCCGACCCGCGGCCAGTTCACCGGCTTGCGGATCTGCGGCCGCTCCGGGCTGAACCTGCTCGACCACATCAAACGCCCGGCTCCCCCACTCATCATCGTCATCGGATTGGCTTCTCGCTGTTGCGGTACAAATGTAGCACGCGGGTATTCAATAAATCCGAATTGCCGCCAGGTTGCGCAAAATTGGGGCTGATTTCCGCTTCAACTTGCTGCGATTGCCGAGCAGTGCGGCTTCCCTCGCCCCGCTTGCGGGGAGAGGGCAGCATGCGGCGAGGGAAAACCAGAACTCGGTCTGGTGAGGGGGCGTTTCCACAGGCTCAGACTCGTGGAAGCGCCCCCTCATCCCGACCTTCTCCATAGCCCGTCGCAGACGGGCGTAAAACGCCCTGATGGCACG
>DASXXS010000319.1:0-2765 GCA_036502925.1 Xanthobacteraceae bacterium
CTGCGCACTTTGTCGAGATATTGCCATATGCGCTCGCGCGATTGCGCATCGAGGCCGGCGGTCGGCTCGTCGAGAAAGAGAATGCTGGAATCATGGATGAGCGCGCGGGCAATCTCGAGTCTTCGCTTCATGCCGGAGGACAATGTGCGCACCAGCGCGCCGCCCCACTTTTCGAGCTCCACCAGCGCCAGCAACTCGCCGATGCGCGCGTGCCGCACCGCCTGCGGGACGCCGTAGACGAGGCCATGGAATTCAAGATTCTCCGTAACGGTCAGACGGTCGTCCAGGCTCGGCTCCTGGAACACGACACCGAGACTGCGGCGCGCGCCGAGCGGATTCTTCACTACATCGGCGCCGCCGATGCGCGCGGTGCCGCTGTCGGGCCGCAGGATGGTGCACAGGATATGCAGGAGCGTGGTCTTGCCGGCGCCGTTGGGACCGAGCAGCGCGAAGACGTCGCCGCGGCCAACGCCGAATGTCACCTCGTCGAGCGCCAGCGTGCGGCCGTAGCGCTTGCTGATGTGGTCGATCTCGACCGCGGGTACCGGGGCTGCGATCACGGCGGGCTCATTGGCGGCGGGGCGGCGATGTTATGCGTCTCCGACACTTGTCCCGGCCTTGAGCCGGGACCGTTCCAAACGCCGGCGTGTGGAACGGTCCCGGGTCTGCAGCGCACCACCAAGAGGTGCTGCGCTGCGCCCGGGACAAGTGAGAGGCTTCGGAATCACGACATTACCGTACCGGCGCGGCCGGGAAGCTGAAAGCCTTGAGAATGGCCGCGATGGTTCCATCCGCCGTCAGGGCGGCAATCGCCTGATCGAGGTTGGCGCGCAGGAAGGTTTCCCGTGCCAGCATCACGGCCCCGACATCCACGCTCGAAGCCGGCAGCGGCTTGGGCGCGATGATCCGCAGCCTGGCGAAGGCCGGATCGGCCTTTTGCAGCCCCCAGAACGACGGCCCCCAGACCAGCGCCGCCGCGAGCTTGCCGCCGACGACATCGCGCAGCGCGGCTTCGTCGGACGCCACCGGATAGTGCGGCCAGCGTTCGGAAGGCTTCAGCGCCGCCAGGTACTGCATCAACCGCAGGTCGGCGCTGGTGCCGATGGTGCCCCCGATCACCCGCGGCAACGGCACGTCGGCGAGCGATTTCCAATCCGCCTCGGCGGTCACCAACACATAGGCGGCGCGATAATATCCGCGCGTGATGGTCAACCAGTCCGGATAGGCGTCCGCGATGAGCTTGAAGCCGAGGAAAACGTCGCAGGTCTCGAGCAGCACCTGATAGATCTGGTCGATGTCCTCGCCGGACCAATCCTCGCCGACCACGTGCTCCTTGCCCTCCAGCAGCAGGGCGCCCGCGACGGCCTCGCCGATCTTGCGGGCGACCGGCAGGTCGGGATCGCGCTCGTCGACGCAGTAGTGCAGGGTCGCGCCGTCCTGCCGCCGGCCGTATTTCCATTCGTCTTGCACGAAGGGCGTCTGCGCGAGCGCGAGCGCCGGCATCAGCCAAGCGAGGAGCCCGCCGATGAGCGTGACGGCGCGGCTCCCTCTCCCGCGCGCCATGCTTGTCCCGCGCGTCCTTCGGCAAGCCCTCATTTGTCCGGCAGGGCGAACACCCAGAGCACCGAGCCGCCGTCGGGAATACCGATTTCCGGCGTGAGCGTGTTGAGCGATCGCATCTGGCTCGAGCCGTTGCCGGTCGCCACCGCGACATATTGCTTGCCGTTGGCCATAAAGGTGACCGGGAAGCCGTTGATGGCGTTGTTGGTACGGGTCTCCCACAGCACCTGCCCGGTGGTGTCGTCGAAGGCGCGGAACATGCGGTCCAAGGTGCCGGTGAACACGACACCGCCGCCGGTGGGCAGCATGGCGCTGGTCTCCGGCGAGCGTTGCCGATGCGACCAGGCCTGGCTGCGATCGGCGAGCTTGATGGCGTCGACGCGACCGATATTGCCGTCGCTGTTGGGGACCGTGGTGCGATCGAAGACCGCGCGGCCGCCGCCCGTATAGGCCTGGCCGGGATCGAGCGGCACCGGCGTTGTCTTCGAGCAGAACTCGTTGAGGGGCAGGTAGAGCATTTGCGTCTTGGGACTATAGGCAGTGGCCGGCCAGCCGCGGCTGCCGGGATCGGCCGGACAGTTGACGGTGGTCTGGCCGATATGGGGAACGGCCGACACGCTGATGGTCTTCTCGCCGGTCTTGGGATCGAAGCTCTGCACCACGTTCTGCGGCACCGTCTCCTTCGCCCACAGCCATTGGCCGTTGACGCGATCGATCGCCTCGATGATGCCGAGCTTGCCGGTGGTCACCAGCGCCTTGCGGGTCTCGCCGTTGACCGGCAGATCGACCAGGATGCGCTCGTAGACGTAATCGAGATCCCAGGTGTCGTCCTTCAGATACTGATGGTACCACTTGAGCTTCCCGTTGTCGGGATCGATGGCAAGGGTCGAGTCGGAATAGAGCGCGCTGTTGTCGAGTCCGTCTTTCTTGGGCAGCGTGCCGCGCATCTCGGAAATCCACGGATAGGGCTGGCCGGTCCCGTAATAGATCGTGTTGAGCTCGGGATCGTAGCTGCCCGGCATCCAGGCCGAGGCGCCGAAGCGGCTCTCCAGCGGCAGCCCGTTCCAGGTCGCATCGTTGGGATCGCCCGGATGCGCGATGGTCCAGACCCGCCACAGCTCCTCGCCGGTGTTCACGTCATGGCCGGTGATGAAGCAGCCGCCCGGCTCGGCGTTGCCGCAGCCGGTCATTCCCTGGATCAGCTT